>JBPOIX010000097.1:0-25674 GCA_052034175.1 Actinomycetota bacterium
GGTGGAAGCGGCAGCACCCGAGCTCGCCGCGCGGGAGCGGGCCTTGTTCGACGGCGGCCGGCACAAGACCATCGCCACCCTGCGGGCGGACGGCTCGCCGCGCATCTCGGGCATCGAGTGCGAGTTCGTCGACGGCGACCTGCGCTTCGGCTCGATGAGCGGCGCCCGCAAGAGCGCCGACCTCCTGCGCGACCCGCGCTTCGCGCTGCACGGCCCCACCGTCCACCCCGTCGAGGGGCAGGAGAAGGACTGGCCCGGGGAGGCGAAGGTCAGCGGCACGGCGCGTGCGGCCGGCGCCGTCACCGAGCCCGGCGAGGACGGCCCACAGGGCGACTCGTTCGTCGCCGACATCACCGAGGTCGTCGTCACCGGCCTCAACCCGGAGGCCACGCTGCTCGTCGTCGAGTGGTGGACACCCGCCAGCGGCCTCCACCGCATCGAACGCGAATAGCTGGCGTTCGCGCCGCATCCGGCGCGGTGCCAGCGCCAACATCTGGAGGGGGTCAGGCGACGGGGGCGCGGCTTTCGAGGTACTCCGCCAGGCGCTGCTCGGCCTGATCGCCGAAGAGGATGCGGGCCACCTCGTCGAGCCCGGCGGAACTGCGGATGTCGCCCATCCGCACGACCTGTTCGATCTTGGAGCGGCGTCGCATGAAGTCCTCCATGCGGCAGATCAGCTCGGTGTTGGCCGCCAGGTTCAACTCGACGCGCAGGTAGTCGGCGTTCTCCATGATGTCCTCGCCCATGCGCGGATCGTCGCGGATGGCTTCGAGCATCGAGAAGGCGCGCCGCCCGTAGCGCCGCCACAGGCGGTCGGTGAGCGGCTCCGTGCCCGGCTTGGCACGCAGCGCGTCGAGCTTCATCAGCCGGGCCTGACGGTAGAACTCGGCGCGGGTCTCGGTGGCGGGCTCCCCGTACCAGTTGCCGAGGTCCTTCTCCAGCGGCACGCCGAGCTTCTGCACCTGCGCCGCCACTTCCTCACCGACGTTGAGGCAGTCGGTGAGCTTGCCGCCGAACACCGTGACCAGCTTCTGCTTGCGGTCGCTCTCGATGGCGTGCTTGCGGGACAGCGAGGTCCAGTCCACTTCCTTCTGGTCGCTCCCGCCGCTCTTCACCACCAGCGGGCGCACCCCACAGCGCTCGGCGATCACGTCCTCCGCGGTGAGCGGGTTGCGCAGGTTGAGGCGGCGGTTGATCTGGTCGAGGAGGAAGGCCCGGTCCTCCGGCAGCACAGTCGTGTGCGCCTCACCCACCCGCGTGTCGGTGGTGCCGATGACGGAGCGGTAGCCCATCGGGATGACGTAGAACAGGCGCTGGGTGTCGTCGAAGAACGCCAGCACGCGGTTGTGGGTATCGGTGGTGAGCCGGGGCACCACCAGGTGGATGCCCTTGGAGTAGACGATGCGGTGATCCGTGTTGACGCCCCACTGCTGGTTCAAGCCGTCGACGAACGGCCCTGCGGCGTTCACCAACACCTTGGCCCTGGTGGTGAACTCCTCCCCGCTGTCCACGTCGCGCAGCTGCGCCACCCAGCGGTTGCCCTTGCGTTCGGCGCTCACCAGTTCCACATAGTTCGCCGCCGTCGCGCCGCTCTCGACCGCCGACCGCACGAAGGAGAACACGAACCGCGAGTCGTTGTCCACCAGGTAGGCGTCGCGGTACTCCACACCTCCGCGCACGTTCACCGTGTCGATCACCGGCTCTTCCTTCTCCACCTTGTCGGTGCTGAGCAGGCGCGGGTAGCGGGTGCCGAACAGGCCGATGCCCCAGTAGCCCAATGCCCCGAGTGCGGCGAACCACGGGGGGAACGGCGACGTCTGGTCGAGGCTGGCGAGGAAGCTGATCTCCTTGATGTTGTCCGGGTAGGCCTTCATCAGCCGGTTGCGGCTGCGGCACAGCTTGAACACCAGCCAGAACTCGTAGTTCTCCAGGTACTTGAACCCGCCCCAGACGAGGTTGGAGCTCTCCTGGCTGGTGAAGTTGCCGAAGTCCCCACGGTCGACGAGGGCGACGTTCGCCCCGCGCCCGGCGAGCGCTGCCGAGGTGACCGCGCCGTTGATGCCACCGCCGATGACGAGCACGTCGAAGTCGCCACCGCGGAGACGTTCCAGTTGTGTGTGCCGCAGTGCCATACGGTCATTGTGCCGCAGGATTTCGGTCGCCGCTCACCCTCCCGAGCCACTCCCCGCCGGCAGGCGGGCCCGGCACACGAGCCCGGCGCGGGTCAGGCCCGGGTCAGGCCGCAGGCAGGCGGCACGCCGCCGGGCCGAACGACCCTGCCAGCACCGGCTGGCCGTCCGGGCAGGTGACCGGGACCTGGCCGAACTCGGAGAAGTACACATTGGTCAGGTTCGCTCCGGTGAACACCGCGCCCGTGAGGTCGACGCCGCTGAAGCTGACGTCCGTGAGGTTGGCGCCCGAGAAGTCGACGCCGGTCATGTCCGCCTGCGCGTCGTAGGAGTCGAAGCTCCAGCCCGTGAGATCCATCCCCGCGAAGCTCGTGCCTGCCGGGAGTGGAGACCCGTCGAGGAAGACACTGACATCCGTGAGGATGGCGGTGGAGTAGTCGCCGGCGAAGAACTCGCCCGTGATGAACCCGTTGGTCAGGTTCGTGCCATCGAGGATGGCCGTGCTCAGGTCCCCGCGCAGGGTCCCCAGGCTGAGGTTGGCGCGGCTGAAGTCGGTGCCGTCGAGCACCGAGCCGACGATCCCCGCGTTGACCATCTCGGCGTCGGCGAAGCTGACATCGGTGAGGTCGAGGTCCTGCAGCACGACTCCCGTCAGGTTGATACCGCTGAGGTCGACGCCGGGTTCGACGCCCGTGAGCGTCTCGGCGTACGCGCAGTTGGCGCCGGCCGCAGCCGCACACACCACCCACTCCTCGGCCGGGCCGGCAACGCTTTCCCACGCCTGCTGGACCTCGGACGCCCCACCTGCGACCTGGCAACGGGCAGGGTCGAGAACACACGCCGTCGAGGGCAGGGCCACCAACCCGATGCTGGCCTCCGTCGGGACGAACCTGAACCGCCGGGCGTCGCCGACGGACAACGGCCGCCCGGACGGCAGGCGTTCCCACGTCGCGCCGTCGGCGCTGAGCCACGCCACGACGGAGCGGCTCGACCCGGAGAAGGTCGCTTCATCCGCCGCGGTGCGGCGCACCTCCAGGTTCACCGCCACGAACCCGTCGGCAGTGGCCACCACGGCCGCGGCGTCCGAATTCGCCACCGTGTCCACGAACTCCACGGGGACCGGCGCCGCGCCCTCCAGCGTGGCGGTGCTCCACGACAGCCCGTCGCTCGACGAGGCCATCTTCGACCCGTCCTGCGACCACACGAACATGGTGTCGTCCTGGAACTCGATCGTCCTGGGGGTGACCGAGTACTGGTCGATTCGTGCCTGAAGGTCGAGGGTCGCACAGCCGGTGGCGTCGGCAGGCGGGGCGGGCTTGCTGTCCAGCGCGGTGTCGGCCTTCGCCTGCGCCACCCAGGTGACGCCGCCGTCGGACGACGTCCACAGCCGCGTCTGCAGCGAGGTGCCGACGCTCTGGACCGCGTTGTTGCCGTCGAAGTCGCAGACCACGTCCGCGCCGACGAGCACGAGGTTGCCGCCGACCACCCCGAAGGAATCGCCGAACAGGGACATCCGTCCGTCGGACTCACCGGTCAGCGCGGTGAGGCGCTCCCATGTGACGCCGCCGTCGACGGACTTCGCCACGACGATGACACTCGGTTGGGTGCGGCTGTCGTCGGCGATGGTGGCCTGCAGCAACAACGCGCCATCCACCTCGATGATGTCGTCGAGGAAGCCGTTGCCGTTGCCCAGCGCGGGCGCCAGATCGACCTGCGTCCACGATGCCCCACCGTTGTCGCTACGGAACAGGTACTGCGGCGCACGCAGCCGGCCGGTGACACCGGAGCTGCTGCCCCCCTGCCAGCAGGAACACCCCGCACTGACGAACGTGACGCCGGCGGCATCCCACCGCACGAGCGTGTACAGCGACTGCTGGAACGGGTACCCGGCAGGCGGGGCCGGCACACCGGCGGTGGCGGTGACGTCGGCGAAGGAGGGCAGCGGAGCCACGTCGCCGTCGGAGACCACCGCGCTCGCGACCCAGTTCACGCCGGCCGGCACCTGTGGCACCTCCGGCACGTCGGTGACCGGCGTGGTGACGACGGGGTCCGAGGACGGCACCACCGACACGGACGTCGTGTCCTGCGGCGGAGTGCTCCCCGCGGAGCCCGAGCCGTCGCTGCACGAGGCCGCCAGCAGCCCCGCAACCACCATGGCAGCAGCCCAGGCGCGCCGGGTGCTCACCGTGCCGACTGACGAACGCGACCACACCATCACACGACCTCCCCTGAGCGGACCTTCGGGAGCGTAGCGAACCTCGCTCCGGTCGGTGAGCGGGGGCGCACGATCGTCACACCGAGTTCGCACACGGGGGTCGGCCCGCCGTCGACCCCTGCCGGTCCCGCTGGCTACGCTCGGCCGTGACGGATGGAGGTTGCGATGAACGGTGACCAGGCGATGCGGGCCTACGCAGCGGGGCTTCCCGCGCCGGAGTACCCGAGCCCCGCGTGGGTGAACCCCAAGCCGCTCGCCGAGAGCACCGTGGCGATCGTCACCAGCGCTGCGCTGCACACCCCCGACGACGACTCGTTCAGTGCGGGCGACACGAGCTACCGGGTTCTGGCCCGCGACCGGCGCGACCTGGTGATGGGGCACTGGAGCCCCAACTTCGACCACACCGGGATCGTGCTCGACCTCAACGTGGTCTACCCGATCGACCGGCTGGAAGAACTGGCCGCGCAGGGGGTCATCGGCGCGGTGGCGCCGCGGCACCTCTCCTTCGCCGGCAACCAACCCGACGACCTGGCCACCATCCGCATGGACAGCGGCCCGCGCGCCGCCGCGGCGCTGAAGGCCGACGGCGTGGACGTGGTGCTGCTGACCCCCGTTTGACCACTCTGCACGCGCACCGTGAGTGTGCTCGCCCACATCTTCGAGGCTGCCGGCATCGCCACGGTGGTGCTGTCGTCCATCCGCCCGATGTGCGAGAAGGTCTCGCCGCCGCGCGCGTTGCACTGCGAGTTCCCGCTCGGCCGTCCGCTCGGCAAGCCGGGCGACGTGGCCTTCCAGCACGACGTGCTGGCCCGCGCCTTCGCCCTCCTCGACGCGCCCAGCGGCCCCGTGCTGGTGGACCACCCCGAGGTCATCGAGAGCGACGAGCAGCCATTGGCGTGCGCGCTCCCGCCACGGTTCGACCCATCGCTGCCGCCCGCGGTGGACGAAGCCCGCGGGCTGCGCAAGGCCTACGACCGCCTCCTCGCTCGCCGCGGCGTCACCGCCGTCGGCCGGGTGACGGACGCCGACGGCGTACCGGCCGCACTGGCCGTGCTGCACTCCATCGCGGGAGGGACCGACTGGAAGGATGCCGGGTTGCCCGGCGGCAACACCATCGCCGTGTGCCACGACATCCGCAACTCCTACGAGGAGGCCGCGCTGGAGCTCGTGGACGGCCCACCGCCGGTGGGCCGGGCGATGGAGGACTGGTTCTACGACCAGACCGAAGCCGGCCGTACGATCCTCGCGGCGCGCGCCGCCATCCGCGACTCGGGCGCCAAGTTCCCCATCTGGTTCTACATGGTGGCCGGCCACCGCTGACGGTGTAAGCGCGGCCGGCCATGCCTGTCGACCATGCCTGTCGACCATGCCTGTCGGCCGGCGTTGTGGCTACTCTCCGTGGTGATGGGAACCTGGAGAGCGCTGGCGCTGGGCGCGGTCGCGTCCGTTGCGGTGGCCTGCGCCGTCCCCACCGAGGAGGCCGCCACCACTGCCACCGCGGCGCCCCGCGCCCCGTTGACGCTGGCCCCCGAACCGACGACCGAGGCCGCGCCTCCCCCGCAACTCGCAACCAGCGCACCACCAGCGGCCATCTCCTCCACCACCACGTCCACCATTCCTGCCACGACCGTGCCGCCCACCACCGCAGCACCCACTACCGCCGCGCCACCGCCGCCCACGATCCGTCCTCTGGTGAGCGTGCCGGCGAACTGCGACCCCAACTACACGCCCTGCGTTCCGATCGACTCCGATGTCGACTGTGCCGGCGGCAGCGGTAACGGGCCCAGCTATGTGCGCGGCCCCGTCACCGTGATCGGCTCCGACATCTACGGGCTCGACCGCGACGGCGACGGCCTCGGGTGTGAGTGACCATCGGAGCTGCACCGAGCGGCCGGCGGTCAGCCGGGGCCAGGGGTGTCGCCCGGGCGCAGCATCGGCGGGGAGAGCAGTGTGGCGCGGCCCACGCGGAACAGCTGCGCCGGCCGGCCACCGTCGCGCCGCGTCGTGGTACCCACCGGCTCGATGAAACCCTCCGCCGACGTGACCTTGCGGTGGAAGTTGCGCGGGTCGAGCGCCGAACCCCACACCACCTCGTACACCCGGCGCAATTCGGCCACCGTGAACTCGGGGCGGCAGAACGCGCTTGCCAACGGCGTGTACTCCAGCTTCGCCCGCGCCCGCTCCACCCCGTCGCGCAGGATCTGCGCGTGGTCGAAAGCGAGCCGGGAAGGTGCGGACCCGAGGACGGTCTCCACCGGCATCCACTCCGCCGCGGCGGCGTCGCTTCCCGCCACGGGATGCGGCATGTCGGGCCAGAAGACGAGGTACGCCGTGCTCACCACACGCCCCCGCGGATCGCGGCCGGGCGCGCCGTAGGTGGCCAACTGCTCGAGATGGGCACCCGCCGGGGCCACCCCGGTTTCCTCCCACAGCTCCCTCGACGCCGCGGCAGCGAGGCCCTCGCCGTCCTCGACGAAGCCCCCCGGCAAGGCCCAACGGCCCTTGAACGGCGGGGCGCCGCGGCGTACGAGAAGGACCTGCAGCTGATCGGCGCGGACGGTGAGCACCACCAGGTCCACGGTGATCGCAGCAGTGAGGCGAAGGCCGGCCATGGTCGGCAGTTTATTCGTCATCTTGACGAATACAATTCGGGCGATTATCGTCTGATTGACGACAACAAGGAGACACAGGCCATGGCCGACATCACCAAGCGACTCTTCATGCGGCACCTGCGAGCCAACCCCACCGCCCACGTGCGGCATGTGCGGAAGGGCAAGGTGGCGCACGACGGTGCCGGGCAGGCCTTCTGGTTCCGCCCGCTCACCGCAGCCCTCAGTGAAGTGCCGCTGGACGACCGCGAGCAGCCCCTCCTGTTCCATGCCCGCACCGCGGATTTCCAGGACGTCACGGTGCAGGCCACCATCGCCTACCGGATCGCAGACCCCACCACCGCGGCGGCCCGGATCGACTTCGCGATCGACCCCAACAAGGGCAGCTGGATCAGCCTGCCCCTGGAGCAGATCGGTGGGTTGCTCACCGAGCTGGCCCAGCAACACACCCTGCAACTCGTGGCCGGGATGACGCTGCCCGCCGCGCTGGCGGACGGCGTCGCCGCGATCCATGAGCGCGTCTCGGGTGGCCTCGCTGCGGACACCCGCCTGGCGGACATCGGCGTCGTCGTGGCCGACGTGCGAGTCATCGCCGTGCGTGCCGAGAGCGACGTCGAGCGTGCCCTGCAGACACCGGCCCGCGAAATGATCCAGCAGGACGCGGACAAGGCCACCTTCGAGCGTCGGGCGGTGGCCGTGGAACGCGAGCGGGCCATCTCCGAGAACGAGCTGCAGAACCAGATCGAGCTTGCCCGCCGCGAGGAGCAGTTGGTCTCGCAGAAGGGCCAGAACGAGCGCAAGCGTGCCGAGGAGCAGGGCGCAGCGGAGCGCATCGCCGCCAACTCCGCCGCCGAGACCGCCACGATCGCCGCCGACGCCAAGGCGCGCAACGACCGGCTGCACTCGGCAGTGAAGGCAGAGAGCACGCGCGAGGTCGGCATCGCGCATGCCGAAGCCGAGGCGGCGCACCTGGCTGCGTACCGGGAGCTCGAGGCCGCCACCATCCTTGGCCTCGCGGTGAAGGAACTGGCGGGCAACCTGCCGAGCATCGGCACGCTGAACCTCACACCCGACATCCTCGGGCCGCTGTTCGCCGGCCTCAGCGAGCGCCTCGGCACGCCGTCCGCGGCGGCCCGCCCGGAGGCCTGACATGGCGTTGGCACCACGGCTGGTGGTGGTGCACCGGCGCACCGAGTACGAGGAGCTCGTGGCTCGACATGGCACCCGCCAGCAGGTCGGCTTCTTCCTCTCCACCCGCGGGCGCACCCTGGACGAGGTGGAAGCCCGTCACGCGGCACAGCATGATGCGCTCGCCGCGGCCATCGGCGCCGCTCCGGTGGAGTGGCGCCGTGGCACGGTGGAACGGGCGGACCTGGCCCGCTTCGCGTTCAGCCCGGACGACATCGTCGTAGCCGTGGGGCAGGACGGGTTGGTGGCGAACGTGGCCAAGTACCTCACCGGCCAGCCGGTGGTGGGCATCAACCCCGAGCCGGCGCGCTACCCAGGTGTGCTCGTGCAGCACCCGCCGGCCGCTGCCCGCCAGCTGCTCGGCGCGGCGGCACGCATGCTGCCCGCAGGCGTGGCCCCCGCCACCCCCGGCAGGGTGATGGTGGAAGCCGAGCTGGACGACGGGCAGGTCATTCGCGCCCTCAACGAGCTGTACGTCGGCCACCCCAGCCACCAGTCGGCGCGCTATCGGGTCTCCAGTGGCGAGGCGGAAGAACGCCAATCGTCGTCCGGTGTCCTGGTGGGAACAGGTACCGGCTCGACCGGGTGGTGCCGCTCGGTCTGGCAGGAGCGCCAGTCGACGATGCAGCTCCCGCGGCCGGACGAAGCCGCCCTCTGCTGGTTCGTACGTGAGGCGTGGCCGTCACCCGCCACCGGCACCACCCAGGTCGAGGGCCGCCTCCAGGAGGGCCATGCACTCACCATCACCGCGGAGAGCGAGCTGGTGGTGTTCGGCGACGGCATCGAGGCCGATCGCCTCCTGCTCGGCTGGGGCCAGAGCGTGCGGGTGCGGATCGCGGCGCAGCGCCTGCAACTGGTGGAAGCCGACCACGGCCGCGGCCCCTAGCCCCGCCCGACGCGTCCGCGACGGGGTTGGAGGCCGGGGCTGGCTACAGTCCGCCCATGGCACGACTGCTGCACACGATGATCAACGGCGACGACGGCGCGCAGGCAGGCGCACCGGCACTCACCGATCGGCACGGCACCACATCGTGGGGGGAGCTCGACAGCCGGGTGAACCGCCTGGTGCACCTCCTGCGCTCGCTCAACGTGGAGCCCGGCGAGCGGGTGGCGTTGCTCTCCGGCAACCGGCGCGAGGTCTACGAAGTCATCCTCGCGGCAGCCCACAGCGGCGTCCTGCTGGTGCCGATCAACTGGCACTTCGCCGCTGAGGAAGTGCAGTACGTGGTGGAGAACTCGGACTCCAAGGCGTTGTTCGTCGACCCCGCCTACGCTGCCGCGGCCGAGGGCATCGCCCTCCCGCGGTTCGCCTTCGTGGACCACGAGAATGACGAAGCGGGCGGCAGCTCCACCTACGAGGCCGCCCTGGCAGCCCAATCGGCCGACGACCCGGCGGACCAGGCGCTCGGTGGAGTGATGTTCTACACGTCGGGCACCACCGGCCGCCCCAAGGGGGTTCGCAGCAACGCCTTCCCCGTGGGCGCGCCGCCCGAGGTGTACCAGTTCGCCGCGGCGAGCATGGTCAACATCGGCTTCCCGGCCGGCGGGCGAACCCTGTTGTGCGGCCCGCACTACCACTCGGCCCAGTGGGCGTTCTCCTTCTTCCCGCTGATCGGCGGCTCCAGTGTGGTGCTGCAGGAGCGCTTCGTGCCGGAGGAGACACTGCGGCTGATCGACGAGCACGAGATCACCAACGTGCACCTCGTGCCCACCCAGTTCGTGCGCCTGTTGCGCGCCGACGACACCGCGAAGGCGGCGTTCCGTGGAGACTCGCTGCAGCTGGTCCTCCACGGTGCGGCGCCGTGCAGCCCGCAGGTGAAGCGGCAGATGATCGAGTGGTGGGGCCCGAAGGTCACCGAGTACTACGGCGCCACCGAGGGCGGCGTGGTGACGGTGATCAACGCCGAGGACTGGCTGCGCAAGCCCGGCTCGGTGGGCAAGCCGTTGCCGAACTATCAGCTCCGCATCCAGCCCGAGGATGACGACGAGCGCGCCACCGGCGATGCCGCGGCACCGTTCCAGCCGGGCACGATCCACATCCGCAACATGATGGGCTCGGACTTCGAGTACCTCGGCGAGCCGGAGAAGACCAAGGACGCACACCGCCTCGAGGGCATGTTCACCCTCGGCGACATCGGGTACCTCGACGACGAGGGCTACCTGTTCCTCAGCGACCGCAAGATCGACATGATCATCTCCGGTGGAGTGAACATCTACCCCGCCGAGATCGAAGGCGTCCTCACCGGCCACCCGGCAGTGGTGGACGCCGCGGTGTTCGGTGTTCCCGACGACGAGTTCGGCGAGCAGGTGAAGGCGGCACTGCAACTGGCCCCCGGCGCGGCGTGGGACGACGCCACGGCAGCGTCGGTGGTGGCACACGCACGTGAACACCTGGCCGGCTACAAGGTGCCGCGCAGTTTCGACGTGGTGGAGCACATGCCCCGCAGCGAGGCCGGCAAGCTGCTCAAGCGCGAACTGCGCACCCCCTACTGGGAGGCAGCCGGCCGCTCGATCTGAGCCGTGCGACGGCTCGGCCGTTTGCGCGCACCCGCGCTCGGCCCGAAAACGGCAAACGCCGCCGGCCACGAGGACCGGCGGCGTTCGACGACGTTTTGCTCAGAGAGCGCGGACGTTGAGGGCCTCGTCGCCCTTGCGGCCGGGGCCGACTTCGAACTCGACCTTCTGGCCTTCGCTCAGGGTCTTGTAGCCCGTCCCCGCGATGTTGGTGTGGTGAACGAACACGTCGTCCCCACCCTCGCGGGAGATGAAGCCGTAGCCCTTCTCAGCATTGAAGAATTTGACACTGCCTTGCATTGGTTTCTCTACTCTCTTCATGAGTAGCCAATTCGCGGCATACTCATCGTTGACGCTAGGTCCACGCGCGGGAGAAACGGCCAATCGCGGCAAGAAAGCCAAGAAATTCTCCCAGCCGCCGTGCCGTCCG
Source organism: Actinomycetota bacterium (assembly GCA_052034175.1). Lineage (GTDB taxonomy): Bacteria > Actinomycetota > Acidimicrobiia > Acidimicrobiales > Ilumatobacteraceae > UBA668. The sequence continues at coordinate 11,086 of JBPOIX010000097.1, forward strand.
TAGCCTGGGCCAGTGCCATCCACCCAGCTCGAGCCCGCCCTCACGGTGCGCCGCACGGCGGAGGGGAAGGAGTTCATCGCCCTGGTCACGGCGCTGATGGCCACCAGCGCGCTGGGCATCGACCTCATGCTGCCGGCCTTCGGCGACATCCGTGCCGAGTTCGGGATGCGCCCGGACTCCACCTCCGTCACCTGGATCGTCACGGCGTACTTCCTCGGCATGGCCATCGGCCCATGGCTGTACGGCCCGGCCTCGGATCGCTTCGGCCGCCGCCGGCCGCTGCTCGCCGGCCTCACCCTGTACGCCGTCTCCGCGGCGCTGGCGGCGGTGGCCCCCACCTGGCCGCTCGTCGTCGTGGCCCGCTTCCTGTGGGGTGTGGGCGCGTCCGGCCCGCGCACGCTCAGCGTGGCCATCATCCGCGACCGCTACGACGGCGACGCGATGGCTCACCTGATGTCGGTGATCATGGCCGTGTTCCTCCTCGTGCCGATCGTCGCCCCCTCGGCGGGCGCCGGCTTGATCGCGGTGTTGCCATGGCAGGCGGTGTTCGTGTTTCCGTGTGCCGTCGCCGTCGGGCTGATGGTGTGGGCCCGGCGCCTCCCCGAAACCCTGCCCGCCGAGCTGCGCCGCCCGCTCACCCGTCGGGCCGTGGCGCAGGCAGCCAAGGAGGTCGTCACCCACCGCCAGACGCTGACGCTGATCCTCGGGATGACGATGCTCTTCGGCATCCTCTCCACCTACCTCGGTGCCAGCGAGGGCATCGTCAAGAACACCTACGACCTCGAAGCGTGGTTCCCACTGTTCTTCGGCGCGATCGGCGTGGTCCTGGCCATCAGCTCGCTGAACAACGCCCGCCTCGTGCGGCGCATCGGGGTGCAGCGGTTGGTGCGCCGGATGTCGATCGTGGGGGTCGGTGCCGCGGTGTGCCTCGTGGCGCTGGCCGTCGCCACCGGCGGGAAGCCCAACTTCCTCCTGTTCTCCGCCGTCCTCTCCGTCGTTCTGGCGTTGGGCCAGGGGCTCAGCCCGAACAGCAACGCCCTCGCGATGGCACCGGTGCCACATGTGGCAGGCACAGCATCGTCGATCATCGCCACCGTCACCAGCGGCGGTGGCGCCGTGCTCGGCGGGTTGGCCGCCAGCTTCGGGAGCACCAGCGTCACCCCGTTCTCGGTGGCCTTGCTGGCGTACTTCGCCGTGGCCACCACGCTGATCCTGTGGGGCACGGCCGGCCGTTCGGCTGGGTGAACCTGCCCCGCAGTGCAAGACTGGAACTGATGCACACTCAGCCCCACTTCCGCAACCCATCGGTGTTCACCTTCGCCACCGAACCGTGGCGTGCGGCGGTGGAGGCCACGGCCTTCACGGCGCTCACCCCGCTGCTCACGCGCCTCCCCACGGGCGACGGGCGGCCGGTGATGGTGCTCCCCGGCTTCACCGCCTCGGACCAATCGACCACCTCGCTGCGGTACGTGCTGGCCCGCCTGGACTACTCGGTGCACGGGTGGCACCTGGGGCAGAACCTCGGCCCGTCGCAGCGCATCGTGGACGGGATGATCAACCGCTTCGAGGAGATCTTCCACCGCCACGGCGACCAGCCGGTCACCCTGGTCGGTTGGAGCTTGGGCGGCCTGTACTCACGCGCGTTGGCGGCACGCTTCCCGGAGAAGGTGCGCCACATCATCACGCTCGGCAGCCCGTTCCGCCTCACCCGCGCCGAGGAGACCAACGTCGGCAAGTGGTTCGACCGCACGGCACCGATCCATGGCCTGCGTCGCCCGCACAGCGCGGACTTCCGTCGCGAGCCGTACACCGGTGTTCCCGCCGTGCCCTCCACCGCGATCTTCACCAAGGCCGACGGTGTGGTGCCGTGGCGTTCATGTGTGGACGTGCCGGGCCCGCAGTCGGAGAACATCGAGGTCTTCGGGAGCCACTGCGGCCTCGGGTTCAACCCGGCGGCGCTCGGTGTCATCGCCGACCGCTTGCGGCTCCCGCTCGGCGAGTGGGCGCCCTTCCGCCCGGCCTCCTGGCAGAACGGCATCTACCGCGCCCGGGTCCACGTCGAGGCCTGACGCGGTCCCGCTGTGGGCCGGCGCAGCACCACTTGAGCCGGTGCTCTACCCGGCAGAGACACGGCGCATCGGCCACGCCACCGCCGTCGTGCCGGGCGAGTACGCCACCGTCGGCGCGTCGAGCGGCCGCAGACCGACCGCCTGCAACATGGTGTTCCTGCCAACTCGCGCATCCACGTCCTGCACCTGCCACGGGTCGTGCGAGATGTCGCCGCGCAGCAGCGTGCCGGACCGCTTCACGGAGAACATCGAGTACCGCTCCGCGAGGTCGGCCAGCACGGAGCCGGCCGGCGGCGGGCTCGGGGCACCCTGCGGCGTGTACTCCACCTCCAGCTGCACCTCCTTGGCACGGCGACGACTGCTCGTGAAGTGGTATGTGCCGTCACGCTCGGCAAAGGTCATCTCCGCCGAGTGGTACGGCAGACGGAACACCCGCCGCGCGATCTGGGTGCTGAACCAGCTAGCGGCGTCGATGCTGAGAAACCACACTCCCGCCGTCTCACCATGGTGAACGTACGTGCGCAGGTTGAGCTCCGGGAACTGATTGGTCGTAGGGATCGGCACCATGTCCCGCAGGTGGACGCGCTCCATGCGCAACGGGATCAGGCTGACCCAATGGCTGCCGTCGATGAGGTCCAGCTCCAAGCCGTCCGGCACCAGCGTGCGCAGCTGCACAGGGTCCACGCGGTAGTGCAGGTAGAGCAGATGGGCCCAGCGTTGCGTCATGATCCAGGGCATCCGCATGTTCGTTCCTCCTCAGCGTCCCGTGAATCCGTGAATGACTCGGCTGATCATGCGAACACCCCACGTCGGTGGGTCCATCGACAGGATCGCCTCCAGTTCGTTCGGGTGCATCCGCACCGCCCACGGGTAGCAGGCGAAGTGCCCGCGCGCGAAGGACCTCAGCTCGGGAATGGCCAGCGTGTCCGCGGCGTACTTGTACAGCCGCGGGAGTTGCCCACCGATGACCGCCTTGTCGATCACCGAGACGAACACGTTGCCGAGATGGTTGAAGCGACGGTCCAGCGTCCTGCAGTCGTCGCTACTGAGCGGGTAGGTGCCCGGGTAGAGGTCGCGGCGGTGCACCACCGTTGCCACCATCCGGCTCTTCGGGCTCACCAGCCCCCGCAGGAACCGGCTCATCCACCCGAACGTCCAGCGCTGGCCGTCCACCACGGCCTGGGTGAAGAGCACCCGGTACAGCACGAGGTTCATCAGCTTCTGCTCATGCCCTCGTTCGAGCGCAGCATCGTCGTGGAACCGCAGATAGCCGGCAGCGATGCAGGTGTTGTGCGCCACGTACCAGCGGGAGGCGCTCGGCTGCTCGAGGAACTCCAGCCACCGCTGCACGCCCGGGTTCGACCCCAGCCCTTCGGCTGCGGTCTTCCCTTCGTCGAACAGCAGGTGTGCTTCCCTCGCGTCGCGCAGGAGAGCACCGTTCACCGCCCGCCACCACGGACTGCCCGGGTGCTCGGGGTCGTCGGTGGCGTTCAAACAGCCACGGCGGATCTCCCAGTCCATGAACGCCAGTTCCGAGTTCCCGAAGTCGTGGAGGTGTTCGGACGGGTGCGCCGTGAAGAAGGCCCGGGCGAACTCCAGCCGCGCAGCCGGATCGTCCTCCACAGCGCGCAGATCGGCGTCCGCCTGGGCAGCCCACGTCGACTCGATGACCATCATCGCCTCTTCCCGTCACGAGGGCGGCCGGGCCGCCACCGCGTGGCGCAACATAGCTGGTCCGTCCACGCCCACTGATCGGCACAAGTACTGTGCGCCACAACGGGACGGGGAACAGAATGAACGTTGCAGTGTTCGGAGCGGGAATGGGCGGCCTGTCGGCGGCGCACGAGTTGGTGGAGCGCGGCTTCACCGTGGACGTGTACGACCGGCTGACGATCCCTGGGGGCAAGGCGCGATCGGTTGTCATCGAACGCGAGGGCATGCAAGGCCTGCCGGGGGAGCATGGTTTCCGCTTCTTCCCCGGCTTCTATCGCCACATCATCGACACCATGCAACGCACCCCGCTGCCGGGTGGAGGCCATGCGGCGGACAACCTCGTCGCCGCGTCCATGGGGTACTTCGCCCATGAGGACGGGCCTCCGCTGAAGGCGCCGAGCATCGGGCCGCGCAGCATCAAGGAGCTCGTGGAGCACCTGGCGGACGTGATGGGCTTCCGCAAGGTGCTTTCCAGAGAGGACATCGAGTACTTCGTCGGCAAGCTCTGGCAGGTGATGACCAGCTGCGAGGAACGCAGCCTGGCGGAGTACGAGCAGCAGTCGTGGGTGGAGTTCATCGATGCCGCCAAGCGTTCAGACGCCTACCGGATGTGGTTCGCCGGCGCCATGACGCGGACCCTCATCGCCGCCTCAGGCGACAAGGCGAGCGCGCGCACGGTGGGCAACATCCTGGTCACCCTGATGCTCGACGGCACGAGATGGGGCAAGCAGTCCGACCGGCTGCTCAACGGGCCGACCAACGAGGTGTGGGTCGGCCCGTGGTACGAGTACCTCAAGGGGAAAGGAGTGCGCTTCCACTTCGACACCAAGGTGCTCGAACTGCAGCTGGACGCTCCTGGGGCACGGCTGGCCGGTGCGGTGGTCCAAGGCCCCGACGGCAGGCGAACGGTCACCGCCGATCACTTCATCTGTGCGCTTCCGGTGGAGGTGGCGACAGGGTTGTTCAACGACGCCATCGCTGCGGCCGCGCCGTCGCTGGCGGCGGCGCGCACACTCGGCGACGACGTGGCCTGGATGTCCGGCATCCAGTTCTACCTCCGCCAGGATGCGCCGATCGTGAGTGGCCACATCGCGTTCGCCGGCACCCCGTGGGGCCTCACGGCGATCTCGCAGAACCAGTTCTGGCGACATCGCATCTCGGACGACGGCGATCACTCGGTCCACGGTGTGCTGTCCGTGGACGTGTCCGACTGGGACACTCCCGGCCACAACGGGCTCACCGCACGCCAATGCACCCCGGACCAGATCCGCGACGAGACGCTCGCCCAGATTCGCCGCTGCCTTCCCGAGTTGCCACCGGAGCAACTCGACGACGCCAACATCCACTCCTACTTCATCGACCCGGACATCGTCTTCTTCGGCGAGGACGGGGTCGCCACGGCGAACCACGAGCCGCTGTACATCAACGAGCGGGGCACACACGACGTTCGCCCGCAGGCCCACACCGAGATCCCGAACCTGTTCCTCGCTTCGGACTATGTCCGGACGAACACCGACCTGGCGACGATGGAAGGCGCCAACGAGGCGGCCCGGCGGGCCGTGAACGCGATTCTCGAACGCACGGGCAGCAACGCGGCCCGCTGCACGATCTGGGCCCTGCACCAGCCTCGTTCACTCGCCCTGTTCCGCTGGCTCGACCGGCGCCGCTTCCGCCGCAGCAAGCCGTGGAGCCCACACTTCCCGCGGCCGTTCCACTGGCTGAGCAGCATCCTGCACCGCCTCACTCGGAGGGCCCCGCACTGATGGCGAAGTGGGTAAACGAGGTCCTCCACGACCCCGCGCTGCAGCAGTACCGGCCGCAGCGGCCGTGGCAGGCGGCGCAGATCGAGGAGCACCTGCTGTTCCTGCACTACCGCTTCCACCCCGACGGGCTACGGGCGCTGGTTCCGCCAGCGCTCGACCTCGTCACCTACGACGGCAGCGCGTGGGTGGCACTGATCGCCTTCCACATGGCCGACGTACGGTTGCGGATGCTGCCGTTGCCGATGCCCCGCTCGTGGCGCAGCGGTGGCGAGATCGACCTCGCAGTGCCGGTGCGGCACCGTGGACGGCACGGCATGTACTTCCTCAGCATCGAGGGTGCCAACCGGTTCACCTCATGGGTCACCCGTCGGTCCTCCGGCCTGCCGTATCTGCACTCCCCGAACCTCACCGTGCACGCGGAGGGCAACGGCTTTCGCGCTGTCTCCGGGCCGCGCTGGGTGCGCGGGAGGGCCGCCGCCGAGTTCGACGCCCACTACGCACGCTGGCAGCCGGCGCAGGTGCCCGACCCCGGCTCGCCCGTCGAACTGCTCACCGGGCAGTACTCGGCATTCACCCTGCATCGCGGGCACGTGTGCGAACTGGACGAGATCCATCAACTGTGGGAGCTCCACGAGGCCGAGGTCGAGATGCGCCAGAACACCCTGCTCGACGCCGCAGGGATCGGCGGCCGGCAGCCGGAACTGCAGCACTACTCCCCTGGGCGCAAGATCGTCTCCTGGCTCCCGGCTCCCGTGGGTGCCAACCGAACCGGCCTGGCCCCGGCAGACCCGGTGAACCACTAGCGCGTGGCTGGGTCGATCTCCAGCGCCGCGCGTTCACCGGCGAAGTCGGCGGCGTGGATCCGCTCGCCTGTCTCTTCGACGTAGCGCACGGCATCCTCCAGGGCGGCCCGCGCGCCGTCGAGGTCGCCCGCGGCTCGCAGGACGCGCACCAGGAGAAGGCGCTGGCGCGAGGAATCCGCTCGGGACCCGCAGCGATCCATGTCCTGCAACGCGCGACGGATACGCGCCGCCGACAGCTCGCCGTCCCCGTCCATCGCGGCCATCCAGGCGGCGACCCCCTCGACCTGCGGGACGATCTGTGCCAGGCCAAAGCGCGCCGCCAAGTCCGTCGCCTCCGCCAGATGCGGCCGCGCCAGCTCCACCTCCCCGCACTGGGCGAACGCCTTCGCCGCGGTGTGGTGCAGCCATGCCCGCTCGAACGGGGCCCCGTCGTAGCGATCCAGTTCCGCCACGCCATGGTCGAATTCCTTCACGGCGTCCTGCGGGTCGCGGGCGCACGCCATGTCGCCCAGCAGGCCGTGAATCCACACAAGAGTCGGGTTACCCGGTTGGGGCGCACCGCCCATGTTCAACTCCTGCGACTGTCGAAGGTGGCGGGTGGCCTCCTCGATCTCGCCGCAGAGATGCAGGGTGGACCCCGCGAGGAAGTGGGCGACGGCGGCCAGCGGCGGGATCTCCCGCGCCACGTCCAACAGCCGCGGCACCCCAGCCCGCGCGGCGTGGAAGTCCGGGGTCGAGAGCCACAGCGAATAGAGCGACAAGAGCAAGCGCGCCTGCTGCACCAAGTCCGCCTCGTCCACGCACAACTCGTCTGCCCGCGCATACATGGCACGCAGGGAAGGGTGCCCGCCGCCCAGCAACCGCATCATCACCGGGCCCTTGGCCAGGAGCAGGCGCACTTCCTGCCGATCGCGGTCCGGGCCGAGCGGCAGTCCGGCCAGCGCCTCCTCCGCGGCCTCGTAGTGCGCCATTGCCTCCACCAGCGCCGTGCGGTTGGTGGCCAACCTCCCTGCAGTCATCCATGCGCCGAACGCCGAGTCGTGCTCACCAGCTCTGGTCCAGTGATGGGCGAGTTGCTCCGCCGATGCTGCCCCGGATGTAACGCCAAGCCGGGCGATCGCGGCCGCCGCCGAGCGATGCAGCGCAACCTTCCGCGAGCGCAGCAGGGTCTCGTACGCGGCGTCGCGCAACAGCACATGTTGGAAGGAGAACGTCCGCCCACGGCTGCGCTCGCGCAGCACGGAGGCCGCCACCAACTGCCGTAGCCGGCCCCGGAGGTCGTCCGCAGGAAGGTCGAGCGCTGCGGCCGCCACCTCCACGTCGATGTCCCGACCGAACACGCTGCACGCCCGAGCGAGGTCGAGTTCGGGGCCGAGGCGCTCCAGCCGGGCACGCAGCAGGTCGGTCACCGTCAGGGGCACATCCACCCGGTGGCTGGCCTCGCCCTGCCAGGCGAACTCCTCCAGGAACAGCGGCACGCCCTCAGAACGCTCCACCACCGTGTCGACGACGTTCGGATCGGTGACCCCCAAGTCCGCCAACACGGCACGGATGGAGGCCGGGGCCAGGCGCGGGAGCGGCAACAGGGTGACGTTGGCCGCCGGTGGCCACGGGGAGGGCCACTCAGGGCGGGCAGACCCGAGCACGACCACCGGGCTGTCGCCGGCGCGATCGCGCAGCGCCACCAGGAACTCCAGCGTGGAGGCGTCGAACCACTGCAGATCATCAAGCACGAGCAGCAGAAGGGTCGCTTCCGTCAACCCCAGCAGCGCATCGCACATCGCCTCGATCGCCATCCGCCGACGAAGGTCGGGCGTCGTACGGGCGGCGTCGGTGGGCTCCGGCCCGAGCAGCGCGGCCAGTTCGGCCATCAGCCCTGCGGGAAGGTCGTCGCCGTGCCGGCTCAACAGGTCGAGGAGCGGAGCAAAGGGCGTGAGGGCCCGGTCTTGCAGGCCACGCATCACGACGACACGCCCGGGCGGGCGCGCCGGGGAGTCCCGGAGCTCCCGCAGCAGGCGCGACTTTCCAATGCCCGGCTCCCCCACGAGGACCACGAACTGCGGGTCGCCCTGGGCGGCGAGGTGACAGCGACCAAGGAGGATGGCCAACTCCGCGTCGCGGGCCACCAGGGCAGCCTCCCCACGCCGCGACCGCGTGCCGAGCTCGTCGAGCGGGGTACCGACCGCGGCGACGCGCCAGGCGTCCACCGGACGGTCGATGCCCTTCAGGTGCGCCTCGACCCGGTCGACCAACTCCACGTGCGGCGGCAACAGCGCCGCCGTTTCACCACTCACCACCACAGTGCCTGGCGCGGCGAACGACTGCAGCCGAGCGGCAAGGTTGGCCGCCTCGCCGATGACATCGAGCGGCACGAGGCCGGTGCCCGCACCGGTGGCGCCGAGCACCACCGCGCCCGTGTGCACTCCGGCGCGGCTGGCGACCGGCGCGCCGTCGGGGGCCGCCAGCGCGGCGACCGCCTCGACGAGGTCCCATGCCGCCTGCACACCGCGCAGCGGCGCGTCGTCGAGCGCCACGGGTGCACCGAAGCAGGCCAGCACACCATCGCCGATGAACTTCACGACATGTCCACCTGCGGCCGAGATCACCGCCTCACAGGTCCGGTGGTAGGCGCGGATCAGGTCGCTGAGGTCCTCGGGGTCGAGACGGGTGGAGAGCTCGGTCGAGCCCACGAGGTCGCAGAACAGGATCGTCAGTTGACGAAGCTCCGCCTCGGTGTCGACCACCGCCACGAGGGCACCGCCGCATGCGCCACAGAACCGCTGCCCCACCGGCCAGGCGGCCCCACATGCCGCGCAGGCGACCATGTCGGCCTTCTCGCTCCCGTCGTTCAGCACCCTCGCAGAGTACGCCGTCCAACTGCCGCCGCAGCTCGACGCAGGCCGCGCAGGTCAGCCTGGGCCGCGCAGGCGGTCGAGACCGTCGAGGAGGATGTCCAGCACGACCTCGAAGTCGTCCTGATGCGTCGGCGCATCGACATGCTGGTGCATGTGCTCGATGAGGTAGGGGAACTCCTCCCCCTCGAACTGGTCGAGGAACCGTGACGCCGCCGCCACCACGCCTCCCTCCCCGAAGTCGAACCTCTGCTCCTGCAGCGTGAAGCCGAGCACGTGCATCATCAACGCGTGGTACCCGTGGTACGCGTCCGCCGGCGCGAACCCAGCAGTTCGCAGGCTGCGCAACAGCGCCTCCATGAACCGCAGGCGGTGCGGGCCGCTGGCGACCGCCGGCCAGATCGGCACGACCCACGGGTGACGGTGAAAGGCATCGCGCGCACTCAGCACCGTGTGGCGGATGCCTGCCTTCCACGCTGCCTTGCCGCGCCGCTTGGGGGCGGCCTCCGGTGGCTCGATCTCGGCGGCAACGAGGTCGGCGATGCCGGCCAACACCTCGTCCTTGTTCGCCACATGGTTGTAGAGCGACATCACCTCGAAGCCGAGTTCCTTCGCCAGCTTGCGCATGCTCAGCTCATCCACCCCGTCCCTGTCCACCAGGGCGAGTGCGGCCTGCAGCACGCGATCGGCCGTGAGCGGGGCGCGTTGCGAAGTGCGAGCCATGAACGTACAGTGTACGTCAACGTACACCGTACGTACGAAGGGAGACGAGATGGTCACGACGATCGCAGCAGTACACGACCGCTTCGGCGGGCCGGAGCAGGTGCAGGTGCGCACCGTCGAGCAGGCCGAGCCGGGCGAGGGCCAGGTGCTCCTGGAAGTGCGCGCCGCATCGTTGAACCCGCTGGATTGGCACATGCTCACCGGCGTGCCGTGGATCGGCCGCACTCAGGGCGGGTTCCGGGTGAAGCCCGGGCGTCGCATCGGCACGGATGTCGCCGGCGTGGTCGTGGCCCTCGGCCCCGGTGTCACCGAGCTCAGCATCGGCGACGAGGTGTTCGGCGCGGGGGACGGCGCCGTGGCGGGCCTCGCCATCGCCAAGGCTGGCTCCCTGGCTCGCAAGCCGGAAGGAACCACGTGGGCGGAAGCCGGGGCCGTCGCCGTGGCCGGCGTGACCGCGTTGCAGGCCCTGCGCGACAAGGGTTCCGTCCAGCCTGGCAGCCGTGTCCTGGTGAACGGCGCGGCCGGCGGCGTCGGCAGCTTCGCCGTGCAGATCGCCAAAGCGTTCGGGGCCACGGTCACCGGCGTCTGCAGCACCACCAATGTGGAGTTCGTGCGGTCACTGGGCGCCGACCTCGTCGTCGACTACACGGTGGAGCAGTTCACCGATCGCCCCGAGCGCTACGACGTGATCATCGACAACCAGGGCAACCACTCCGCCCGCGCCCTGAAGCGGGTGTTGGTGAAGGGCGGCGTGGAGGTGGTGATCGGCGGCAAGAAGACGGGCCGCGTCATCGGCCCGCTGGGCACGCTCGTGCGGCTGAAGCTGGCGTTCACGGTCGGCGGCCGGCGAGCCGCTCCGTTGCTGGCAGCCATCAAGGGCGACGACGTGCGCGTACTGGCCGGGATGATGGACGCGGGCACGGTGCAGCCGGCGGTCGGCCGCACGATCCCCCTCGCGGACACGGCGGCCGGTTTCGCCGAGCTCGGCGCCGGCCATGTCCGCGGCAAGCTCGTCGTCCTCCCCTGACGGCCACGGCGCTCCCGCGTCACCCGCGCGGATAGCCCGTCACCACCCGATCACCACCCGCGCCAGGTAGCCGCACACCACCACCCAGAACACGGCGCGGAACGTCGACTCACCGATGTGCAGGTTGACGCGCTGCCCGACGAGCGCGGCCACCGGCATGGCCGGAAGGCAGACCAACAGGATCGAGAGGTCCACCCCGGCGAGGATGCCGGACCGCCGGAAGACCTCGGTCTTGGTGGCGTCGGCGACGAGCGACACACAACTCGCCAACCCGACGTGCTCCATCCGGCCGAGCCGCAACGATCGGATGGCGATGCCCTTCAGCGGGCCGGACGAACCGGACACGCCGGACAGCACGGAGGACGCACCCAACAACGGCACGGCCATCCGTGGCTGCTGGTGCAGCAACCATCCGGGCCCGGCAAGCTCGATCGCCAAGCTGGCGGCGGTGACCACCACCAGGGCCCACACCACAGCCGTGCGCGGCAACTCGACCAACAACAGCCCTCCCAGCAGCGCACCGACGAGGCTGACCGGAAGCAGCGGCCACCCCTTCCGCAGCCCCAGCGAGCCCCGGTAGGCGACCACCTTGCACACATTGTTCACTGCCAGCATCAGGGCCGCGAGGGCGATGCCCTCCTTGGCGCCCAGGGTGGCCGCGAGCACCGGGACCAGCATCAGGCTGCCTCCATAGCCGGCCACCGACGACAGCAGCAACGACCCGAAGGCCACGAGTGCAACCCACAACGTCGGCATCGCTCAGCCCACGGATGCGGGATGCAGCAACTGGCTGACCGCCGCCTGCCACAGGGATCTCCCCCACGTGGAGGCCAGCAGGTACTCCTCGCCCCCCATGTCGACCGTCCGCAGGCCGTTGAGGTGCGGCGCGACCGGCAGGCCGGTGGAGGCCGCACGCCATGTCAGCCCGTCGTCGAGCGAGATGACCACGTCGCGTCCGGTGGCCAGCGCCAGGCCGAGCGCCTGAGAACGAAGTGCGGCGACGGCCACGGGGACTGCGACGCTGCCGGACCGGATGGCGCTGGCAATCGGCCAGGTGGGGATGGCGCGCGGCGCGCCGGCGAACGGGATGAACCACAACACTCCCCCGAACGTGACCGCGTAGACGCCGCGATCGTCGACCACGTCGATGCTCTGAATGCGGTCCGTGCTGGGGGAGCCGGGCCCGACCACCAGCCTCGGCACCCTCACCGACATCGTGGCCGTCTCAAGGATCACGATCTCACCCTGATCCGTCCCGATGGCGATGTAGGCGCCTCCGTCGACAGCCATCGACGACACGGTGCCGCGCAGCCGAGGCCACGGAGCAATGACCTGCCGCCACTCGTGAGCGAGACCCGTCCAGCGCAACTCGAGCAGCGTGATGTCCTCCTGCGGGCCGCCGAGAATCGACTGCCGGTTGCGCATCGCCGCGTAGACCGGGGCACCGCCCGTCCACCCGCCTCCTCGCGCCGTCGCCAACACGAGGTCCTCCTCCACCTGGCGAGACAACTTCGCCGCGGTGCCGGCGAGCAACACTGGAGGTACCCCCACGCCCGACAACCCGTTCTCGATCCGGCTGGCGACCACGTCGCCGGCGTCCGGGTTGAGGGAATGGGCGACCTCCTGCGACACGCCGAGCACGATGCCCGACGGCGTGGTGGCCATCATCGTGCCGTCGCCTCCCCCGAAGCGGCGCCACTCGCCCGTCATCGAGAACGAGCGTTCCAGCTGACCGTTGTCCTGGAGGCCGACGGCGATGACCCCGTCGGCGGCCCCGTCCGACGATGCCGAGAAGACGCCGTAGTAGCCGCCCATCCGCAGCACGCCGGACACCTGCAAGGTCGGCAGGAAACGGTTCAGGCGGGAGTCGCCGCGCAGCAACTTCACCGCGGCGCGAGCCTCGCCCGGCCGCGCCCGGCCGTGGGCGATCATCGCCGTCAGCCCTTCGACCAACAGCACCCCGCCGTCGCTGGCGATCACCATCATGTCGCCGTCCGGGTTGGCGAAGCGGACTTCGTGGCTGTCCTCGTGGAAGCCCTCGCCCCTCAGTGTCAGCGAGTTCGCGCCGCCATCGACGGACACCTGCGTGTGCAGGCCGGGCACGGCGACGACGTGGGGGTCGGTCGGGTGAATGGCCACATGGCGGAAGAGGCCGCCGTTCCGTTGCGTGCCGGCGACCTCGGTGAACGAGCCGTAGATCGCGTCACCGGTGTTCATCGCACAGCGCGCCCACGTCCGGCCCAAGTCGTCCGATCGGAACAGCCCGCTGGCCGGGGCGTCCTGCGAGTCCTCGAAGCACAGCAGGTACATCCGGCGCGGGTTCTTGTCCAGCGGCGACGCACAGACCGAGACGTTCATCGTGTTCCCCGGAACCGGTGAGGTCACGGTGGCAACGGCGTCGAACACCAGACCCTGAGGGGTGAACCGCGCGGTCGCCACCTGCGTGCCTCCCGTGCCGCGCTCCAGGCCCACCACCACGGTCGGGTCCGACGAGCGTCCGATCGCGGTGATCGAGAAGGCGGCGATGACAGCGGGCCGGCCCGTGGAGTCGAGCGCGCGGATCCACCTGCCGGAGGTGAAGCCCGACAGGCTCCACCACACGCCGACGGAGGTCGCCATCAGCCACACCGGCTCGCCCCGATGTGTGGCGAGGTGCAACTGGTTGATCGACCCACCGAACCCGGCGAGCACCGAGGCGTCGCTGGAGACCGCCGTGGCCGGGCCGACCGCACCCGCGGAGTACAACCAGCCCTGCCGGGTACCTACCAGCAGCGAGCTCGGCCACCGCGACGCGTGCCCGATGGCGCGGATGTCGGGGTCGGCCCAGGCGTTGCTGTGGCAGATCGAGCTGTCGAGCAGGGCGGTCCACAGGCCGCCCGTGTCCGACCCCACGGCCGCCAGCTCACGGTCGAAGGCCACGGCGGACATCGCCCGTCCGGAGTGCCACACCTCGTTCCGCTCGGACCAGCCGTAGTACGCCAGGCCGGTCGGGCTGACCACGTGCCACGGGCTGGCATCGAGGTCGGTGAGCCAACCCCGCACCTCGTACTCGAAGTCGGCGTGCGCAGGAGCGGACACCGTGAACGCTCCCGTCGGCAAGGTGGCGAGGCGCGCGACCAGCGTCGGGAGTTCGTCGTTCGCCGACGACGAGTCGTGCTCGAAGCCGACCACGAAGAAGCGCGCATTCGGATCGGCCTGCAGGTCGATCACTGAGGACTGGATGTTCACGGGGAGCACCGTGCCGGCCGCCACCCATTCGTTGCCGATGACGCGCCGCAGGCCTCCCGGCAGCTCCACCTGGACGTACCACTCGGCGAACGAGCCGGGCTCCTCACTCATGTCGTCCGGCTTGTGGACGACGATCGAGTCGATGCGGACACGGACGTAGCGGGGTGACATGAGGTGCTCCTCGGGGTCGGTGCGAGCACGAAGTGCAACGCGTGCACGGAGGAGCCCACCTCAGCCCACCCTGATACGAACCATCCGCCGGCCCCGACGCCCCTTCCGCCCCTCGACCACGTCTCCACCCCACGCGCCGAAGCGACGCGTACGGGCATGACATGGTCGCGGGAAAGGGGCGAGTTGGGGTGAAGGCGGTTGTCCGGAAAGGGCCGCACAACCCCTCGACCACGTCTCCAC
>JBPOIX010000413.1:0-3843 GCA_052034175.1 Actinomycetota bacterium
GAGAACCTCGCCGACGCCAACGTGGCCGACCTCCTTCGGCGCGTCGCGATGAGGAGCGACGCTCGAGCATTCGCCGCGCTGCCGGCTGAGGTTCGCGCGCTCATCGCCCCGGACGAGGGCCCACCGAACGGCTGACACCGCCCTCAGCGGTCGGCGCCGATCGGGGCGGTCACGGCGGCGAGCACGGCCACCAGGTCGTCGGGCGCGATCTCGATGTCCAGGCCGCGCTTGCCGCCACTCACGAAGACGGTGTCGAACAGGATGCACGTCTCGTCGATCGCCGTCCGTAGGCGCTTCTTCTGGCCGAACGGGCTGATGCCGCCCACCACATAGCCGGTGATCCGCTGCGCCACGTCGGTGGGGCACATCTCGGCCCGCTTGCCGCCCAACGCCACCGCCAGCTCGCGCAACGACAGCTGGCCGCTCACCGGCACGATGCCCACCACCTGCTCCACCCCGCGCTCCACCGTCAGGTTGGCCACCAACGTCTTGAACATCCGCTCGGGCTCCACACCCAGCGCCTCCGCGGCCACTTGGCCGTAGTTGCGTTCCCCGGGGTCGTGGTGGAACTCGTGCACGGTGAACGGCACGCCTGCCGCCTCCAACATCAGGATCGCCGGTGTCCCGCCCTTCACGGCCGCCATTGTGGCCCGCGCACACCCCACCCGTGAAGGTGACAAGATGCGGCAGTGGCCCTGGGGACCTACACATTGAGCGACCGCTACCGCCTCGACGAGGGGCGGGTGTTCCTCAGCGGCAGCCAAGCCTTGGCCCGGCTGCCCTACGAGCAGCTGCGGGCCGACCGGCGGGCCGGCCTGCGCACCGCGGCGTACGTCACCGGCTACCCCGGCAGCCCGCTGGCCGGGTACGACCGCGACGTCAGCGCAGCCGCCAAGCTGGCCGTCGCCGAAGGCCTCGACCTGGTGTTCCAGCCAGGGATGAACGAGGAGTTGGCGGCGACAGCGGTGATGGGCAGCCAGTTGGCCGTCACGCTGGACACCTGCCGTTACGAAGGCATCCTCGGCATCTGGTACGGCAAGGGCCCGGGCATCGACCGGGCCAGCGACGCACTGCGCCACGCCACCTTCGCCGGCACGTCCGCCAAGGGTGGGGCGATCGCGCTGGTGGGCGACGACCCGAACGCCAAGAGCAGCACCATCCCGTCATCCAGCGGCGCCACCCTGGTGGACCTCAACATGCCGATCATCTTCCCCGGCGACGTGCAGGAAGCCGTCGATCTCGGCCGCCACGCCGTCGCCCTCTCGCGCGCCTGCGGCGTGTGGGTGGGCATCAAGATCGTCGAGGCCGTCGCCGACGGCACCGGCTCGGTGCAGTTGCACTCGGCCGAGTTCGCCCCGACGGTGCCGACGATGGAGGTCAACGGGACGCTGTTCGTGCCCCGCCCCAGCGGCCAGATCCTCACCCCCTACACGCTGCAGCTGGAGAAGGAGTTCCACGAGGTCCGCCTGGAGTTGGCACGCCGCTACGGGGTGGCCAACGGCCTGAACTCGGTGGACGTGCGCGGCCCGCAGGACTGGCTGGGCATCGTGGCCAGTGGCCACACCTACCGCGAGACGGTGGAAGCCCTCCGCCTGCTGGGCTTTCCCACGGCTGCGTCCTTGCAAGCTGCCGGCATCCGGATGTTCAAAGTGTCGATGCCGATGCCGCTCGACGCCGAGCAAGTGCGGGACTTCGCCACCGGGCTGGCGGAGATCGTCGTGATCGAGGACAAGGCACCGAACCTGGAGTGGTTCGTGAAGGACGCTTTGTTCGCCGCGGCACAACACCCCGCGGTCAGCGGCCGCAAGGACCCTGACCATCAGCCCCTCTTCCCGATGACCGGCACGCTGGAGGCCGACGCCATCGCCGCCCTCCTGCGGCGGCGATTGGCCACCCGGCTGGCGGATCGCCTCACGCCCGAGCCGCCCGCGCCCCGGCAGCGCATCCCGCTCAGCATCACCCGCGCGCCGTACTACTGCTCCGGCTGCCCGCACAACACGTCCACTCTGAACGTGCCCGAGGGCATGCTCGTCGGTGGCGGCATCGGCTGCCACAGCATGGTGATGTTCATGGAACCCGAGCGCACGGGCCCGATCATCGGCCTCACGGCGATGGGCAACGAGGGAGCCCAGTGGTTCGGCATGGCCCCGTTCGTGGACACCGAGCACATCGTGCAGAACCTCGGCGACGGCACCCTGTTCCACAGCGGCATGACCGCCATCCGCGCCGCCATCGCCAACGGCGTCAACATCACCTACAAGATCCTCTACAACGGCGCCGTCTCGATGACCGGCGGGCAGGACCCTTTCGGCCAGTTGACCGTGAAATCGCTCTGCCAGGTGCTCCTCGCCGAGGGCGCGAAGCGGATCATCGTCACCACCGACGACCTCTCCCGCTACCACATGGGCGATCTGCCCGAGGGCGTGCGGGTGTGGGGCCGCGAGCGGATCATCGAAGCCCAGGAGGTGCTGGCGCTCGAAGCCGGCTGCACGATCCTGATCCACGACCAGCGGTGCGCAGCCGAGAAGCGGCGCGACCGCAAGCGTGGCACGATCGCCAAGCCGGCGTTCAAGGTGGTGATCAACGAGCGTGTGTGCGAGGGCTGCGGTGATTGCGGCGAGAAGAGCAACTGCCTGTCGGTGCAACCCCACGACACCGCGTTCGGCCGCAAGACCCGCATCGACCAGCACAGCTGCAACTTCGACCTCAGCTGCATGGACGGCGACTGCCCGTCGTTCATGTCCGTCACACCCGGCCGGGGGGCCGGGCCGGGGGCGGCCGGGCCGGGGGCCACCGCCACCCCCGACCGGCGAGTCCCTGTTTCCACCGATCAGAAGCTCCCCGACCCACCGGACGCCCAGCGGGACTGCACGATCCGCCTCTCGGGCATCGGGGGCACCGGCGTGGTGACGGTCTCCCAGATCCTCGGCACCGCGGCGATGCTGCAGGGCTACCACGTGCGCGGCCTGGACCAGACAGGCCTGTCGCAGAAGGCCGGTCCCGTGGTCAGCGACGTCCGCCTCACCGTGGACGAGCCGCGGGCCTCGAACAAGGCCACGGCGGCCTCGGTCGACGTGCTGCTGGCGTTCGACCAGCTGGTAGGTGGCGCCGATGCCACCCTGCGAACCGTCGACGCGGCCCGCACCGTGGTGGTGGCCAACACCGCCACCGTGCCCACCGGCTCGATGGTCGTCCACCCGGAGAAGGCATACCCGGCGGCGGAGGTGATGGCCCGGCTGGACGGCGCAACGGCGCAGCACGTCCGCGTCGATGCGCACCGGCTGGCCATCGCCCTCCTGGGCGACGACAGCACGGTGAACGTGTTCATGCTCGGCGTGGCCGCGCAGGCAGGGCATGTGCCCGTCTCGACCGAGAACCTGGAGCGCGCCATCGAGCTCAATGGCGTGGCGGGGGAGAAGAACCTCGCCGCGTTCCGCTGGGGCCGCCGGTGGGCGGCGGACGCCGCCCAGGTGGAAGCGGCCGTCGCCACGGAGACACCAGCGGCTGCCGACGATCGCCCGCTGCGCGAGCGGCTGGCCGCCGACCTCACCGCCTACCAGAACGCCCGCTACGCGGCCCGCTTCACCGCCGTGGTGGACGACATCGCCGCGCTCGGCCACCCCGAGCTCACCGAGGCCGTGGCTCGCAACCTGCACAAGCTGATGGCCTACAAGGACGAGTACGAGGTCGCCCGCCTGCTGCTGGCCCCCGAGGCCAGGGCTCAGGCGGAAGCCGTCGGCGGCAAGGGGGCACGAATGGTGTGGCACCTGCACCCGCCGTTCATGCGCTCCTTGGGCATGCGCCGCAAGATGCGCCTCGGCCGCTGGGCCCGGCCGCTGCTGT
>JBPOIX010000335.1:0-19945 GCA_052034175.1 Actinomycetota bacterium
GCGGATGCCCATCGCCTCCATTGCCCGGTGCGCTGCCCTCTTGTTCAGCGCCAGCAGGTCCTGAGGTACCTTGGCGACCCGTTCTGCGCGTTCCAGCACCAGGGCCTCAAGGTCCTGCAGCGGCACGCTGCGATTGGCGAACCCCCGCTGCGCGGCTTCCACTCCGGTCATCGAGTCGCCGGTCAGGAGGGCTTCCATGCCGTGGCGGAGGCCCATCATCCACGTCTGCCACTGCATGTCGGGCGGGCTCATCAGGCGCACGGGCGGGTAACCGATCTGAGCATCGTCGGCCACGTACACCAGGTCGCATGCGGTCGCCAGTTCGGTGCCGCCGGCCAGGCAGTAGCCGTGCACCTGGGCGATGATCGGGGTGGCCATGTCCCACATCTCGAACCAGTTGTTGACCACGTGACGTGACCACCAGCCGTCGACCTGGGCGATCGCCCGTTCCACGTCGTGGTTGACACTGCCGAGGTCGTAACCGGCGGAGAAGCACGGCCCGGCGCCACGGATGATCACCACGGACACGTCGGGGTCGCGGTCGGCCCGCCGCAGCTCGTCGAACAGCCCGCTGCGGAGGTCGTCGTTCAACGCGTTGCGCTTGTGCGGCCGGTTGAGGGTCAGCCGGCGGACCTTCTCCGCAGGCTCGTCGACGAGCAGGACGGGCTCGGGGGAGGCCGCTGGCGGCGTGCCTGTGGACGCATTCGAGTCGCTCATGGCCCGACCGTAGCCCCACCCCCTCCGGACTTGTCGCCGCGTGACCACCACGGTTGGTGGTCAGCGTGCGACAAGTCGGCCGCACCCACGCCGCCCGATCTCGGACGTGTCGCAGCCCGGCCACCAGGCTTCGTGGTCAGGGTGCGACAAGTCCGTCAGGATGGGGGCGGAGATGGCTCGGGGTTTCTTGAGACTGTCACTAGAATCTAGGATGGCCTGGGCGCCCGCCGGGGTGGGCCTCATATGCCGGACCGCAGGGTCCAGAAGGGATCGTCGAATGGAGCTCACGCCAGAGCTGCAGCTGGCCATGCACAAGAGCATGATCCGCATCCGCCTGTTCGAGGAGACGGCCGGCAAGCTGATGGAGACGGGCAAGATGCCCGGCTTCCTGCACTTGTACGTCGGCCAGGAGGCCGTTGCCGTCGGTGTGTGCGAAGCGCTTCGGGTGGACGACTACATCACTTCCACGCACCGCGGCCACGGCCACCTGGTGGCCAAGGGTGGCGACCTGGCGAAGATGATGGCCGAGCTGATGGGCAAGGCCACCGGCTACTGCGGTGGCAAGGGCGGGTCGATGCACATCAACGACCTGTCGCTCGGCATGCTCGGCGCGAACGGCATCGTCGGTGCCGGCGTGCCGATCGCCGTTGGCGCGGGCTTCCGCAACAAGTACCTCGGCACCGATCAGGTGGCCGTGGCGTTCTTCGGCGACGCGTCCACGAACATCGGCGCCTTCCACGAGGCCGCCAACATGGCGTGTGCCTTGCAGCTGCCGGTGGTGTTCATCTGCGAGCACAACATGTACGGCGAGTACACGCCCACCGACAAGGCGATGGTGATCGCCGACGTCGTGGATCGTGCAGCCGGCTACGGGATGCCGGGCGTCATCGTCGACGGCATGGACGTGCTGGCCGTGCACGAGGCCACGCTGGAAGCCGTGGCCCGTGCCCGCCGTGGCGAGGGCCCGGCCCTGGTCGAGGCCAAGACCTACCGCTTCTACAACCACCACGGCATCCAGACCCTTGGGGTGAAGTACCGGCCGGATTCCGAGGTGCTGGCCTGGAAGGAACGCGACCCGATCTTCTCGTTCGAAGCCCGCCTCATCGAGGGCGGCGTGGCCACCCGCGAGCGGCTCGATGCCAACTGGGCCGAGGTGCGCGACGTCATCGAGGCGGCCATCGAGTTCGCCGAAGTCAGTCCCTTCCCCGAGCCGGACAAGCTCCTCGCCGGCGTCTACACCGCCGGGGGTGCCAAGTGAGCGACCGCACGATCACCTACGGCCAGGCGTTCGCCGAGGCCATCAAGCTGGAGATGGCCGCCGACCCGAACGTGTTCATCGCCGGCGAGGACGTCGGCGCGCACGGCGGCGTGTTCCACACGTTCGACGGCATCCAGAGCGAGTTCGGCGAGCGCCGGGCCGTCGATACGCCGATCAGCGAGCAAGCCATCATCGGCCTCGGCGTGGGGGCGGCCGTCACCGGCTTGCGCCCGATCGTCGACCTGATGTTCATGGACTTCTCGCTGGTGGCAGCGGACCAGATCATCAACCAGGCCGCCAAGCTGAAGTACATGTTCGGCGGCGAGGCCAAGCTGCCCATGGTGATCACCACCTCGGGTGGCGCGGGCCTGTCCGCCGCCGCCCAGCACAGCCAGAGCCTGGAGGCCTTGTTCTGCCACATCCCCGGCCTCAAGGTGGTCTTCCCCTCGAACCCGTACGACGCCAAGGGCCTGATGGCAGCCTCCATCCAGGAGGACAACCCGGTGCTGTTCGTGCTGCACAAGCGCATGCTCGGCGTGCGCGGCGTGGTGCCCGAGGGCCGCTACACGGTGCCGCTCGGCTCGGCCAAGGTCACTCGTGAGGGCAGCGATGCCACCATCGTGTCGTGGGGTCGCACCCACAACGAGAGCCTCGCCGCGGCGGAGACACTGGCCGGCGAAGGCGTGTCGGTGGAGGTCGTCGACCTGCGCACCTTGTCGCCCTTGGACACCGCCACCGTGGTCGCCAGCGTGAAGAAGACGAACCGGGTGCTGGTGGCCCACGAGGCCGTGCGCTTCGGTGGCTTCGGTGCCGAGGTGGCCGCGCAGATCCAGGAGGACGCGTTCGACTACCTCGATGCGCCGGTGGGCCGCATCGGCGCACCGTTCTCCCCGGTGCCGTTCACGCCCGCCCTCGAGAACCTGTACGTACCGGACGCCGCCCGCATCGCCCAGGGTGTGCGCGACGCGCTGGCACGTCCGCTGCACGGCTGAGCCACCTTTGGGTTCGGTCGGGATCATCGTCAACCCCTGGGCGGGCAAGGACGTCCGCCGCCTCCACGCGCCGGTCGGGCACACGCCCGACACCGCCAAGATCGGCATTGTCCGCCGTGTGGCCATCGGCGCCCTCGATGCCGGAGCGGACCGGGTGTACGTGTCCCGCGATGTCGGCCGGATTGCCGAGCGTGCGGTGAAGGGCGTCGACGGTGCCGAGCTCGTGGACGGGCCGAGCACCGGCTCGCCGCTGGACACACGCCGTGCGGCGACACAGATGGCGGACCTCGGGTGCGCCGCGGTGGCCGTGCTCGGCGGCGACGGCACGAGCCGCGACGTGACGATGGGGTGGCGCGATGTTCCGATGATCCCTATCTCCACCGGCACGAACAACGTCTTTCCCGGCTTCGTCGACGGGTCGTCCGCCGGCACCGCCGCCGGGCTGGTGGCGTGTGGCGCGCTCGCCCTCGGCGCCGTCGCACCGCGGGCGAAACTGCTCACGGTGGACATCACGATGCCGTCCGGCGATCCGCTGCAGGACATCGCCCTCGTCGATGTCGGCGTCATCGACGATCACGGCACCGGCGCCCGCGCCGTGGTGAAGCCCGGCCTGATCCGCATGGTCGTGGCGGCGCTTGCCGTGCCGGCCAGCACCGGGCTCTCGGCCATCGCCGGCCGCACCCGCCCGATCGCCGCCGACGAGGACGGGGGAGTGGTGGTGCGCCTCGGTGGCACCCACCGCTATGTGCGCGTGCCCATCATCCCCGGCTCGTTCGACGTGCTGCCGATCGAGTCGATCGACGTGTTGCCCGACGGCGGCAGCGTCCGTGTCGCCGGCCCGTGTGTTTTGGCCTACGACGGTGAACGCGATCGAGTCCTCCCAGCGGGCGCCGCCGCGGTCATCACCGTGTCCCGCACCGGCCCCTACGTCATCGACGTCGCCCGCACCCTGCGCGCCGCCGCCGAACGCCAACTGTTCGACGCCCCGGCGCCGTCGCCCCTGCCCGAACCCGTCCCCGCCCCACGCCCCACGGAGGCATCCCATGGCCACTGACGTTCCCATGCCCAAGCTCGGCCTGACGATGGAGGAAGCCGTCATCGTGCAGTGGCTGGTCGCCGAGGGCGACATGGTCGAAGCCGACCAGCCGATCATCCTGATCGAGACCGACAAGACCGAGACCGAAGCGGGCTCGCCCGGCGCCGGCCGCATCCACATCACCGGCAAGGTGGGCGACGTCTACAAGTGCGGCGAGCGCATCGGCCTGCTTCTGGCCGACGGTGAGGCCCCGCCCGCGGCGGCCGCGCCGTCGGCTCCTGCTTCTGTGGCGGCGAGCGTCGCCCCGACGGCCGCCGCGGCCCGTCCCGCCGCGGCGCCGGCCCCTGCCGCCGTGGCAGCCCGTGGCGAGGGTGGCCGCCTGCTGGCGTCGCCCAATGCCCGCCGCGTCGCGGCCGAGCGCGGTGTGGCCTTGGCGTCGGTGCGCGGCACCGGCCCCGGAGGCCGCATCGTGTCCGAGGACGTGGAAGCCGCGCCGGCCGGTACGGCGGCCGCGTACGCCGGCCCGCTGGTGTTCATCGGGAACCCGGAGAACGCCCACGCGGTGGCCACCGTTGCGGCGCGCAGCCTGGCCGACCTGCTGGGGGTAGACCTCACCCAGGTGCCCGTGGACCCGCTGGAGCAGCGGATCACCCGCGACGGCGTGGCTCTCTACGTGCGCCAGCGGCTGCAGCAGCTCGCGCCAGCGGCGCCGACCGCCCCGGTCCCTGCAGCCTCCGCGGCCGCACCGGCAGCGGCGCCGCTGATGCCGCTGCTGCAGGAGCCGACCTCCACCATCCGCCTCTCCGGCATGCGGGGCACGATCGCCAAGCGGATGACCCAGTCGTTGCGGGAGATGGCCCAACTGACCCTGGCCATGGACGCGGACATGGATGCCGTGCTCGCCGACCGTGCCGAGCGCAAGGCCGCCGGTGCCGGCCAGGTGCCGTCGATCACCGACTACGTGGTGGCTGCGGCAGCTCGTGCGCTGCTGCGCCACCCGGGCGTCAACGCGCAGATCACCGAGGACGGAATCGCCCTGCTGCCGGAGGTGCACATGGGCCTGGCCGTGGCCGTCGACGGCGGCTTGCTCGTGCCGGTCATCCGCGACGCCGCCCACCGCGAGCTCGCGGACCTGGCGGCAGAGACCACCCGTCTTGCCGCCGCAGCGCGCAACGGTGCGCTCGGCCCGAAGGACCTCGAGGGTGGCACCTTCAGCGTGTCCGCGCTCGGCGCCTTCGGCGTGGACATGTTCACCCCTGTGATCAACCCGCCGAACGCCGGCATCCTCGGCGTCGGCCGCCTGCGCGACGACCTCGTGCTGGTGGACGGCCAGGTGCGCACCACCAAGCGCCTCACGCTCAGCCTCACCTGGGACCATCGAGTGTTCGACGGCGTGCCCGCCGCGGAGTACTGCCGCACCGTCGTGCAGCTCCTCGCCGAGCCCGCCTCGCTCGCCTGACGCATCACTGCCTGAGCGCCCGGGCAGCCGGGTACTGTCGGCGCGATGCAGGAGTACAAGGGGACGTACGAGTCCTTGCGCGAGCGGCCGTTGCCCACCTGGTTCGACGACGCCAAGTTCGGCATCTTCGTGCACTGGTACCCGTCGTCGGTGCCGGCCTTCGCCCCGCTGAACCCCGACCCGTTCACGCTTGCCCGCGAGCAGGGTGAGTTCATCGCCTTCAGTGAATCGCCGTACTCGGAGTGGTACGTCAACTCGCTGGCGATCGAAGGCTCCTCCGTACACCGCCACCACCAGGAGACCTACGGCGACAAGCCGTACGACGAATTCGTCACCGAGTTCTTCGTCGCCGCACAGGAGTGGCACCCGGAGGACTGGGCAGACCTGTTCGCCGCCGCGGGTGCCACCTACTGCGTGATGGGCACGAAGCACCTCGACGGCGCGCTGCTGTGGCCGTCCGCCACACCCAACCCGTTCAAGGGCGAGGCCTACACCTCGCCGCGCGACCTGGTGGGGGAGGCCATGGCCGCGGTGCGGGCGAAGGGCATGCGGGCAGGGATCTACTACTGCGGTGGGCTGGACATCACGTTCCAGGGGCTGGGCTTCCACAGCTGGGCCACCGTGTTCGGGGCCATCCCGCAGAGCGACGTGTACCGCGAGTACGCCGACGCCCACTATCGCGAGCTCATCGAGCGCTACCGGCCCGACGTGCTGTGGAACGACGTCGGCTACCCGGGCTTCGGCGCGGGCGCGGCGCCGCTGATGGCGGACTACTACAACATCAACCCGGACGGTGTGGTGAACGACCGCTTCGACCCGCTCGGCGTGGCGACGGGCCAGGCGCACGCCGATTTCATCACTCCGGAGTACACGCTGGAGCGGACGAACGCGGCGAAGAAGTTCGAGGTCTGCCGGGGCATCGGCACGAGCTTCGGCTACAACCGGATGGAGAGCGAGGCCACCTATCTGAGCGCCGATGCGCTGATCCACCTCCTCGTGGACACGGTGGCCGACGGCGGCAACCTGCTGCTCAACGTCGGCCCGCTGCCGAACGGCGACATTCCTGTAGCGCAACGCGAGCGCTTGGAGGCGATCGGTGCCTGGCTGCGGGTGAATGGCGCCGCCATCCACGGGTCGCGCCCGCACGCCACGTCGTCGCTCGCGACCGACGACGGCCGGCGTGTTCGGCTCACCCGCGGCTCAGACGGTGCGACGTACGCAATCGTGTTCGGCGGGCCTGCGGGCGGGCCGGTGACGATCCCCGGCTTGCCGGAGGGGTCGGTCGCTCTCCTGGGCGCGGGCGAGGTCGTGCGCCGCGGCGACACCGTCGAACTGCCCGGGGCAGCCACCGCTGCGGCCTGGACGCTGCGCGTGCGTTGACGCCGGGGCCACGTCGGTCGCCGGCGAGTTCAGGCGGGGGAGGCGGCGCCCTCGGTGATGCGCTGGCGCGCAGCCTCGCGATGGGCGGCCACGGTCTGGTGGGCGCCGGCCTTGGCCAGGCCGTACTCGGGCATGTTGGCGTAGATGCACTCGTACTCGCCGGCGGCGACCTTGAACGTCTCGTGGTAGATGCCGACGTCGCCGCTCTTGCCGACCCTCTGGTTGAACTTCCGCCACGGCTCCAGGTGCGGGTCGTCGGTGTTGCGGGCGAACGCTTCGAGATGGTCGAACGAGCGCCAGTACTGCACCACCATCAGGTTGCGGCCGGCCCACATCGTGCGGGCACCCAGCAGCCCCTTCTCGGGGTTCTTCATCAGGTGCGCGATCATCTTCGGCATCGCCGAGAACACCGGCGCCCACTTGTGCACCTTCCACAGCTTGTTGAACCGCATACCGATGTGGAAGACGACGAAGTCGCCCTCGATCTCGGCGGTGTACCTGCCGGGGTGGACCTTGGCCATGGGATGGTTCCTCTCGAATGGATAGCGGCACTCGCCATAACGGAGAGTAGAACTATCCATCTGCGAAGTCAACCGGCTACGGTGTGACGCATGCGCATCGCTGCCCTGTCGGCTACCACGGGAGTGCCGGTGGCCACGCTGAAGTACTACCTCCGCGAAGGGCTGTTGCACAGCGGCGCGGCCACGGCGGTGAACCAGGCCGAGTACGACGACACCCATGTGCAGCGCGTCCGTCTGGTGCGTGCGCTGCTGCAGATGGGGCACCTGTCGATCGCCGACGCGCAGCGAGTGGTGGCCGCTGCCGAGGACGATTCCCTGAGCACGCACGACATGTTCGGCGTGGCCCAGGATGCAATGGTGCCCGCCGCCGAGCGCGGCGGGCCCCGCTCTGCGGCCGCCCGCGCCGAGGTCGATCGCTTCGTGGCCCGCCATTCGATGAGGGTGCGGCCGGATGCCGAGGTGCGGCGCATGCTGGCCGATGTGCTGGTCACGGCGTCGGATTTCCTCCAGGTTCCGCCGGGGGAGTGCATCTCCACCGAGGGGTGGGACGCTGTCGTGCCGGCCTTGCTGGACCTTGCCACGCACGAGGTGGGGCAGCTTCCCGACGGCTTCCCTCGGGCAACGCTCACCGGGTTCATGGTGGAAGGCACCGTCGTGTTCGAAGTCGGTCTGGCTGCCATTCGCCGCATGGCACTCGAGCACGCCAGCGCCGAGCGGTTCGCGGCGGCCCCACGCCGTCAGCGAGGCAGCAGGAGCAAGCGTTCGCCGTAGGCGGGCACTACGGCCGTGAGGTCGAAGCGCGCCTCGATGTTGGTGCGCAGCGCAGCAGCGGCGTCGGGTTCGCCGTGGACCACGAACACCGTGGGGTCGCCGGTGCACGTGCCCACCCAGTCCAACAGCTCCCCCGCGTCGGCGTGCACGCTGAAGCCCGTGAGGTCGCAGATCTCGGCGCGCACGCGCACGTACTCGCCATGGATCTTCAGGCTCGTCACACCCTCCAGCAGGCGACGCCCGCGGGTGCCCGCGGCCTGGAAGCCCACGAGCGCCACACTGTTCGCCGGGTCGGGGAGGAAGCGCTTCAGGTGGTGCACCACACGGCCACCCGAGGCCATGCCGGCACCGGCGATGATCACCGCGGAGCCGTGTCGCCGGCTGACGGCCTTGGAGCCTTCGGCATCGGCAACGGCCTCCAGGCCCGGCAGGTCGAACAGTTCGCCCGCATCGTGCAGTTCCGGCCGCACGTCGCCAGCGCCCTTCTCGAACGCTTCGCGATAGATCTGCAGTGCGGCGAGCGCCATCGGGCTGTCGACGAAGATCGGCACCCTGGGCAGGCGACCGGCATCGGCGAGCTGGCGCAGATGGTAGAGCAGCACCTCGGTGCGGTCCACGGCGAAGGCCGGGATCACCACCACCCCGCCCCTGTCGACGGTGCGGTTGATGAGGTCGGCCAGGTGGTCGACGGTGTCGCCGTCGACATGTTCGCGGTCGCCGTACGTGCTCTCCACCAGCAGGTAGTCCGCGTAGCCGGCGGGTTGAGGTGGCACCAGCAGCGGGTGTGAAGGGCGCCCGAGGTCGCCGCTGAACACGACGACCGGGCCACCGTCGAGCGACACGCGCATCGAGGCCGACCCGAGGATGTGCCCGGCCGGGCGGAACTCGACCGTCACCCCGGATGCTGCGGTGAAGGGCTGCTCGAACGACTGCGGCTCCAACAGGTCCAGCGCCGCCCACGCGTCGTCCTCGGTGTAGAGGGCGAGGGCGGGGGAGTGCTTGGAGTAGCCGGCGCGGTTGGCGTACTTGGCTTCCTCCTCCAGCAGGCGGGCGCTGTCCGGAAGGACCACGCTCATGAGGCGCCCGGTGTCGTAGGTGACGAACACCGGGCCGCGGAACCCGCCCTTCACCAGCCGCGGCAGGTAGCCGCAGTGGTCGAGGTGGCCGTGGCTGATCACCACTGCGTCGAGCGTGGAGGGGTCGAGCGGGAACTCGGCCCAATTGCGTTCGCGCAACTCCTTGAGGCCCTGATAGAGCCCGCAGTCGAACAGCACACGCGTCGTGCCGTGTTCGAGGAGGAACTTGCTGCCCGTCACGGTGCCCGCGGCGCCCAGCGCCACGAGCGCAGACGGCGACACCGCGCGGCCGTTCATCACCGGTACCGCGGCTTGGCGAACACCTCACGCACCATCGGCTCGAAGTGCTCGAGTGGCTCCGTGGGGCCGGCGGGGTCGAATGCCACCTGATCCCAGTCGTCCGTGAACTGCTCGCACAGGGCGAACCACGGCTCGTCGCGGTACTGCTCGCGCAGGTCGGTGGGCATGCCGAAGTGTTGGTAGTAGTGCCGGCCCTGGAAGTCCTGGTGGTGGTACAGCGTGCGGTACACGTCGGGGCGCACGTACGGCTTGAGCATCTCGGCGGCGATCGGGCCGTGGTTCGGCACGCTCACGGCCTTGCCGACGTCGTGGCACAGCGAGGCGACCACGACCTCGGCGTCGGCGCCGGCGCGCTCGGCCAGCGTGGCGGTCTGCAAGCAGTGGGTGAGCTGGTCGCAGGAGAAGCCGTCCGTGATGTCGGCCAGCGAGCGCAGCAGCATCAGGATGCGGTCGGCGACGCGGCCCTGGTTGGCGGCAGTCTCCTGCCCGATCACTGCCCACTGCTCGGCGGTGGAGGCGTCCATGCGGGTGAAGGTGTCCGTCATGGCCTGATTGTGTCACCTCGCGCAGGCCGCCGTCAGTGCCCTTCGGCTCGTCGGTGACACCCGTCACGCGGAACACTTCCCGGCATGGACTTCGATCTGCCGCAGGACCTCACCGATCTTCTCGCCGAACTGGACGACTTCATCGAGCGTGTCATCAAGCCGCTGGAGGCGCAGGACGACAACATGCGCTTCTTCGACCACCGCCGCGAGTACGAGCGCACCAACTGGGAGGACCAGGGCCTGCCCGACGAGGAGTGGGAGCAACTGCTCTACAAGGTGAAGCGGCTCGCCGATCAGGCCGGCTTCTACCGCTACCCCTTCCCCAAGGAGTTCGGTGGGCGCAACGGCAACAACCTCGGCATGGCCGTGATCCGCGAGCACCTGGCCCGCAAGGGGCTGGGCCTGCACAACGACTTGCAGAACGAGCACTCGATCGTGGGCAACAACGTCGGCCTGCTGCTGATGCTGCAGTACGGCACCGACGAGCAGAAGGCGGAGTGGATCGACGACCTCGCTGAGGGTCGGCGCGGTTTCGCCTTCGGCATCACCGAGCCGAACCACGGCAGCGACGCGACGCACATGGAGACCACCGCCGTGCGCGACGGCGACGAGTGGATCATCAACGGCGAGAAGACGTGGAACACGGGCATCCACAAGGCTCAGTACGACATGATCATGGCCCGCACCAGCGGCAAGGCGGGCGACGGCGACGGCATCACCGCCTTCCTCGTGCCGAGCAAGGCGCCGGGCTTCGAGGTCCTCGAGTACCTCTGGACGTTCAACATGCCCAGCGACCACGCTCACGTCCGCCTCACGGACGTGCGAGTCCCGCACGGGGCCATCTTCGGTGGTGAGGGCCGCGGCCTGCAGGTGGTGCAGCATTTCTTCAACGAGAACCGCATCCGCCAGGCGGCGTCGTCGCTCGGCGCCGCCCAGTTCTGCATCGACGAGGCCGTCAAGTACGCCAAGGAGCGCAAGCCGTTCGGCAAGCCCCTCGCCACCAACCAGGGCATCCAGTTCCCGCTGGTGGAGCTGCAGACCCAGTGCGAGATGCTGCGCGCCCTCATCCACAAGACCGCCTGGCACATGGACCGCGACGGTGCGTTCAGCCAGAGCGACAAGGTCAGCATGTGCAACTACTGGGCCAACCGGCTGTGCTGCGAGGCAGCCGACCGGGCGATGCAGGTGCACGGTGGCATGGGCTACAGCCGCCACAAGCCGTTCGAGCACATCTACCGGCATCACCGTCGCTACCGCATCACGGAAGGCGCGGAGGAGATCCAGATGCGCCGCGTGGGCGGGTACATGTTCGGCTTCATGGGGCAGCGCGCGCCCAAGGGCGTGAAGGAGGACTGATGCCGGCCAGCGCCGCCACCTCACCCAGCCCCTTCGTGCAGGGGGTGGAGCCGATCACCGAGACCGACGAACAGCTTGCGGCCATCCTCGCCGAAGCCGAGCTCGCGCCGCTGCTGCCGGCGCTGGCCTACCTCACCGGCGACCGCTCGTTGCTACGGCTGGAGCTTCGCCCCGACCCGCTGCTCGTGTCGATGCCGTTCAACGGCTACACCGACGACCAGCAGGCGCAGATCCGCGCCCTCGCGCTGGACGCCCTGCGGCGCTACCGGGACGGAGGCTGTGTGCCGGCGACGGTGCCGAGCGACGACGGCCTCCTGGCGATGATGGAGTGGACGGTGGGCGGCGAGGGGATGGCCGCCTACCTGCCCCTGCTGGAGGAGGAGTTGGCGTACAAGGGCGAGGACCGTCGCGCGCCCCAGTGGCGGCTGGACAACGTGGCGCCGGGCCGCGACCTGGACGTCGTGATCATCGGCGCGGGCATGAGCGGCATCCTCGCCGGGCACCGCCTGCAGCAGGCGGGCGTGCCGTTCACCATCCTGGACAAGAACGCCGATGTCGGCGGCACCTGGCTGGAAGCCGCCTACCCGGGCTGCCGGGTGGACAACCCGAACCACAACTACAGCTACTCGTTCGCCCAGCGGCACGACTGGCCGGGCTACTACAGCTCGCAGGAGACCTTGCGGCAGTACTTCGCCGCCTGCGCCGACGCGTTCGACGTGCGCCGCCATGTGCAGTTCGGCTGCTCGGTGGCGGGGGCCACCTGGGACGACGTGGCCAAGAGGTGGACGGTGCGCTACACGGACGCCGGTGGCAGCGAGCGCTCGGTCACGGCGTCGGCGGTGGTCAGCGCCGTGGGCCAGCTCAACCGGCCGAAGTATCCCACCGAGATCGACGGCTTCGGTTCGTTCGCCGGGGTGGCGTTCCACTCCGCCACCTGGCGCCACGACGTCGACCTACGCGGCAAGCGAGTGGTGTGCATCGGCACTGGCGCGAGCGCATTGCAGTTCCTCCCGCACGTGGCCGAGCAGGCGGCATCGCTGGTCGTCACCCAGCGCACCCCACCGTGGTTGGCGCCCACGCCCGAGTATCACGACGCCGTCGCGCCCGGGCTCACCTGGCTGTACGGGCACGTACCCGGGTACAGCGAGTTCAACCGTTTCAGCATCTTCTGGCGCATGGGCGACGGGGTGATCGATCTGGTGCGCGTCAACCCGGAGTGGCAGAGCGACGGGTCGAGCGTCAACGAGCTGAGCGAGTTCACCAGGCTCACCCTGCTGGAGTACTACAAGGCCGAGTTCGAGGGTCGCCCCGACCTGTTGGACAAGGTGACCCCGAAGTACCCGCCCGCCGCCAAGCGGATGGTGCGGGACAACGGGGTGTGGGCGCGCACGCTGAAGCGGCCCAATGTCACGCTGGAGACCGGCGGCATCGCCCGCATCACACCCACCGGCATCGAGATGGCCGACGGCACGGTGCACGAGTGCGACGTGTTGCTCTACGGCACCGGCTACGAGGCATCCAAGTTCCTCACCCCGATGCAGGTGGTGGGCCGCGACGGGGCGGACCTGCACGAGCAGTGGGGCGGCGATGCCCGGGCCTACCTCGGCGTCGCGGTGCCGCGCTTCCCGAACTTCTTCATGCTCTACGGCCCGAACACGAACATCGTGATCAACGGCAGCATCATCTACTTCAGCGAGTGCGGGGTGCGCTATGTGCTCAACCTGCTGGAGGCGATGGCCCGCAGCGGGAAGGCCAGCATCGAGGTACGCGCCGACGTGCACGACGAGTTCAACGAGCGGTGCGATGCGGAGAACCAGGCCATGGCGTGGGGCTGGAGCTCCGTGAACAGCTGGTACAAGAACGACGTGGGCCGGGTGGCCCAGAACTGGCCGTTCACCCTGCTGGAGTACTGGCAGCGCACGAAGGACCTGGACGCGGCCGAGTACCTGCTGGCCTGAGCCGGACGGCGAGGTCTACACCAGCCCGGAAAGGCTGAGGCGCTCCACAACCAGGGGGCGGATCGTCGCCGCGGCGGCATCGAGGTCCGCCTCCGTGGGCTCGTACTCCCAGTCCGCGGCGTCGGAGAAGCCGACACCGCTGTGCTCGCCCCACAGCCAGAACGCCAGCACGGTGCGGCCGTGCCGCTCGAAGCGCTGCAGTTCGGTGCGGGTGACGGAGTAGTCGGTCGAGTCGACATTGGTGGAGATGAACTGCTCGTAGATCACGAGCGTCATCTCGTCGGCGTACGGCACGGTGCCAGGGAACGAGCCGTTGTTGTCGGCCACGTTCCAGACGGCGTCGTCGCCGTTGCCGTCGATGAAGAGGTCCATCTCCGACTCGGGAGTCGTGTAGGTCACCGGGTCGGTCATGCAGCCGTTGGCCTGCAGGTCGATGTTGGTGACGAAGGCTGAGGCCGCGTCGGCCGTGGGGAAGGTGAACGCGCTGACACCGAACCACCCACCTGCCTCGATGTCCCAGTTCGGGCCGTGGATGCCCGCCTCTGCACCGCTGGCGATCGCCTGCGCAGCCCAGTTCGGGCCACCGCAATAGCCGTCGTCATCGCTCGGCTCGGCCGCGACCGACTCGTCGAAGGCCACCCACGAGTCGGGAACCTCTCCGGCTGCGGGCATCGCCGAGAACAGCAACTCGAACGGGTCATCGACGGGTGTGGTGCTGGGCGCGGGGGTGGTTTCCGTCGCGGTGGTCGTCGTCGCCGCCGAGGTGGATGTTCCGGCCACTGTGGTGCTGGTGGCGAGCGTGCTCGTCGCCGCGACGGTGGTGGACGTGGCGGGCGTGACCGCCTTGTCGTCGTCCCCACCGAGCACGAGGAAGCCGGCAACGGCGAGGGCGGCAGCTGCGGCAATGCCGCCGCCTACCAGCAGCGGGGTGCGGTTCGAGCGGGCGGCCGGCGGCGCAGCGGGAGCGATCGGGTGGCTCATCGGCGGAGGCGCGGTGGGCAACGGGGCATCGGTGTGCGGGGTACCCCATGCCGGTGTGGGCGCGGCTGCCGGCACTGTCGGGAACTGGGTCGTGGGCGTCGGCACGGTGGGTGACACGACCGTCGGCGGCATCGCGGGCGGCTCGGGCACCGCCGAGGGCGGCCCGGGGTCGGCGGGATGCGTGGCCGCCACTCCGGCGGTCTCCACCGGCCACGGGTCCACCGACTGCTGCCCGTGCTGGATGACGTCCGCCGTCCAATGACCGCCGTCCCACCAACGCATCTCGTACCGTCCGGTGGGGTCCGGGTACCAAGCTGGTGCAGTCATCTCGTGTCCTCCATCTCGGCTGCAGCATCCGTCGCCAACAGCATGCCGCGTCAGGGGCTTGAGTCCGCGCTTCGCGGTGGGCCCGAATCCGCCGTGCCCACCCGCGCGCGTCCCTCAGCGGCCCTTCCAGAGCGGGGGGCGCTTGTCGGTGAACGCAGCCGTTCCCTCCGCCGCGTCCTCCGAGTCGATGGCGGCGCGGTAGGAGGGGAAGTCGCGCATCGCCCGCACCGCCTCGCTCGGCGCCATGTTCGCGGTTCGCCGCTCGATGTCCAGGATGGCGGCCACGCTCAACGGAGCGGCGCCACACACTCGAGTGGCCAGCGCAGTGGCGGCATCCATCAGCTCCTTGGCGGGCACGACCTGGTTGACGAGGCCCAAGGCGGCCGCCTCCGAGGCACCGAGGCGTCGCCCGGCGAGCAGCACTTCCCGGGCGAGGTGAGGTGGGATGAGCCGGGGGAGACGCACACTTCCCGCATCCGGAAGCACGCCGATGTGCGCCTCGGGGAGGAAGAACTGGGCGTGCTCGGCGGCGACGATGAGGTCTGCGGCCATCACGATCTCGAACCCTCCGCCCACGGCCATCCCGTTCACTGCGGCGATCACGGGGGTCGTGCGGCCCGGAAGGTCGGGAAAGCCGCCGAAGCCACCGACGCCGTTGTCCGCATCGAAGCTCTCGCCGTCCGCGGCGGCACCGAGGTCCCAGCCCGCACAGAAGAAGCGTTCGCCCGCGCCGGTGACGATTGCCACCCTCACAGAGGGGTCGTGTTCGAACGAGAGGAAGGCCTCGCCCAGCTCCCTGCTCGTGGCGGAATCGATGGCGTTGGCCTTGGGCCGATCGATCGTGACGACGGCAATGCCGCCTTCCACGGCGACGGTGAAACCGCTCATGACGGGACCTCCACGATCATCAGTGCGTCGACGGCGGTGGCTCCGACCTGGCCGACGAGCACGGGGTTGAGTTCGACCTCGGCGACATCGCCGCCGACCACCGCGTCGGTGAGGCGTACCACCAGGTCCGCCAGCGCATCCATATCAGCGGGTGGGCGACCGCGGAAGCCGCGCAGCAGGGGCGCGCTGCGGAGGCGGCCCAGCGCGCCGATTACATCGGCGCGCGTGACCGGCGCCAGCAGGTGGGCGACGTCGCTCCAGAGCTCCGTGGTGACCCCGCCATGACCGACGGTGACCAGCCACCCGATCGGGGCGTCGCGTCGCACGGTGACCAGCACTTCCGCCACGACGTCGGTGACCGTGCGTTCCACCAGGTAGGCGGCTGCGGCGGGCATCGCTCCGAGCGCGGCTTGCAGCGCGCCGAGGTCGGCGAGCCCGACCTTCACCGCGCCCGCTTCGCTCTTGTGCGCCAGGCCAAGTGCTTTCAGCGTCACCGGGTAGCCGACGCGATCGGCGGCCGCGGGCACACCGCCGGCCGTGGCCACCTCACCCGCCGGCACGGCCACGCCGAGGGTGCGAAGGCGGGCTTTCGCCGCGGCCTCGTCGAGCAGGCGAGTGCTACCCGGTGCAGCGACGGAGGAGTGCCGCGTCGGCCGGGCCGGCACCTGGCCAGCCGCGACGGCCAGCGCAGTGAGCCCTTCGGCCAGGCCGAGGAGGGGGGTGAGGCCGCGGGCGGAGAGATGGGCGCGGAACGGCTCGTTGATGCACTCGGCCATGGTGGCCACGACGACGGCTCGCCGGCCGGTGGCCTCCGCCGCGTCGGCGAGCGCGTCCGCGGCGACGTACCACGAAGCAGGGTCGTTCTCCGGCGACGGCGGCGCGTCCAGCACGAGCATCGTCGCGTCCTGCGGGCCGTCCAGCACGGCGGTGAACGTGCGCCCCATGGCCCCCCGATCGCCCCACATGAACGTGTGGTAGTCGAACGGGTTGCTCACCGTGACGAGCTCCGTGAGGGTGGCCTCGATCGCGTCGTGCTGTGTCGTCGGGAAGGGGGCGAAGTCGAGGCCGGTGCCCTCGGCGCGGTCCGCCACCAGTGACGCCTCGCCGCCCGAGCAGCTCAGGCTGACGATCCGCGGGCCGTTCAACCGGCCGCCGTTGTCCAGCAGCTTCAGCGTCTCCAGCAGCTCGGCGGGGGTGCGCACCGTGGAGACGCCGTAGCGGGCAAAGAGGGCGTCGTAGGCGGCGGCGCGGCCGGCCATGGAGCCGGTGTGCGAGGTGGCGATGGCGGCGCCGGCGGCCGACCTGCCGGTCTGCAACGCCACCAGCGGCACGCCCCGGGCCGCCGCTCGCTCTGCCACTGCTGCGAAGAGTTGGGCGTCGCGGACTGCTTCCACGAACAGCCCGATGGCCGTGACCCGAGGGTCGTCGAGGAGGGCGGCCACGGCGTCCTCCGAGCCGAGGCTGGCCTGATTGCCGACCGTGACCATCATCCCGAGCCGCAGGCCGCGCTGTTGGAAGGTGAGGTTGACCGCCACATTGCCGCTCTGCGACACGATGGCCACGCCGCGCTCATGCCTGCCGCAGCCGTGTTCGTCCGGCCACAGCGCCACCCGGTCGAAGGTGTTGACGAAGCCGTAGCAGTTCGGGCCGAAGAACGGCATCCCGCCAGCTGCCTCCAGCAGCTCTGCCTGGAGGTCCGCCTCGCCCGCTTCGGCGAACCCGGAGCCGTAGCAGACGGCCCCACCGGTGCCCATCCCGCTCAGCGTTCGCACCGCAGCCACCGTGGCGTGACGATTCACCCCGAGGAACACGGCGTCGGGTACCTCCGGGAGGGCGTCGAGTGAAGGCAGGCACGGCACCCCACCGAGCTCGGCGCGGGTGGGGTGGATCGGCCAGATCGGGCCGGGGAACCCGAGCTTGCGGCACTGCTCGACAACCCGCGCCGCGGGCGCACCACCGACGACGGCGATGGAACGCGGTGCGAGCAGGCGCTGGAGTGCGGGCATGGGTCAGGCGCCGTAGGGGCGGAGCATGGAGCGGCTGATGATGTGCCGCTGGATCTCGCTGGTGCCGTCCCAGATGCGGTCGACTCGGGTGTCGCGCCACATCCGCTCCAGCGGCAGCTCGTTCATCAGACCCATGCCACCGAGGATCTGGATGGCCTCGTCGGTGACCATCTGGCACATCTCGCTGGAGAACACCTTCGCCATCGCCATGTCCTCATCGGTGGCCTGGCCTTTCGTGTCCAGCCAGGCGGCACGCAGGGTCAGCAGCTCGGCGGCCTCCAGTTGGGTGCGCATGTCGGCGAGCTTGAACGACACCCCCTGGAACTTGCCGATCTGCTGGCCGAACTGCTGGCGGGTGGCGGCGTACTCGGTGGCGATCTGCAGGGCGCGGCGGGCCCGGCCGACACAGACCGCAGCCACCTGCAGGCGCGTGCTGCCGAGCCACTCGTTGGCGGCATCGAAGCCGCGGTGCTCCTCGCCGAGGATGTTGCGCACCGGCACCCGGCAGTCGTCGAAGTTGATGATCAGGTTGTGGTAGCCGCGGTTGCTCACGCAGTGGTAGCCGTTCACCAGTTCGCAGCCGGGTGTGTCGAAGTCCACGAGGAAGCCGGTGATCCGCTTCTTGGGGCCGCGTGAGGTCATCTCCTCGCCGCTGGCCGCGAAGAGGATCACATAGTCGGCGAGGTCGGCATGGCTGATGAAGTGCTTCGTGCCGTTGATCACATAGTCGTCGCCGTCGCGCACGGCGCTGCACTTCATGCCGCGCACGTCGCTCCCCGCATCAGGCTCGCTCATGGCCATGCAGTCCACGCGCTCGCCGCGGATGGTCGGCAGGAGGAACTCCTCGATCTGCTGCCCCTGGCACGCACGCAGGATGTTCGAGGGCCTGGCCACGATGTACTGCAGCGCGTAGCTGGTGGCACCGAACTCGCGATCGACCAGCGTGGTGCCGAAGCTGTCCAGGCCGCCGCCGCCGAGCTCCGCGGGCATGTTGGCCGCGTACAACCCGGCCTCGATGCTGCGGCGCTTGATCTGTGCCACCAGTTCCGGGGGCACAGTGCCCAACTGCTCCACGGTGTCCTCATGCGGCACCAGTTCCTTCTCGGTGAAGGAACGCACGGTGTCGACGATCATCTGCTGCTCGTCGGTGAGCTGGAAGTGCATCGGGGGATCTCCTGGTGTCAGGGCTTGGGAGGGGGGAGGCGCATGACGCTGCCGACCTGAGGTGGCACCGGCAGGGCGGCGTGGGCATGGGCGATGGCCTGGAGGGCCGCGGCCACGTGCGGCAGGATGGCTGCCGACCTTCCGGCCTGCATGTCCACGTGGAGCAGCATCTGCTCGACGGTGCAGAGCAGGCCGTGGTCGGCGCCGTGGTACATCTCGTGCACGAGGTGCACTCGCTTGGCGTCCACGCCGAGGACATGGGTGGTGAACTCGATCGGCTCGTGAACGGCGACCTCGCGCACATAGTGGATGTGCGTCTCGACGGTGTAGAAGCTGTGGCCGGCGGCGCGGTAGGCCTCGTCGTCGCCGATGTAGCGGAACAAGGCATCGCTGGCCCAGCCGGCGGCGGTGAGGTACGCCGACTCGGTCATGTGGCCGTTGTAGTCCACCCACTCCGGCTCGACCGGGGTGCGGTAGAGGCGGAGCGGCGCCGCCGGGGGGTCGCCGGGCTGCCACGGCCGAGTGGCGCCGGCGGCCAGCCGAAGGGTCTCGAGGCGGGCGACAGCTTCGCCCGCCCCGATGCCACTTGGGCGCAGGGCGCGCATCACCGCGATCAGCGCGTCGGCGTCGTTGCCGACGAGGTCCACGAGGGCCGGGCCCAGCGCGTGACGTTCGGCTGCCGGTGCATCCGCGGCGACGGGGGTCATCCCCATGGAGCGGTAGAGCGCAGTGAGCGCGGCGGCGTCGGGCCCGCTGACCTCGACCAGCGGGAGGAGGTGGATGGGGGAGCACCCGCGCGCCACGGCATCGGAGATGTGGAGCGCGCCGCCCGCCCAGCCCTGAGGTGCCGGGCCGTCGATGACGTGCACGACCTGCGGCGCAGCGGGCGCACCGACCTGGAGGCGGGCGAGCCCAGCACCGGGGAAGAGGCCGAGGCGGTCGGCCTCGGGCCACAAGGCGGCGACGGTGGTCGCGACCGCCTGGCCGTCCACCCACACATCATGACCGGCGGCCAGGTAGCGGGTGGCCCACTCCGCCGCGCGCCTGCTCGTTCCCCGCACCGCCACCTCGGCCATCGCCGAAATCTACCTTCAGGACTGGATCCCGCACGCGTGCCCGAGTGAGTCGGCGGTATTCCGAGTGAGTCGGCCGTGTTCCGAGTGAGTCGGCCGTGTTCCGAGTGAGTCGCTGCAACGGAGTGCACACACCC
>JBPOIX010000296.1:0-3308 GCA_052034175.1 Actinomycetota bacterium
GGGGGAAGGGGCGGACCTGTCGCAGCCCTGCCACCAGGGTTGGTGGTCGGCGTGCGACAAGTCCCGGAGGGTGGGGCGGTGGGGGTCCGAGGGACGGGCTCGGCTACTTGAGGCGTTTGGGGTCGGCGTTGGCGGGGTCCTGGGGCCACTGGTGCTTGGGGTAGCGGCCGGCCATGTCCTTGCGGACGTCGGCCCACGAGCCGGCCCAGAAGCCGGGCAGGTCCCGCGTGATCTGCACGGGGCGGTCGGCGGGGGAGAGCAACTCCAACGCCAGCGGCACCTGGCCGCCGGCGACCGTCGGGTGGACCTTCGTGCCGAACAGGTCCTGCACCCGCACCCTCACTGTCGGCATCGCCCGCGAGTAGTCGATCGGCACGCTGCGCCCAGACGCTGTCGTGAGCGTGGCTGGCGCCAGGTCCGCGAGGCGAACCGATGCATCCCAGTCCAGTTGCGCCGACAGCAGCATCTCCGTGTCCAGCCGTTCGAGGTCGGCCCGGCCTGTGCAGCCGACGAGGTACGGCGCCAACCAGTCGTCCAGCGTGCGCAGCAGGGCGGCGTCGCTCCAGTCCGGCCAGGCCTCGGCGGCTTCCGACCCGGGCTCCAGTCGGAGAAAAGCGACACGCGCCTTCAAGGCGGCGGCACGTTCGCTCCACCCCAGCGCCGCCAGCCGTGTCGAACGGACACGTTCCACGAGGGCGGCCACGGTGTCCGCGCCCGGTGGGGCCGACCGCACCGTCTCCTCCAGCAGCATCCCGCCGAGCCGCATCTCGACCCGCTGAACCAGGTCGTCGCGGCCCTTGTCCCACACCAGCGCCTCGCGACGCTCGATCTGGTCGGCGAGCGCGCTCATCAGGTCGGCGGTGTCCAGCGCGGCGCCGATGCGAATGCGGGCGTTGTCCCGCTTCCCGTCCAGATCCGCGGCCACCACGAACCGTTCGTTGGCGATCGGGTCGGTGGGCGGCACGAACGCCCCACCACCGCTCCGCATCTGGAACTGGCCCGGCTGGGAACGGCGCACGGCGATGCGATCCGGGTAGCCCAGCGCGAGCACGGCGCCGGCGCGCTCGGGCCGCACGAGGTCGAGATCGAACGGCACACGTGCCCGGCGAGCCACGTCCGCGGCGCGCTCGCGCACGCGGCGCACGTCCCGTCCGTCGGCGCGGTCGTGGAACTGGCCGCACACAACCGCGACTCGCAGCGACAGGTCGGCGGGCAGTTCGTCGGGCCGGCCGCGGAACACGTCGCGCTCGTCGAGCAGCGCGCCCACCACACAGGCCAGCGCCTGGTCCGCCCCTGAGGCCGCGACGACCATGTGCGCGAGGCGCGGGTGCAAGGGCAGCTCCAGCATCCGTCGCCCCACGGCCATGATGCGGCCGTCACCGTCCAGCGCGCCGAGCCGCTGCAACAGTTCGACCCCCTGCTGCAGGGTGCGTGCGGGCGGCGGGTCGGCCCAGGCCAACGACGCCGCGGGCGCGCCCCACGCGGCCAGCTCCAATGCCAACCCGGCGAGGTCGACTTGGGTGATCTCGGCCTCGAGGTGGGGCCGTCGGGTGCCGTGTTCCAGCTTGCTCCACAGCCGGTAGGCCGCGCCCGGTTCGGTGCGCCCGGCGCGACCCGCCCGCTGCTCCGCCGATGCCCGCGAGGTGGACACCGTCGTCAACCGCGACATGCCCGTGCGTTGGTCGAACCGGGGCACGCGGGCCAGGCCGGCGTCCACCACCACCCGCACCCCGTCCACCGTGAGGGAGGACTCGGCGATGTCGGTGGAGAGCACCACCCGTCGCCGCCCGGACGGCGAGGGCTGCAGCGCAAGGTCCTGTTCGGCTTG
This sequence comes from Actinomycetota bacterium, assembly GCA_052034175.1. Taxonomy (GTDB): domain Bacteria; phylum Actinomycetota; class Acidimicrobiia; order Acidimicrobiales; family Ilumatobacteraceae; genus UBA668. The sequence goes on from JBPOIX010000296.1 coordinate 1,829, forward strand.
CGACAGCGCCCCGGCCAGCGGGTACACGTCCACGCCCGGCGGCACCGCACCCTCCAGCAGCCCCTGCACCCGACGGATCTCCCCGATGCCGGGGAGGAACACCAGCAGGCTTCCCGTCTGCTCGCGCAACGCCCGCTGCACCAGCGCGGCGCACGCCTCCACCGGCCGGTCCTGCTTGCCCATCGGCGCCCACACCATCTCCACCGGGTGCAGCCGGCCGTCGCTGGTGGCGACCGGAGTGCCCGCACCGAGCACGCGCAGCAGCCCCTTGGTGTCCGGGGTGGCGGACATCGCCAGCACCCGCAGGTCGGGGCGGACTGCCGCCCGCGCATCGAGCGTCAGCGCCAGCCCGAGGTCGGTGGGCAGATTGCGTTCGTGCACCTCGTCGAAGATCACCAAGCCCACGCCGTCCAGGGTGGGGTCGTGCTGTAGGCGGCGGGTGAGCACACCCTCGGTGACCACCTCCACCCGGGTGCCCGAGCCGATGCGCCGTTCGTCGCGGGTCTGGTAGCCGACGGTGCCCCCCACGGCCTCGCCCAGCAACGACGCCATCCGCACCGCCGCGGCGCGTGTGGCCAGGCGGCGCGGCTCCAGCATCACGATCCGCTGCCCCGCAAGCCACGGTTCATCCAGCAGGAACAGGGGCGCCAGCGTGGTCTTGCCGGCGCCGGGCGGGGCGACGAGCACAGCCATGCCGTGCGGGCCGGCCAACCCCGCGGCGACCGCGGGCAGGGCGTCGATGACGGGAAGGTCGGGGGCGGTGAAACGCACGCGGCCCCGGCAGGCTCAGCCCGCGGCAGAGGTGCCGTGGAACGGCGACGGGTCGCCGGCCTCGGGGATCTGCGGAGCGATCCAGGCGCAGGTGTCGGCGACCGCTTTGGCGACCTGCTTCCACTCCTTGGGGTTCCAGCCCTCGGCGGCAGCCTGCACCGTGCCGTCGCCACGGACGAACACGAACGCCGGCAACGTCTCCACACCAAGGCCACGCACGAACGAGCGATCTGCGTCGCAGAACACCAGGAAGCGGTCGGCGAGCGGGCCGAGGTACGCCCTGGCGTCCTCCGCCGAGCACGTGACCACCAGGTTCACCCGCACGTCCGCCCCGCGGAACGCGTCGAGAACGCGAGCGGCAGTGGGCAGAATCCAGGAGCTCTCGTTGGTGTACGGGTCGAGCACCACGCTGGCCAGGTGGAAGGTGGTGACCCATTCCTCCAGCGGGCGGGTCTCGCCGCCGATGGTGGTGAGGTTGATGTCGAGCGCCACATTGCTAGCCACGAGGTGCAACGGTAGCGCGCGGCGGGCAGCGCAACCCATCCCGCGCGGCGAGATGTCGGTTTCCCGACCTGCTTCGCTCCGGGCGACGGCGGGGGAGCGCCCCGCTATGGTCGCGGCGATGCACCCGATCGAGCGGCTCCGCTACATCGCCCGCTCCAGCGGCTTCGACCAGCGAGTGCTCGTGGCCGAGACGGCCGCCGCCCTG
>JBPOIX010000310.1:0-3878 GCA_052034175.1 Actinomycetota bacterium
GATCCCCCGACGCCTCTCCCTCGTCGCGCCCCTGGTGGCGCTGTCCCTGCTCGCCGCCTGCAGCGGTGGCGATGACACATCCTCCGCTGCAGGTTCCACCGCGGCCACCGTCTCGACGGTGCTCGCATCGTCCGACGGCGGTTCGACCGTCGTCGCGACCGACAGCACCGACACCGGCACCACCGACGCCGGCACCGACACCTCTGGCATCGACCGCCACGACGGTGCCGACGACACCGAGTGGGAGGCGTCGGAGGCGATGCAGATCGACGTCGGCGACGGGTCGGTCACGATCACGGACCCGGGCACTTATGTGCTCAGCGGCACACTGGGCGACGGCCAGGTGGTGGTCCGCAGCGAGGCCGAGGGCAAGGTGCGCCTCGTGCTCAGCTGCGCCTCGATCACCAGTTCCGCCGGACCGGCCATCCTCGTGGAGGCCGCCGACGAGCTGGTGATCGTGCTGGCCGACGGCACCACCAACTCGGTCGCCGACGGCAGCAGCTACACCCTCAACGAGACGGGTGCGGCCGCCATCTCCCGCGCGGCCGACGTCACCATCGCCGGCGCCGGTTCGCTCGCCGTCACCGGCAACAGCAACGACGGCATCAACACCAGCGACGGGTTGGTGCTCAGCGGCGGCACGGTCACGGTCAGCGCGGTCGACGACGGTGTGCGCGGCAAGGACTATGTGGTCGTCGACGGGGCCACCGTGTCGGTCACCGCCGGAGACCACGGCGTGAAGGCCGACAACGCGGAGGACGCCGGCAGCGGCCAGATCGCCGTGGTCAGTGGATCGCTCGCCGTGTCCGCCGGTGGCGACGGCCTGCACGCCGTGTCCACGATCCACATCCTCGGTGGCAGCGTGAACGTCACCGAGTCGTACGAGGCGGTCGAGGCGGCCACCATCACGTTCGGCGGCGGCACCTCGGCCTTCGCCTCGAGCGACGACGGCGTGAACGGGTCGAGCCTGGTGATCAACGGTGGCGAGATCAGCGTCGATGCCCGCGGCGACGGGCTGGACATCAACGGCACGATCACGATGACCGGCGGCACCGTGGTGGTCACCGGGCCCACCGAGCAGATGAACGGCCCGATCGACTACGACGGCACGTTCGACATCTCTGGTGGCACGATCGTGGCCACGGGCAGCGCCGGCATGGCGATGGCCCCCAGCCAGACATCGGCCCAGAAGTCGCTCCTGGCCACCTTCAGCACCCAGGCCGCTGGCTCCACCATCGAGGTGCGTGCCGCCGACGGCACGGTGATCCTCACGCTCACCCCGAGCCGGGCGTTCGAGTCGATCGCCGTGTCCACCCCGGCCATCGCCGAGGGCGTCACCTACGAGATCGTCGTCGACGGCACGGTGGTGGCCACCACGAACACCGACGAGGCAGTGTCGCAGACCGGCCCCGGTGGCGGCCCCGGTGGCGGCCGCCCGCCGCAACCCTGACGAGCTGCCCGCAACGGCCGACCTAGGGTGAGCACCATGGCCGACTACCTGGTGCTCACTCTGGACGTCAACGACCTCGACCGCATGACCACCTTCTGGTCCGCCGCCCTCGGCTATCACGTCGTGGGCGGCGTCGGCGCGTACAAGGCGCTGGCCGACCCCGCAGACCGGCTGCCGAAGCTGCTCCTGCAGACCGTGCCCGAAGGCAAGGCGGCGAAGAACCGTCTCCACCTGGACCTCCACGTGCCGGACATCGATGTCGAAGTCGCCCGGCTGGAGGGGCAGGGTGCGGCCACCGTGCAGGTCGTCGAGGAGTTCGGGATGCGTTGGATCCTGATGGCCGACCCCGAGGGCAACGAGTTCTGCGTCTGCAAGAGCTGAGGCCGCGCCGAGGCGTTCGCCGCGCGGCGGCCCCGCGGGCTCGCTGGTCCAAGTTGTGCACTCAGTAGCTCCGGGAGCTACCCAGCGCACAAGAAGCCGTCGCGTGTGCCGTGTCGGCCCCGGTCAGGCGATGCTGCGCCAGGCGGCCAGGCGCTCGGCGCTGTCGTCGGCGGGGAGTGGTAGCTGGCACACCACGCGCAGGCCCGGCCACTCGCTCGGCGTGAGCTGTTGGTACTCGAAGGCCAACTCGCCGGCGCGCTCGTGGTGGTAGTGGCGCACGCGGGTCTGGAACTGGGCGACGTCCTGCTGCGGCCACCACTCGGCGAACTCGGGGCTGGCAGCCCGCAGGCGCTCCACCAGCGCCACCACGCCCGGGTCGGCGCGCATCGCCGCCGTGCCGGCCCGGAACTCGGCCAGGATGCGGCGCGCCTGCTCCGGCCAGTCCGCCACCAGCCGCCGCGCGCTCGGCTCGGCGAAGATCACCCACAGCAGGTTGCGCTCGTCGCTGTCCAGCCGCTCGATCATCGGGTACAGCCGTGCCTGGGCGGTGTTCCAGGCGAGGAACTCCCAGCGCGGCCCGAGCACGTACGCGGGTGCCGGTTCCATCGCCGCCAGCAAGCGCACCAGCGCGTCCGGCGCGTCCGCGGGCGCGTCGTCGGCGGTGGAGCCGGCCGCCATCCCGGCTGGCTGCGCCGCAAGGGTCAGGAGGTGGTGACGCTCCGCGTCGTCCAGCCGCAAGGTGCGGGCAAGGGCCGCGAGCACGTCCACCGAGGCGTTGATCGGGCGGCCCTGCTCCAGCCAGGTGTACCAGGTGACGGACACGCCGGCCAGCAGCGCCACTTCCTCGCGGCGCAGACCCTTCGTGCGCCGGCCGCGCCCTTCGGGCAGGCCCACGTCGCCCGGGGTCAGGGCATCCCGCCGGGCGCGCAGGAACTGCGCCAGGTGCTCCCTGCGGGCGTCCATTCAGCCTCCGTTGGCAGCCGGTTCGTAGGGCCGGCACGGCTGGCCGCGCAGGGCGCCGCAGGCGGGCGGGGCCGGGGTAGGCACCACCACGCCGGGCAGCACGGACAGCACCACCCTGCTCGGGTGCAGTGCGTCGTGGGCGATGGTGACCGTCTCCCCGTCGCTGATCGTGCGGAACTCCCAGATCGACCGGTTGTTGCCGGGCGCGTCGACCGTGAGGCGGAGACGACTGCCGGCGCGCACCACATGGGCGAAGGGGAACAGCTCCACCCGCACCGGCGTGAACTCGCCTGGGGTGAGCGGGGTGGCATCCGCTTCGAGGTGGGTGTGCACCGGGCGCAGTTCGCTGCTCGCGGCCTCGTCCAAGGTGCGGTGCGAGGCGCGCAGCCAGCCACTCTGGATGTAGATCTCGGTGCCGTCGGGCCGCACCTCGGTGACCGTCACCTCCAGGTCGGTGTCCTCGGAGTCGACGGAGATCAGCAGGTCCACCGAGCCCGGGCCGGCGAACACGGTGTCCTCGGCGAACGGTTCGCTGACGAAGCCGAGGCCGGTGCCCTCGGGCAGGGGCAACCAGTTGTAGGCCACATCGGCGCGCCACACCCCGTTGCCGTCGCCCTCGTAGAACGTCGGCGGCAGGGCGCCCGGGGTGGCGGTGTAGCTGCTGGTCGCAGGCTCGCCTTCCACGGTGCCGGTGGCGGTGGGCGTGGCCGTGGTGAGCGCGCCCCCACCGTCCAGGTGCCACACCTGCGCCTCGGCCTCGGGAATCGGCCACGCGCTGAACTCGAGGGTGAAGCCCGGCTCGGGTGTGCCGGCGGCGAAATCATCGTTGCTGCCCTGCTCGAAGTGGACACGCACGGCAGGCTCGGCCTCGAAGGCCGCGAGGGCTTCCTCGTAGGTCATTTCGGTGAAGCGGTTCTCGATGGGGGCGAACGTGCCGACGCCCCAGATGGCTTGCCCAAGGACGGGGCCGGCGGCGTTGGCGAACCCGATGTCGGGCACCTTCTCACCCACGTACAGCTGGAGGAACTCCATCGTGCGGGCGAGGATGCGCGGGCTGAGCGACTCGGTGTGCAGCCCGTTCACC
>JBPOIX010000050.1:0-32556 GCA_052034175.1 Actinomycetota bacterium
GCCATCGTCGAGGGCCTGGCGCAGAAGATCGTCAGCAACGACATCCCGGACACGCTGCGCAACAAGCAGCTGTACACGCTCGACCTCGGCGCCCTCGTGGCCGGCAGCCGCTACCGCGGCGACTTCGAGGAGCGCCTGAAGAAGGTGCTCAAGGAGATCAAGACCCGCGGCGACATCATCCTGTTCATCGACGAGATCCACACCCTCGTCGGTGCGGGCGCTGCCGAAGGCGCCATCGACGCGGCCAGCATCCTCAAGCCGATGTTGGCCCGCGGCGAGCTGCAGACCATCGGCGCCACCACGCTGGACGAATACCGCAAGCACCTGGAGAAGGACGCCGCGCTGGAGCGCCGCTTCCAACCGGTGAAGGTGGAGGAGCCCACGCTCGCCCACACGATCGAGATCCTCAAGGGCGTGCGCGACAAGTACGAAGCGCACCACCGGGTCACGATCACCGACCAGGCCATCGTCGCCGCGGCCAACCTGGCCGACCGCTACATCAGCGACCGCCACCTGCCGGACAAGGCCATCGACCTGATCGACGAGGCCGGCAGCCGCCTGCGCATCAAGCGCATGGGCACCCCGCCCGACCTCAAGGAGCTCGAGTCCAAGCTCACCGAGGTGCAGGAGGCCAAGAAGAAGGCCGTCGAAGAACAGCGCTTCGAGGAAGCCGGCCGCCTGCGCGACCAGGAGAAGAACCTGCTCGAGGAGAAGGCCACCCGCGAGGCCGAGGTCAAGGCCAGTGGTGTGGACCTGTTCGACGAGGTGGACGAAGAGGCCATCGCCGAGGTGCTCAGCATCTGGACCGGCATCCCGGTGTACAAGCTCACCGAGGAAGAGACCCAGAAGCTGCTCAACATGGAAGGTGAGCTGCACAAGCGGATCATCGGCCAGGAGAACGCCATCAAGGCGGTCAGCCAGAGCATCCGCCGCACCCGCGCCGGCCTGAAGGACCCCAAGCGTCCGAGCGGCTCGTTCATCTTCCTCGGGCCCACGGGCGTGGGCAAGACGGAGCTGGCCAAGACGCTGGCCGAGTTCCTCTTCGGCGACGAGAACAGCCTCATCTCGCTCGACATGTCCGAGTACATGGAGAAGCACACGGTCAGCCGCCTGGTGGGTTCGCCCCCCGGGTACGTCGGCTACGAAGAGGGCGGCCAGCTCACCGAGGCTGTGCGCCGCAAGCCGTTCAGCGTGGTGCTGTTCGACGAGATCGAGAAGGCTCACGCCGACGTCTTCAACACCCTGCTGCAGATCCTCGAAGAGGGTCGCCTCACGGACAGCCAGGGCCGCACGGTGGACTTCCGCAACACCGTCATCATCATGACCTCCAACCTCGGCACGGCCGACCTGCGCAAGGCGAACGTCGGCTTCACCAAGGGCGACGAGGCCATGAGCTACACGCGCATGAAGGACAAGGTCAACGACGCGCTGAAGCAGCACTTCCGGCCGGAGTTCCTCAACCGCATCGACGAGATCATCGTCTTCCACGAGCACAGCCGCGACGCGGTGATGCAGATGGTGGACCTCATGACCAAGCGCCTCACCGGCCAGCTGGAGAGCCAGGGCCTGGGCATCGAGCTCACCCAGGCGGCCAAGGTGCTGCTGGCGGAGAAGGGCTACGACCCTCAGCTCGGTGCTCGCCCGCTGCGCCGGGCCATCCAGCGGATGATCGAGGACGTGCTCTCGGAGAAGATCCTCTACAAGGAGTTCCACGCCGGCGAGATCATCGTCGTGGACGTGGAGGACGACCCCGAGCGCCCCGGCGAGCAGCGCCTGGCGTTCTCCTCCGTGCCCGGCTTCATGCCGGCCGTGGAGCCGGCTGCCGTGGGCGCCGACAGTGGCGATGCCCCGGCCGCGCCGGCGGAGTGACCACCGCCCCTTCACCGTGAGGGGCTGCCAGAATGGGGGCGTGCGTCGCGCCCTTGCCTTCGTCGTTGCCGCGCTCGCGCTCTCGGCCTGCCGCGTGGACACCACCGTCTCGCTCACCGTGGCCGCCGACGGCAGCGGCAGCGTGGCCGTCACCGTGGTGGCGGACGCCGACGTCGTGGCGCAGGCACCCGGCCTGGCCGACGACCTGCGGCTGGAGGACGCCGTGGCCGCCGGATGGGTGGTGGACGGGCCGACCCCCACCGAGGCGGGCGGGCTGACGCTGACGATCACCCACACCTTTGCCACCGTGGAGGAAGCCGCGGCGCTGCTGGGCTCGATCGGCGGGGCCGGCGGCCCATTCCACGAGTTGGCGCTCACCCGCACCGACGACGGCTCGTTGGTCACCACCTCGCTGGCCGGCACGCTGCGGGTGGACGGCGGGCTGAACGCCTTCGCCGACCCGGAGGTGTTGGCCGCCGTCGGTGGCACGCCCTACGCCGACGACGTCACTGCGGCCGGGTTGACACCGGCGGATGCGGTGACGTTCACGTTCACAGCCCAGTTCCCGGGTGCGCCGGTGGCCGCGGCGGGCACGGAGGCCGGCCCGAACCCGCGCACCTGGACGGTGCCGATCGACGCCACTGCAGCCGACCTGACGTTCTCCACCACCTCCACCCGTGGCGGCGACGGAGGCGGCGTGTGGGGCACGGTGGCCACCGTGGCGCTGGTGGCGCTGGTGGTGTGGTGTGTGCTGGCCGTGGCGTTCATCGCCTTCGTGGCGGTGGCCCGCCGTCGCAAGGCCCAGCGCAGGGGTGCTGCCCGCCCGGTCGCCCGCGGCTGACGACGACCGCCGCGGCTGGGCGATCCTTCGCTGCGGGGCCTCAGGCGGCGGGGCCCGTCAGCACCAGGCCACCGTTCGCCCCGATGATCTCCAGGCTGGCGCCCTCGATGCGGTAGTCGACGGAGCTGCCGAACACGGCGCTGACGGCGGCTTCCACCGTCATCGCGTCGTCGGCGCAGGCCATCCGCGTGAGTGCCAGCGGGCCGAACTCGATCGCGGTCTCGCTGATCACCGCGGTGGCCGAGCCGTTGTTGCAGCCGGCGAACACGTCCACCGTGCCGTCGTGGAAGGTCAGCGTCGGCGAGACCGCGAAACCGCCGCTGGCGGCCTCGCCTTCGATGATGGTGGTCACCGTCCACACGGTGCCCTCGAGTGGGAGGTCCACCGGTGGCTGCTGTTCGGTCAACGCCAGCGACGCCTCCGCGCCGGTGATGGTGATGGTCTCGCCGGATGCATTCATGGAGATCGTCGGCTTCGAGCCGAGCAGCGCCACCACGTCGGCGTCGAGTTGCATCAATGGTTCGTCGCACGCCATCTCTGTCTGCATGAAGCCCTCGTCGGCGATCAGGACGGCCCCGTCGAAGCGGTAGGCGCCACCGATGAGGTTGCAGCCACCACTCACGCCGAGCTGCCCGGCATCGAAGCGGATCACGAGGGTGGCGGCGTCCGGCAGGGCAAAGCCGTCCGCGGTGGTAGCCACGAAGGAGCGGCCGACAAGGCTGATCGGGTTGCCACCCGACCCTCCGTCGCTGTCGTCGCCGCACGCACCGAGGGCGAGCAGGCAGAGGCCGAGAGCGAGGGGGATGCGCCGCAGTGTCATACCCGTTCGACGGTAGGGAGTGGGGTCGTGGTTCCCACTCCGACCGCTCTGGCCGATGCTGTCCGCTCGCGCCCCGTCAGCCGAGCGACGCCAGGACGGCTTCGCCGCAACGGCGGCCGCTGAACAGGGCGCCCTGGATGGATGGGGTGTCGCGGTGGTCGCCGCAGACGAACAGGCCGTCGCCCAACGCCACTCGTTGCTTCGGGGCGAACGGGGGGCGCTGGTCGGGCTGGCCGTGAGCGATGGAGTCCACCCGCAGCACGCGCCACGAGTCCACGCCGGGCCCCCACCACTTGCGCAGCTGGGCGCGCACCGCGGCGGCCAGCAGTTCACCGGCGGCGGCGTCCTCCGGCGCCAGGCCGGGGCAGGCGGCCACCAGCAGTGCCGCGCCGTCCGGGGCGTACTCCGGGGCCACATTGCTCATCACCGCCACGTTCAGTGCCGGGCCGCTGTGGGCCCCGTCGAGCACGATCAGCTTGTGCGGCACGGGGGCGGCCTCGGCGGCGAACCACACCGCGGCCACGGGGCGGCTGCCGGGGTCGGTGATGCCGTTCGGGCCGTCGCCGGCGGCCAGCAAGCGGGCCGCCACGGGGCCTTCGGTGGCCACCACCACCCGGTCGGCGCGCAGCACGCGGCCGCCGTCCAGCAGCACCTCGCCCGGGCCGACCTCGCGAACGCGCGTGCCGAGGCGGATGGTGCCATCGGGCAGCGCCGCAGCCAGCTGGGCGGGGATGGCCTGCATGCCCTTCGCCGGCACGGCAGACGGCGCGGTGCCGAGGCAGCGGAGGATGACGTCGCTCATCCGGGCGCTGCCGGTGAGCTGTTCGTCGAGTTGGATGCCGCCGAGCAGGGGACGGAAGAAGCGGTCGATCATGCGATACGAGAAGCCGACGTCGCGCAGCGATTCCATCGTCGTGCGGTCGCCCGCCCGCAGCAGCGCCTGGGGTTCGGCCTTGCGCAGTCGGTGCAGCAGGCCGGCGAGACGGATCTTGTCGAACACGCTGCCGATGGGGGCGATGCCGCTGGCCACCAGCAGGCTCGGCTTGCGCAGCGGGTCGGCCACCACATAGGGGCGACGGCCGGTCCACACCAGGGCGCCGGGGTCGAACTCGCGCAGGTCCAGCGCATCGACGTCCAGCTGGCGAGCAACCTCCGGGTAGGCGGTGAGCAACACCTGGAAGCCACGGTCGAGGGTGAACCCGTCGACGATGTCGCTGCGGACGCGGCCACCGACACCGTCGGATGCTTCCAGCACCACCACGGACCGCCCGGCCGCGTGCACCGCGCGGGCCGCCGCCAGCCCGGCCAGACCGGCGCCGACCACGACCACATCCGTACGTTCGGGCAGCGGGGCGTCGTTCATCGCCCGCCGACCCTACCGAGGACGGCCGCGGCCCGCCCCGACGAGCCACGGATTCCCTCGCCCACCCGACACGAACTGATGTCGAAATCGTCCCGCCGGCCGGGACGATCAGCCCGAGAAACCAATTTGGGACGAATCAGCCCGAGAAGCCCAGCGCTCCCCCGGACCGCGCCGGGGCGTGCGGGCTAGGCGACGGCGGTGAGCAGGGCTGTCAGCAGGGCCGCGTCGAAGTCGCTCTCGGTGGCGCTGACCCTGCCGGCGGCCTCGCCCTGGCGACAGAGCACCAGCCCGGCGGAGGGGGCCACATAGATCTTCTGGTCCTGTGCGCCGAGGGCGGCCACGGTGTCCGTGGGGATGCCGAGGCGGGCCAGGTGGCCCCTGCCCACCAGCCACCACAGATAGCCGTAGTCCCGCTTCTGCGGGATCGGCGCCCACGCCTCCGCGAACCAGCCTTCCGGCACCAGCCGCTGGCCGTCCCACACACCGTCGCGCATGGCCAGCAGGCCGTAGCGGGCCATGTCCCGCGCGGCAAGGTTCAGGCCCCACAACTCGTCGCCGACGGGGTCGGCACCCGCACGGGCGCGCACCGCCCACTGGGCCTGCGGGCTGGCGCCGATGGAGGTGAAGAGCCACTCGTCGGTGAGCGCCTCGATGCCGGTACCGGTGGCCGCTTCCAGCACCCGGCGCAGCTTCTGGTAGGCGTTGGTGTTGTACTCCCACTCCGCTCCCGGTGCAGCGCGCACCTCGAGGGTGTCCTCCGCCAGGCCGCTGGTCATCGTCAGCAGGTGCTGCACCGTGATCGCCGCTTCGTCGCCCTCCGCCGCGTTCGACCAACCGCTGCCCAACCACTGGCTCACGGTGTCGTCGAGCGCCAGCAGTTCCCGGTGGCGCGCCAGGCCGACCAGGGTGCTGACGACGCTCTTCTGGCACGACGCGATGTCCAGCGTGGCCTCCGCATCGGCACCTGCCCAGTAGTGCTCGGCCACGATGCGACCGTGGCGGAGCAGGATGAACGACTGGCTGTTGGCACTGCGGACGAGCTCCACCAGCGCGTCGATGCCCTCCTGCGTGAACCCGGCGTCGGCCACACCCACGCCGTCCCACTCCCCACCATGTGCCGGGGGAAAGTAGTCGCCCGCGGCGGCGGAGGTCGGCTCGACGACGGTGGTGGTGGCGGCGGCGGAGGTGGCGGTCGTGGACACGTCGCCCGACGGAGCGCCGACGTCGGGCGAAATGGATGCCGACGGGGTGCCATCGACCGGGGTTGTGACCGGTGTGCTGGCGCGTTGCTCCCGGCAGGCCACGAGCGCGGCCGCGGCGCCGGCGGCGCCCAACACGCCACGACGGGTCAGCGAAGGGTTCGGCATGGGAGGAAGCGTATGCCCGAGCGGGAATCCGCTTCGTGCAACCGAGCGAACGCCCGGCATGATGGGCGCTTCATGTTGCTTCGCCTCCTGCGCATCCACCTCCGCCCGTACCGGCGGCTGTTGTTGGCAGTGGTGGCCCTGCAGGCCGTGCAGGTGGCTGCGGCGCTGTGGCTGCCCAGCCTGAACGCCGACATCATCGACAAGGGCGTGGTGGCCGGCGACACCGGTTACATCTGGCGCCACGGCGGCTGGATGCTCGTGCTCAGCGTGGTGCAGATCGTGTTCTCCATCGCCGCCGTGTTCTACGGGTCCCGCGCGGCCATGGGCTTCGGGCGCGACGTGCGCGCCGCGCTGTTCCATCAGGTCACCGAGTTCTCCGCCAAGGAAGTGGCGGACTTCGGTGCGCCGAGCCTGATCACCCGCGTCACCAACGACGTGCAGCAGGTGCAGACGCTCGTCTACATGACCTGCACCCTGCTGATCGCCGCGCCGCTCACGGCGGGCGGCGGGTTGATCATGGCGCTGCGCGAGGACGTCGAGCTGACATGGATCCTGGCGGTGGCCATCCCCGTGCTCGTGCTCAGCATCGGCAACATCATCTATCGCATGGTGCCCACGTTCCGCCGCATGCAGGAACGCATCGACGACATGAACAAGGTGCTGCGCGAACAGATCAGCGGCATCCGCGTGGTGCGGGCCTTCGTGCGCGAGCCCTACGAGGTGGAGCGCTTCGCCGACGACAACGACCAGCTGGCACGCACCGCGCTGAAGGGCGGGCGGTTGATGGGGCTGATGTTCCCCACCGTCACCGCGATCGTCAACGTCAGCAGCGTGGCCGTCATCTGGTTCGGCGCCAACCGGGTGAACGCGCTCGACCTCAAGCCGGGCGCACTGATCGCCTTCCTCACCTACCTCACCCAGATCCTGATGGCCGTGATGCTGGCCACCTACATGGCCGCCCTGGTGCCGCGCGCATCGGTGAGCAGCGAGCGGATCATGGAGGTGCTGCAGACGCCGAGCAGCATCCAGGGCGCGGCGAACCCGGTGGCGCCCACGGCCGAGGTGGCGTCGGTGGAGTTCGCCGGCGTCGGTTTCCGCTACCCGGGTGCCGAGCACAGCGTGCTCGCCGGCATCACCGCCCGCTGCGAGGCAGGCCGCACCCTGGCGGTCATCGGCTCCACGGGCTCGGGCAAGACGACCCTGGTGAACCTGCTGGCCCGGTTGATCGACGTGAGCGAGGGCGTGGTGCGGGTGAACGGGGTGGACGTGCGCCAGCTGGCCCCCGAAGTGCTGTGGCAGCGGATCGGCCTGGTGCCTCAGCGGCCGTACCTGTTCGGCGGGACCGTGGCCAGCAACCTGCGCTACGGCAAGCCGGACGCCACCGAAGCGGACATGTGGGCCGCGCTGGAAGTGGCGCAGGCGACGGACTTCGTGCAGGCGATGGGCGGGCTGGACGCCACCATCGCCCAGGGCGGCAGCAATGTGTCCGGCGGGCAACGGCAGCGGCTGGCCATCGCCCGCGCTCTGGTGCGCCGCCCCGATGTGTACGTGTTCGACGACTCGTTCTCGGCGCTGGACATGGCCACCGACGCTCGCCTGCGGGCCGCGATGGCGCCGTGGGCGAAGGACGCCGCCGTGGTCGTGGTGGCCCAGCGCGTCAGCAGCATCCGCCACGCGGACAGGATCCTCGTGCTCGACGACGGGGAGACCGTGGGCCTGGGCAGCCACGACGAACTGATGGCCACCTGCCCCACGTATGAGGAGATCGTGCAGTCCCAGCTGACGGCGGAGGAAGCCGCGGCGGGTGTGCCGGGGGTGGGGCAATGAGCGCCGACGACAAGCAGCCGCCCCGCCCGCCGAACTCCACCGCGGAGTTGCGCGGCGGGAGGATGAACACGGTGGGCGTGCCCACCGAGAAGAGCAAGGACTTCGCCACCTCGAGCAAGCGCCTGCTGGCCCGGCTGCAGCCGGAGCGCACCCAGGTGCTGGCGGTGCTGGTGCTCGCCGTCGTGAGTGTGGCCCTCATCGTGGCCGGGCCGACGGTGCTCGGCCACGCCACCAACCTGCTGTTCGACGGGCTCGTCAGCCGGTTCAAGGGCGGCCCGGGCATCGACTTCGGGGAGCTGCACGCCACCTTGTGGATCGTGGTCGGCATGTACGTGCTCGGGTACCTGCTGTCCTATGGGCAGGCGTACCTGGTGGCCGGTGTGGTGCAGCGCACGATGCACCGCCTGCGAGCGGACGTGGAGGCGAAGCTGCACCGCATGCCACTGGCCTACATCGACAGCCAGCCCCGCGGCGACCTGCTCAGCCGGGTCACCAACGACATCGACAATGTGTCGCAGAGCATGCAGCAGAGCATCAGCCAGCTGCTCACCGGCCTGCTGACGATCCTCGGTGTGCTGGTGATGATGCTCACCATCTCCTGGCAGCTGGCCCTCGTGGCGCTGGTGACGGTGCCGCTGTCGATCTTCCTGATGAAGCTGATCGCCGGCAAGGCACGCGGCAAGTTCATCGCCCAGTGGAAGCACACCGGCATGCTCAACGCGCAGGTGGAGGAGACGTTCACCGGGCATGCGGTGGTGAAGGCGTTCGGCCGGCAGAAGGAAGCACAGGCCCGCTTCGACGCCACCAACGACGAGCTGTTCACGGCCGGTTTCGCCGCCCAGTTCATCAGCGGGTGCGTGCAGCCGGCCACTGTGCTGCTGAGCAGCCTGAACTATGTGGCCATCGCCGTCATCGGCGGGTTGAAGGTGGCCAACGGGTCGCTCGGGTTGGGTGACGTGCAGGCGTTCATCCAGTACTCCCGCCTGTTCACGATGCCGCTCACGCAGACGGCGTCGATGATGAACGTCATGCAGTCGGGCATCGCCTCCGCAGAGCGGGTCTTCGAGCTGCTCGACGCGCCGGAACAGACCACCGAGGTGCCGGCCGACGGCGAGCACCCGCCGGTGAAGGGGCGGGTGGAGTTCGAGCATGTGTCGTTCCGCTACCGCGACGACACCCCGCTGATCGACGACCTCTCGCTCGTGGTGCAGCCGGGGCAGACGGTGGCCATCGTCGGGCCCACCGGGGCCGGCAAGACCACCCTGGTGAACCTGATCATGCGCTTCTACGAGCTCAAGGGCGGGCGCATCCTGCTCGACGGCCGGGACATCTCGCAGATGCCACGCCACGAGCTGCGCCGCGAGATGGGCATGGTCCTGCAGGACACCTGGCTGTTCACCGGCACGATCCGCGACAACCTGCGCTACGGCAACCTGGCCGCCACCGACGACGAGGTGCTGGCCGCGGCCAAGGCCTGCTACGTGGACCGGTTCGTGCACTCGCTCCCCCACGGCTACGACACCGTGCTGGACGACGAGGGCACCGCCGTCAGCGCCGGCGAGAAGCAGCTGCTCACCATCGCCCGCGCGTTCCTCAGCGACCCGGCGATCCTGATCCTCGACGAGGCCACCAGCTCGGTGGACACCCGCACCGAGGTGCTCATCCAGCGGGCGATGAACACGCTGCGCGGCGGCCGCACGAGCTTCGTGATCGCCCACCGCCTGAGCACCATTCGCGACGCGGACACGATCCTGGTGATGGACGGCGGCCGCATCGTCGAGCACGGCTCGCACCGCGAGCTGCTCACCCGCCGCGGCGCCTACTACGAGCTGTACAACGCCCAGTTCACCGGCGCCGCCACCGACGTCGCCTGACCACGGTGTTCCCGCCGGCTGAGCTCATGCTCAGGTGGTGGGGCTTCCCGGCCGATAGAACCAGTGCCATGCCCGCTTCCTTCGACCGCCGCGCCTTCCTGCGCCACGCCACCCGCGCCGGCGCGATGGTCGTGACTGCCGGTGGGCTGGCGGGCTCCATCGGGCCACGGGTAGCGCAGGCCACGGGCCCTGCGGCCCCCGCGGGCGACTCGCCGTACGGCGCGCTGCAGCCGGCCAACAGCGACGGGCTGATGCTGCCGCCCGGCTTCACGTCGCGCCTCATCGCCGTGTCCGGCCAGCAGGTGGCGGCCACGGGCTATGTGTGGCACGAGCAGCCGGACGGGGCGGCCTGCATGGGCCGCAGCAACGGTGGCTGGTACCTCGTCTCCAACTGCGAAGCATCGGGTGGGCTGGGCGGCGCCAGCGTCATCCGCTTCAACGCCCAGGCCGAGATCACGGGCGCCTACCGCATCCTGGCGGGCACCAGCCGCAGCTGTTCCGGCGGGGCCACCCCGTGGGGCACCTACCTGTCCGGCGAGGAGAACGACGCCGGCCGGGTGTTCGAGTGCGACCCGAGCACCCCAGGGCAGGGGATCCATCGGCCGGCGCTGGGCCTGTTCGACCACGAGATGTCGGTGGTGGACCCGCTCACCGGCTGGGTGTACATGGTGGAGGACGACCCCAAGGGCCGCCTCTACCGCTTCCAGCCCACACGCTGGGGCGACCTGTCCGCGGGGGCGTTGCAGGTGGCTCGGGTGTCGCGGTCGGCGAACGGCGACGTGTTGAAGTGGCAGGCCGCCAGCCCCGACGGGCCCGACCGCACCACCACCAGCACCGTGTTCGCCGGCGGTGAGGGAATGTGGATCGAGCGCGGCCAGATGTACTTCACGACGAAGACGGACGTGAAGGTGTGGCGGTTGGAGCTGGCCTCCCAACGGCTCTCGATCCACTACGACTTCCGTGCCACCCCGTCCGCGCCGCTGAACGCCGTGGACAACCTCACCGGCCACAGCCGCAGCGGCGACCTGTTCGTGGCGGAGGACGGCGGCAACCTCGAGGTGTGCATCCTGCCCACCAGCGGCCCGGTGGCCGCGTCGGTGTTCCTGCGCTTCGTGGGGCACGACGCGTCGGAGGTCACCGGGGTGGCGTTCAACCCGGCCGGCACCCGCTTCTACGTCACATCACAACGCGGCACGGACGGCGTCGGGCGCACCTACGAGGTCATGGGGCCGTTCCGCCGACGGCTGCGGACGCAGCCACCCGACCCTCGCCCGCCGCGCCGGTAGCGGAGCGCGTTCACGCGTGAAAGACTGCGAACGACGTTCGGCGAGGGGGGACTGGGATGAACGTGGTCATGCTCGTGGGGGAAGTGACGGACCGGCCGTTTCGGCCCGGCAACGGGGCGCGCACCGTCGTCAAGCTGAAGACGAAGGGCGCCGGCGGCACTCCGGACCACTTCGAGTTCGACGCCTTCGGCCAGCCCGGGGAATTCGGGGCGCGACTGTACGTGGGTGATGTGATCGCCATCACCGGCCGCCTGGAGGACCGCACGTTCACCGAGGGCGGCGAGCAGGTGAACGAGCTGCGCATCGTGGCCCAGTTCATCGAGCTGGTCACCCGCGCCGGCGATCGTGCCCCCCGCCAGCACCACACCGCCCCCACCCAACCGGCGGACACCGCCCCCTCCGGCGACACGCCCGACTGAAACCACGCACCCCTCGGGGCCTCCTGCTGGCATGATGCGGGCATGCCCACCGAGCTTCCGCCGATCGCGCCCGAGGCGCTGACCTGGCGGTTCACCCGCGCCTCCGGGCCCGGGGGGCAGCACGTGAACAAGGTCAGCACCCGGGTGGAACTCGACTGCGAGTTGGCCCTCGCGGGCTTTCCGCCCGCGCTCACCGAACGGCTGGTGGGCAAGCTCGGGCCTGTCGTGCGGGTGGCGGCGGGCGACACGCGCTCCCAGCAGCGCAACCGTGAACTGGCCGAGGAGCGGCTGCGTGCCGAGCTCGCTGCAGCCGCGGTGGTGCCACGACGCCGCCGGCCCACGCGGCCGGGCAAGGGCGCGGTGGAACGGCGGCTGGCCGGCAAGCGCCAGCAGAGCGAGCGCAAGTCCGGCCGTTCGTGGCGGCCGGACGACTGATGTCGCCGGCAGCGAACCGTCCCGCCGGCTCACCGCACGACGGTCGCCGCGATGGGCAACCCCGCTTCGAGCGGTTCGTGGTGGTGGACTGGAGCGCCAACGCCACACCCAAGCGTGGGAAGGACTCCATCTGGATCGGCATGCACGACGCCGACGGCACCCGCCACGAACCGCTCAACGTGCCCACCCGCATCGAGGCCGTGGACCACTTGGCGGCCCTGCTGCGCACGCCTGCCCGCACCCTGGTCGGGGTGGACTTCCCCCTCGGCTACCCCGCCGGCTTCGCCGCCGCGGCGGGCTTGATCCGGCCCGGGCAGGCACCATGGGAGGCCGTCTGCTCGCACCTCGGCGCCGCCATCGTCGACGGGCCGCGCAACGCCAACAACCGTTGGGACGTCGCAGCCGCGCTCAACGAGCGCCTTGGCAGCCTTCACTTCTGGGGTGCGCCGCCGCGACGCAGCGGGCCGCACCTGTCGTGCCGCAAACCGCTACCCGCCAGCGTTGCCGCGGCCACTCCCCCGCTCGAGCCCTTCCGCCACACGGAGAAGCGGTTGCGCGCTGGCGGCAGGCACCCGTTCTCCGTGTGGCAGCTGTTGGGTGCGGGCAGCGTGGGGAGCCAGGCGCTCACCGGCATCGCCGCCGTGCAACGGCTGCGCGCCCACCCGGCAGTCGCGGACCGGTTGCAGCTCTGGCCGTTCGAGACGGGCTTCACCAGCGGGACGGCCGACATCGTGGTGGCCGAGGTGTGGCCGTCGATGGTGGACTTCAGCACCCAGCCCCACCCGGTGAAGGACGCGCAGCAGGTGGCCGCCCTGGCGGAGTGGTTCGCCCTCCGCCAACGCCACGGCACCCTGGAAGGGCTGTTCGCCCCTCAGCTGCCCGTGGAGGCGCAGGCGGCGGTGCGCACGGAGGAAGGCTGGGTGCTTGGGGTCGAGTGAGGCCGGCGGCGACCTCGCGGAGACCCGCTCAGCCGATCTGTTGCCCGGTCGCCATGTCCTGGAACACCGTGGGAACCTGGATCGCCGGCAGGTCCGGGGACACGGAGATCAGTGTGACCTCCACCCGCTCCGACGGTGAGGCATCGGACCATGTTTCAATCCGATGCACCAGCCCCGTACCGTCGACCGTGAGCACCACGCGCACGGACGACTGCCGTGACTCGGCCGGCGTACCCATCCGGGCCATGTACTCGGCGTGAGCAGCAGGCGAGGCCTTCGCGAACGCCCCGAAGTCGAGAACCAGTCCGTAGCGCTGCATCTCCACGCCACCCACATCGACACTGTCCGCCGACCTCACCACCGTGTGCGGCCGGAGTTCCTGCGGAACCCATTGCTCGAAGGTGACCGACGTCAAGGACTTGGCGAGGGCCACCGACTCGGCGGCGGCTGGTGTGCGGTACCACGCCCCGTCGGCCTCGAGGTAAGCGAACATGTCGGTCACGATCATGTGACCGCTGCCGACGAGGTCGGTGCCTTCCTCGACCACGATGTCCGCCAAGGCTCCGGAGCGGTCGCTCGTGACGAGCAGCACCAACCTGCCTTCGGCAGTTGTCTGCACGATGCGAACCGACAACGACCCGTACTGCGGCTGGCTGCCGAAGGTCGGTAGCTCCGGCGGGCGGATGTAGGTCGTGTAGACGTACATGCCTGCGAAGCCAAGGCCGCCGAGGAGAGCGATCGCCACCAGCCAGGAGACGACGCGCCGCCACACAGGGCGGGCCTTCTTGGTCTGCTGCGGCACGCTCGCCTGCGACGAGCCCTGCGGGTAGCGGCCCTTCTTGCGCTTCTTCTTCTTGCTCTTCTTCGGGTCGACGGGCTCCTGCTCGCGCTGGTACTCCATCAACGCTCGCTGGAACGACGACATCGGAATCCCGCCGAACGCCTCCGTGCCGCCCGCCGAAGCAGCCTCGGCAGGCTCCGCCACGACGCGCGACATCGGGGTGGAGGCAGGCGCGAGCCGGAGGTTCGCGGGAAGGGCCAGGGCGGGTGCGTCAGGGGGCACGAAGCCTCATCGGCACGCTTCGCGACCGCCTTAACCGCCCCAACACAACTTTTCTTCCGGGTCGTTCAACCGAGCGACGTGACCTCGACGAAGGTGTCGTTGAAGCAGGCGCCATTGCCCAGCGGGTCGCCGGTGGCGGGGGTGAGCGCGTTCACGCCCCACCCGTCGGCGTGCTCCCGCAGCCACACCCCTTTGGCCATCACGGCCACACCGGGACGGGTGGCGGCATCCACCGCCAACGGCACGCGGATCGTGCCCTGAGCGCTGCGCACCTGCACCTCCTGACCCGCCGCCACCCCGCGGGCCGCGGCGTCCGAGGGGTGCAGCGTGATCGCCGGCGACGGGCTCTGGAACTCGCCGAACATCGAGTTCACCAGCTTCGACGTGGCCGGCGAGATCAGCGTCAGCGGGAAGGCCGCGGCGTCGTGGGCGACCGGCTGGTACCGCGGCACCCCGTGGGCGGCGTCGGCCAGCTGTGCCCGCGCCCCACCGCTCGCGCCCGCCACCGCACCATCAGGGAAGGTGTCCACGAACTGCTGCAACGGCACCGCGGCCTCCCGCGGGCCGGCGTCGTCCACGGCGCTGCGGGCGGGCGGTGGCGCCCAGGTGAAGCCGGCCAGCGCCGCGAGGGCCAACCCGACCTCGTCGTTGCTGCGGGCCTCCCCGACCCGGGGGATGACGGCGTTCACCGGCAGCACCATCAGGCTGCCGTAGCTCCCGCCGACGTCGTCCACCTCGAAGCTGGTGGTGGCCGGCAGCACCACGTCCGCATACCGCGCAGTGTCGGTGAGCACCTGCTCGTGCACCACCGTGAACACATCCTCGCGAGCCAGCGCCACGGCCACCGCCCGCTGATCGGGGCACATCACCATCGGGTTCGCCCCCTGCACGAACAGGAAGTCCGTCGGGTCGCCAGTGCCTGGGCGCAGCCACTCGCCGATCTGGTGCATCGGCAGGGTGCGGCGGGCGGGGCCGTGCAGCGCCTCCGCAGGCCAACGCCGGCGGGCTTTCACCGCGCCCGTGCTGGTGGACCCGATGACCCCGCTGCCGGCCACACCGAAGTGCCCGGCCAGCACGGGCAGCGACAGGATGGCCCGGCAGGCGGCACCACCGTTGGCGTTGCGCTCCGGCCCCCACCCGATGCGCAGCATGGCCGGGCGGGTGCCACCCCACCATTCGGCCAGGGTCCGAATGTCCGCCGCGGCCAGCCCCGTGACGTGGGCGGCGCGCTCCGGCGTCCACTCCTCCGCGGCGGCGAGGAACTCCTCCGCGCCCTCGGCGTGGGCGGCGATGAAGCCATGGTCCAGGTGGCCGTGCCGCTGCCACTGGTGCGCCACGGCGTAGGCGAGCACGGCATCCGTGCCCGGCCGGACTGCCAAGTGCAGGTCGGCGCGGGCAGCCATCGCCGTGCGCCGCGGGTCGATGACCACCACCCTCGCCCCCGCCTTCACCGCCTGCTGCACGAGGGGCGGGAAGTGGGTGTTGCTGACCGTCGGGTTGGCACCCCAGATGACCACCAGCCGGCTGTGCACCACCTGGCGCGGGTCGGCCGAGTTCATCGAGCCGTACACGCTGGCCCACGCCTCCCCCATCGTGTGCGCGCAGATCGTGTGCTCCACCTGGGCCGCGCCGATGGCGGCGAAGAACGCCTCGCTCATGCTGGCGCGCTCCACCCGCGCCGCCGACGAGTTGTAGGTGAACGCGGCCACGGCGCCGGCGCCCTTGGTGGCCAGGGTGGCCGTGAGCCGTTGCCCGACTGCCTCCAGCGCCTCGGCCCACGACGCCTCACGGAACTCGCCCGCGCCCTTCGGCCCGACCCGCAACAGGGGCGTGCGGATGCGCTCGGGTGCGTAGACCCGTTCCGCGTGGCGCTTCACCTTGGCGCAGATCCAGCCGTCCGTGTACGGGTTCTCCGGTGCGGCGTCGATGTCCACGATCCGCGGCCCATCGGCGGTGTCCGCCACCGTCACCGCCAGCGAGCAGGCATCCGGGCAGTCCAGCGTGCACGCCGTGTGGAGGATGCGGGTGGGCGCGTTCGGGCTCATCCCCCGGGTCTACTCGGGCGAGCGTGCACTGGCAAGGCGTTTGCCCGCACCTGGCTGGTGCCGTGGGCACCATGTCCGATCCCGTGGGCGGCGCGGGTGAGGGACACGGCGAGGGCAGCACGTAGATTGCGGGGCGATGATCGCCGTGGTCGTGGTGCGAGACGGGGTGCTGCCCCAGGGGGCGGACGAAGCCGTCGCCGAGTGCGCCGGGCGCGCCCTGTTGGCCGGCACCGGCACCTCCACCGCGGCCGGCGACCCTGCGCTTCGCGGTGTGGCCACCGAGGTGTTGCTGGCTGAACTGCCCGGCCCGGGCTTCCAACCCGCCGCCGCGGCCGCCGCGCTCGCCCCGCTCCTGGCGGCCGAGCCACACGTGGTGCTGCCCGCATCGCCCGACGGCCGCGACCTGGCACCTCGCGTGGCGGCTCTCCTGCAGCGGCCGCTGCACGCGGGTGCCGTCGCCGTCTCGCCAGGCCGCATCGACCTCGCCCGCAAGGGTGGCATGGAACTGCACCGCGTGGCCCCGGCGCCCGAGTTCGTGGCCACCCTCCTCCCCGGCGTCCGCGGCGTGGCCGGTGCGGCCCAGGCCAGCGGCGAGGGCTCCGATGGCACGGCCCCGGCTGCTTCGGCCGCTGCCGTGGCGGCAGTCCAGGCCGTGGCGGCAGCCGGCAACGACGCCACCGTGGTGGCTGTGCTGCCGCCCGACCCCGCCAGCATCGACCTGTCCGAGGCGCCACGCATCGTGGCCGCCGGCGCGGGGCTGGACGGTGCGGAACGGATCGCCCAGCTCACCCGCATCGGCTCCGCCATCGGCGCCTCCATGGGGGCCACCCGCGTCGTCACCGACCGCGGCTGGGTGCCGCACGGCCGCCAGATCGGCACCACCGGTGTGGTGGTCGACCCCGACCTGTACCTGGCGTTCGCCATCAGCGGCGCCGTGCAGCACACCAGCGGCCTGGGCAACCCGAACCACACGATCAGCGTCAACACCGACGCCCACTGCCCGATGATGCAACTCGCCGACCTGGCCATCGTGGCCGACGCCAACGCCACCCTCGACGCGCTGGAGGGCCTGCTGTGACCCGCAGCACCGACGTGGACGTCATCGTCGTCGGCGGCGGCCCGGCGGGTGCCTGCGCGGCCATCACCGCGGCCAGGGCCGGGCTGGACGTCGTGCTCGTGGAGCGTGGCCCGTTCCCCGGCAGCAAGAACATGTACGGCGGCGTGGTGTACCCGCGCATCCTCGACGACCTCATCCCCAACTGGTGGGAGGAAGCACCCGTCCAGCGCTGGGTCACCCGGCGCAGCACGATGCTGCTCACCGACACCCAGGCACTCACGGTGGACTTCCGCAGCGAGGCCTGGGGTGCCCCGCCGTACAACGGCGCCACCGCCTACCGGCCGGACTGGGACCACTGGCTGGCATCCCACGCCGAAGCCGCGGGCGCGCAGCTGATCACCTCCACCGTCGTCAAGGGGCTCATCCGCAGCGCCACCGGCGCGGTCACCGGCATCCGCACCGACCGGCCGGACGGCGACCTCACGGCCAAGGTCGTCATCGCCTGCGACGGGGTGAACAGCTTCCTGGCCAAGGAGGCCGGCCTCTACGAGCACACCGACGCCAAGCACTACACGGTGGGCGTGAAGGAGACCCTCGCCCTGCCGAAGGAAGTGATCGACGAGCGCTTCGCCGTGCGCGATCGCCACGGGGTGGACATCGAGATCCTCGGCGGCACGGGCGGGGTGAACGGCGGCGGGTTCATCTACACCAACCTGGACACCCTGGCCGTGGGAGTGGTGCTGAAGCTCACCAAGCTCGGCGCGCAGAAGGCGCGGCCGGAGGAGATCATCGCCAACCTCAAGCGCCACCCGGCCATCGCCCCGCTCGTGCAGGGCGGCGAGTTGAAGGAGTACAGCGCGCACGTCATCCCCGAGGCCGGCCTGGCGATGATGCCGAAGATGACGATGGACGGGATGCTCGTGGCCGGCGACGCCGCCGCGCTCTGCCTGGCCGCCGGCATCTGGCTGGAGGGCGTGAACTTCGCCATGGCCAGCGGGATGTACGCCGGCGAGGCCGCGGCCGAAGCCATCCGCGGCGGCGACGTCAGCGCCAATGGCCTGGCCGGGTACCAGCGCCGCCTCAGCGACACGTTCGTGTTGAAGGACCACCGCAAGTTGCGCCGTGCGCCGGAGCTCGTGCTCAGCGACCGGGTGCAGCACCTCTACCCGCAGATGGTGGCCGGGGTGATGGAGCGCATGTTCCAGGTGGACAACCCCCACCCCAAGCCTGGGCTGCGGCGCATCCTCAACCAGGAGCGCAAGAAGGCCGGCGTGAAGCGCCGCGACCTGGCCCGCGACGGTTGGACCGGTTTCAGGAGCTTCGGATGAGCGACACCGCACGCGCCGGCATGCTCGAACCCCACGCGTGGGGTGGGCTCAGCTTCCAGGAGCGCATGGCCACGGCCGAGTTCCGCATCCACCAGACGCCGCACATCGTGGTCGACGGGCGGGTCTGCGCCGACTGCTCCACCCGCGAGTGCGTGGTGGCCTGCCCGGCCAGCCTGTTCGTGCCCACCGCTGAGGGCGGCATCGTGTTCAACCACGAGCAGTGCTTCGAGTGCGGCACCTGCTACCTGGTGTGCAACCGCGAGGGCGCGATCTCGTGGAACTACCCGGAGGGCGGGCACGGCGTCGTGTTCCGGCGCACATGAGCCCCACCGGCTCGCAAACCACCATCGTCGCCTGCCTGAAGTGGGTGGCCCACCCGGGCGAGCCGCACGACGAACGCTTCGCCGGTGCCAGCCCCGCGGACCAGGCGGCGTTGGAGTTGGCGTTGCAGCAGGCCGAGCGCCTGGGTGGCCAGGTGGTGGCGGTGACGGTGGGCCCCGTCGGCGCCGAGCGTGTGCTGCGTGACGCTGTGGCCGCGGGCGCGCACCGGGCCGTGCGGGTGGATGGCCCCGTGGCAATGCTCAGCGCCGACGTGGCCGCAGCCATCGCCACCGTCGCCCCCGACGCGACATGGGTGTGGTGCGGCGACTACTCGCTCGACCGCGGCACCGGCAGCGTGCCGGCGTTCCTGGCGGCGCGCTTGGGGGCGCAACAGGCGCTCGGCGTGATCGACGTGCAGTTCGAGGTGCCCGGCCCGGCGGCGCGGGTGACCCGCCGGCTGGACGGTGGCCGGCGTGAGGTGCTGGACGTGCGCGGCCCCGCCGTGGTGAGCGTGGAGGGGGCGGTGGCCCATCTGCGCCGCGCCGGCCTGGCCGCACTGCGCGCGGCCGGGAAGGCGCCGCTGGAAGTCGTGCCGCTCTCCACGCCCGCGCAACGGTTGAAGGCCGTGGTGCAGCCGTACCGCCCGCGGGCCATGGCACTGGCCGCACCTGCGGGTGCTCAAGCGCTGGACCGGCTGCGCGCGCTCACCGACGCGTCCGCGGCGTCGGCCGCGCGTGGGGAGACCGTGACGTTGGAGCCGGCCGCGGCTGCGGAGCGGATCGTCGCCGCCCTGCGCGAGTGGGGCTACCTGGCGGACTGACCGCAGTGCCGTCGGCTGCGACCGTTGCGACGCCCCGCCGCGCTACCCGGCCGCGCTGCCCGCCGCCTCCCCACCGCGGCGCACCGGCGCCGACTGGCTAACGTCAACCGTGTGAGCGCCGCAGTCGTCTCCCGGATCGACGAGGTCGGTCACGCCTTGCTGGAAGCCGCCGACCGCCTGCTCACCGAGGAGGGCGCCGGGGCGCTCACGGTGCGGCGCATGGCCACCGAAGCCGGCGTGAGCACGATGAACGTCTACTCCCGCTTCGGCGGGAAGGACGGTGTGGTCGAGCAGCTGTGGCTGAAGGGCTTCGGGCTGCTGGCCGCGGCGATGGAAACCGTCGGCGAGAGCAGCGACCCGATGGCCGACCTGCGCGGGTGCGGAGTGGCCTATCGGCGCTTCGCCATCGACCATGCCACCCTGTACGCGGTGATGTTCCAGCGGGTCGTGCCGGACTTCGAGCCCAGCCCGTCCGCGCAGGAGGCCGCGCTCGCCACCCTGCAGCACCTGGCAGCCCGGCTGGAGCGCGCCATGCACGCCGGTGCCGTGCGGAGGATGGACCCGTTGCAGGCGGCGGCTGTCCTCTGGAGCACCTGCCATGGGGTGGTCAGCTTGGAACTGAAGGACTTCCAGCCACCGCTCATCGACTGGGAGCAAGCGTTCACCGACGCCACGGCGGCCATCGCCCGAGGGCTGGCACCGTGACCTACTTCGCCCGCCGAGGGGTCGTGGCGGTGGCCGCGCTGGCCGTGCTGGCCCTTGTCGTCGGCGTGGTCAACGACTCCCTGCAGGACGACGACGACAGCCGCGACTCGCTCAGCGTCGCCCCGGCCACCACCCTCACCAGCACGACCACCGGCGGTGCCACTCCGGGCACGGACGGCTCCGCCACTCAAGGCTCGTCCGCCGCCACCACCACCCTGCCCGGCTCGACGTCCACCACAAACACCGAGTTCGTCCCGCGCACCGACGTGTTGGTCGACCCGGCATCGCTCGGGCAGCCGTACAGCCAGGCGGTGCCCGGAGTGCTGACGTTCCGCGGCAACCCCACCCGCAGCTACTACGGCACCGGCCCGATGCCGCGCACGACCCCACAGGTGCTGTGGGGTTACCCGGGCAACGGCCCGATGTGCGGCGAGAGCAGCGAGTACGGCGACGTGCGCACCTGGTGCGGCACGGGGTGGACGGGCCAGCCCGCGGTGTTCGAACGCGAGGGCCGCACCTGGGTGGTGTTCGGTGCCTACGACTGGAAGGTCCACTTCGTCGACGCCGCCACCGGGCAGGACATCATCCCCCCGTTCGAGACGGGCGACCTGGCGAAGGGCAACGTCACCATCGACCCGGACGGCTACCCGCTCGTCTACGTCGGTTCGCGGGACAACTACCTGCGCATCATCGCCTTCGACGGCAGCGAGCCGCGTGAACTGTGGAAGCTGAACGGCCGCACCGACGACCGCAAGCACAACGACGACTGGGATGCCGCACCCCTGGTGCTCAACGGGTTCCTCATCGAGGGCGGTGAGAACAGCTGGTTCCACGGGGTGAAGCTGAACCGCGGCTACGACGCCAACGGCATGGTCACGGTCGACCCTGCCCTGGAGTTCCGGGTGCCTGGCTTCGACGAGCAACTGATCAGCGACCTCGGCTCGAAGGACCCGAACCGCGTCAGCCTGGAAGCCTCGGTGTCCGTCAGCGGCGACACCGCGTGGCTGAACTCCTCCGGCGGGCTGCTGCAGGGGTGGGACATCTCCTCCTTGCGCACCGGCAGCGGCCAGGTGAACCGCACCTTCCGCTACTGGGTGGGCGACGACGCCGACGCCACGATCGTGCCCGACGACGAGGGCTACCTGTTCGTCGGCGTGGAGGTGGACCGCAACAACTCGCGGGCCCAAGAGGTGGGCCAGCTGCTGAAGATCGACCCGCGCCAACCGGACAACCCGGTCGTGTGGAGCATCGACATCAACAACGGCACCGACAGCGGCACCTGGGCTGCGCCGATCATCGCCGGCGACGTGGTGATCTGGAACGCCAAGCCCGGCAAGGTGTACGGCATCGACCGCGCCACCGGCGAGATCCTGTGGAAGCTCGCCGTGCAGGGCCCGGTGCTCAGCTCGCCGGTCCTCGTGGACGGCGTGCTGGTGCAGGCCGACGCCAACGGCACCCTGCACGCCTGGGACGCCAGCAACCTGCGGGTCGAGCCACCCCTGCTGTGGCAGCTGGACCTGGACGGCAACATCGAGAGCACGCCCGCGGTGTGGAACGGTCGCATCTACGTCGGCACCCGCGGCGGGTACGTGTACTGCATCGGCCTGCCCACGTGAGGGCCTGATGGGCCGCACACTCGGGCGCACCACCTGGACCGACCACTGGCGCCCGGTGCGCCGGCCCTTGCTGGCCGTGCCCGTGGGGGCGTGCGAGCAGCACGGCCCCCACCTGCCGCTGGACACCGACCTGCGTATTGCTACCGCGCTGGCCCACAGCCTGGCGGACAAGTACGACGATGGCGAGGTGCTGGTGGCCCCGCCGCTCACCATCACCGCCAGCGGCGAGCACGCCTCCTTCCCCGGCACCCTGTCCATCGGCGCCACGGTGTTCGAGCAGGTGGTGGTGGAGCTCGTGCGCAGCGCGGACTGGTCGGCCGGGGTGGTCCTGGTGAATGGCCACGGTGGCAACCGGGTGCCCGTGGAGCGCGCGGTCCGGTTGCTGGAGGGCGAGCAGCGGCGGGTGCTTTCGTGGTGGCCGCGCGTGGAGGGCGGCGACGCCCACGCCGGTGAGACCGAGACGTCGATGATGCTGGCCCTCGCCCCGGACCTCGTGCACATGGATCGGGCGGCGGCGGGCAACACCGCGCCGCTGGCGGAGCTGCTGGATGCGATGCGCGCCGGCGGGGTGCGCGCCGTCAGCGAGAACGGCGTGCTGGGCGACCCGCGGCGGGCTACCGCCACGCACGGGCGCAACCTGCTGACCCGCCTGTCGATCGACCTGGTGGCCGCGGTGGACGAATGGTGGGAGTGAGGCGGGCGGCATGACGCGCTACCGGCTGGACCCGACCTGGCGCCGGCCGGGCGACGGGCGCGTGGTGATCGCCGGGTCGCCGCTGCGTCTGTTCCGCCTGTCTGCCGGGGGTGCCCACGTGATCGCCCAGGTGGAGGCCGGGACGCCCCCGCCCGGCGCCCCCGTGGCGCAGCTGCTGGATCGCTTCGTCGAGGCGGGCGCGCTGCACCCGGAGCACCCTGCGGGGCCGTTCACCGCGGCGGACGTGACCGTGGTGGTGCCTGCCCACGACCGCCTTCCCGTGGCCTGGCCGCCCGGGGTGCGCGAGGTGGTGGTGGTGGACGACGCCTCGCCCGGGGTGCCGCTGGAGGCGCGGCCTGGCCCTTCCGGCGCCGGCCCCCGGGCCGGGGGCCTCGGTGTCATCGACTCTGCACACATTTCGTGGATTCGGCATGACACCAACCGGGGGCCGGGGGCGGCGCGCAACACGGGCCTGGCAGAAGTGCGGACGGCGGTGGTGGCCTTCGTGGACACCGACGTGGAGTTGCCCGAGGGGTGGCTGGAGCCGCTCCTGGCTCACTTCGCCGACGCCCGGGTGGCGCTGGTGGCGCCCCGAGTGGCCAGTGGTGGCGCTGCCGTGCGGCCTGGTGAGGCCGTGCGGCCAGGAGGGGTGGCGCGGTACGAGGCCCGCCGCAGCCCGCTCGACCTGGGGACGGAGGCGGCGCGGATCGTCGCGGGCAGCCGGGTCAGCTACGTCCCGGCAGCCGTGCTGGTGTGCCGCACAGACGTGGTGCGCGCCCTCGGTGGGTTCGACGAGGGGTTGCGGTTCGGGGAGGATGTGGACCTCGTGTGGCGCCTGGCGGTGGCCGGCCATCGGGCCCGTTACGAGCCGGCGGTGGTGGCGCACCACGAGCCGCGGCCCACCTGGCCGGCGCTGTGGCGGCAACGGTTCGGCTACGGCCGCAGCGCGGCGCCGCTGGCCGCACGTCACCCGGGTTCGCTGGCGCCGGTGCGGATGAGCGGATGGAGTGCGGGCGTGTGGGCGTTGGTGGCGTTGCGGCGGCCCTTCGTCGCCGCGGCAGTGGCGGCCGGGACGACGGCCGCCCTGGTGCGCAAGCTGACGGGGGTGCCCCCGGCTGAGGCGGCACGGCTGGCGGGGCTGGGCCACCTGGCGGCGGGGCGGCAGCTGGCCGAGGCCGCACGTCGGGTGTGGTGGCCGTTCACTCTCGCGGCCATGGCCTGGCGGCGCACCCGGGTGCTGGCGCTGGTGGCGCTGGCGGCGCCGACGCTGACCGATGCGGTGCGGCGCCGAGGGGTCGGGCCGCTCACCGAGTTGCCGCTCGAGTTGGCAGACGATGTGGCCTACGGGGCGGGGGTGTGGGCAGGGGTGCTGGCCGAACGCGAGCCCGGGCCGCTGTTGCCCAGCCTCAGTGGCTGGCCGAGGCGAGGCGACGGCTGAGGTCGGCGCAGTCCAGGCAGGCACCCTCGGGCACGAGGCCGATCTTCATCAGCTGGTTGAACACCTTGCAGCCGAGGCAGAAGGCGAACGCGGCCTCCAGGGTGGCAGCGCCCACCAGGCCGGCGATCAGCACCACGCTCGTGGTCGGTGAGCCGAGCGCCCACGCCAGCAGCGCACCTCCGCTGAAGGCGAAGCCGACGCCCTGGGCGAAGCGCTTCGGCGGGCCGGCGACGAACTTGTGCTCCACCTTCAGGCGGGGGGTGACCACGCGGGTGACGAACTGGCCGAGCGGGCTGAAGCGGGGGCCACTGAGCACGCGGGCCAGGAAGCCGTAGGCCAGGGGCACGAGGAGCCACCATTCGCGGAACACGAGGAAGACCACGCCCTGCAAGACGGCCCCGGTGGCCACCAGACGGGCCGAGGTCTCGTTCACCGGGTTGGGGAACTCGAACAGCTTCGTGCGCATGTCGACATCGTAGACCGACAATCCCGATCAGACAACTCGGGATTCGGCCGGATGCCCGCCGACGAGGTTGAACCACCCCGGTCGGCGATGAGACGCAGCGCATTGCCCGGGAAGCCGCCAGCGGCGGTCGGCCTCCGCCCGCCCATCGAGCACATTCGCACCGCGCCACCTCATTCAGATTTCGATTCCCCTCGGGCGGCCGTACGCCACATGGCCACACGGTGGAGGGCCACACTGTCGAGGGCCGCACGCCGCCCACGTCAGCCGCCCGTCGTCGGACGAACCGCACTCCGCCCTCGGCTGTCGGCTGATGGGGGCGCGTCACGCAGGGAAATCGAAATCTGAATGAGGTGGCCAGGCAGAAGGAGACGTCGCTGCCGGGCAGCCAACCCGAGCCCGACCGACCAACCCGAGCCCGACCCACCATCCGAGCCCGACCCACCACCCGAGCCCAACCCACCCCGACGCCACCCGGACGGCTGCGCCCGGCGCTACGGTGGCCGCTGGCATGACGTTGCGACTCACCATTCACCGCGCCGCCTGGCAGGCCCATGTGCATGCGGCAGCGCAGGCGTACGGGCCAGCCCTCGTCCCGGTGGTGAAGGGCAACGGCTACGGCTTCGGCCGCCCGTTGCTGCACGCGGCCGCGGCGTCGCCGTCGCTGAGCCTGCCGCCCGAGGTGTGCGTCGGCACGGTGCACGAGTTGGCCGACGTGCCGCCCACCGTTCACCCCACCGTGCTCACGCCCACGCTCGCCACGCCGCACGACCGGCCCGACGCGACGCTGACGGTCGGCAGCGAAGCCCACGTGGCCGCGCTCGCCGCTGGCGGATGGCGCGGCGCGGTGATCGTCAAGCTGGCCAGCAGCATGCGGCGCTACGGAGCCGACGCGCAGGCGCTCCCCGCCGTGCGTGCAGCCGCCGTCGCGGCCGGGCTCGAGCCGGTGGCCTACGCGCTCCACCTGCCACTTGCCGGCACCGACGCCGACCGCACCGCGGAGATCGAGGCCTGGCTGCCCCACCTCCCGCCGGACGGCCTGCCCCTCTGGCTGAGCCACCTCCAGCCGGCCGCGTTCCACGCCCTCGTCGCCGCGCACCCGGAACGACCACTCCGCATCCGCATCGGCACCGGCCTGTGGCACGGCAGCCCGCGTGGCCCGTTCCTCCACCTGGCCGCCAACGTGGTGGATGCCAGGCCCATCGCCGAGGGCGAACCGGCCGGCTACCGGCTCGCGCCCGCGCCCGCCACCGGCACGCTGGTCGCTGTCGGCGTGGGCAGCACCCACGGCGTGAGCCCGCTGGAACACGACGACCCCACGCGCCGCAGCCCGTTCCACTTCGCCCAGCAGCGGCTGCCCCTGCTGGAACGGCCCCACATGCACACCACCCTGTGCGTGGTGCCCGCCGGCCAGCCGTGCCCGACCGTGGGCGACTGGGTGGACGTGCAGCAGCCGTTGATCACTGTGCACCCGGACGAGCTGGACTGGCAGCCATGACCGACACCGAGCCGGCGCAGCCACCGACGCCAACACCGACACCGACCCGCGAGATCGGCATCGACGTCACCCGCGCCATCGCCCTCATCGGGGTGTGCGTGATGAACTACCACGGCTACCTCAACCAGGGTGCCGCCACGGACGACACCGGCTTCTGGGGGCGCACCTTCAACCCCTGGACCGGCCCGCTCTCCACCCGCTTCGCCGCCACCTTCGTCACCGTGGCCGGCATCGGCGTCGTGTTGCTCACCCGCAGGGCCACCGCCTCCGGCGACCGGGCGGCGATCGCCGCGCAGCGCTGGCGCCTGGCCCGCCGCGGGCTGCTGCTGTTCGCCTTCGGCTACTTCCTCGACTGGGTCTGGCAGGGCACGATCCTGTTCTTCTACGGCGCCTACTTCGTCGTCGGTGCCTTCCTGTTCACCCTGCGCGCCCGCTGGCTGCTGGCGATCGGGGCGGCCGCCGCGCTCGCCGCGGCGGCGCTCCAGTGGTGGGCCCTCGGCCACGACATCGACGACGTGCTCTACGGCTACTCCGAGTTCAGCCAGTCCCCCACCGACCTCCTGCTCGACGCCACCGTCCGCGGCACCCACCCGCTGCTGCCGTGGCTGGTGTTCTTCTGCATCGGCATGGCCCTTGGGAAGACGCTGCCGTGGCGGTCTGAGCTGAAGGTGTACCTGGCGTTCGGCGGCACCCTCGCCGTGCTGCTCGGCTACGGCCTGAGCGGGCGCCTGTGGTGGCACCCGGATCTGCAGACCACCCACCCGTTCGACCGGGGGGTGCTGTACGTGTTGACCACCGTCGGCACCAGCGTTCTGGCCGTGATGCTCATCAGCTCGATCGCCGAACGCACCAAGGCCGGCGCCACCACCCAGGCCTTGGCCGTGGCCGGCCGCACCACGCTCAGCCTGTACGTGCTGCACGTGCTGATCTTCCGCCTGTTGGTGGACTGGCTCGGCTGGGTGGAGCCGGGCAGCGGGCTGGTGGCAGCGCTGCTGTTCGCCGGGTTCTTCTGGGTGACCGCCGTGATGCTGGCGAACGTGTGGAGCTGGTGGCGGCCGCTCGGCCCGGCCGAGTGGCTCTACCGCCGCCTCAGCGACTGAGCCAGCCGCACACCAGGCGGCACCCCGAGGGCGACCTCAGCCGATCTCGGAGAACGTGCCGTCGCAGGTGCGCGGGTCCTGCGAGTTGTACCCCTGAAGGAACCACGTGCGCCGCTGCTCGGCCGAGCCGTGAGTCCAGCTCTCGGGGTCGATGCGCCCCTGCATCTTCTCCTGGATGCGGTCGTCGCCCACACCCTCGGCGGCCGCGATTGCCTCTTGCAGTTCGGCATCGCTCTCCAGCACGTCGTTGGCCCCCACCCAGGCGCCGGCGTAGCAGTCCGCCTGCAGCTCCAACGCCACGGAGTACTGGTTCGCCAGGTCGGGCCGGTTCTGCTGGGCGCTCTGCACCTGGGCGTTCGTGCCCAACAGGTTCTGGATGTGGTGGCCGTACTCGTGGGCGATGATGTACTGCTCCGCGAGGTCCGACGTGGTGCCGACAAGCTGGTTCTCCAGCTGCTGCATGAAGTCCATGTCGATGTAGATCATGTTGTCGCCCGGGCAGTAGAACGGGCCGACCTGCGAGCTGGCCTGGCCGCACGCGGTATCCACCCCGCCCGTGAACCACACCATGTTCGTGCTCTGGTACTCCGTCGTGAAGAACTGGGGCAGGGCCGTTGCCCAGTAGTCCTGCACGCTCTCGTTGGCGCCGCAGAGGATCTTCTCCAGCTCCGTCTCGCACTGTTCGCTGCTGGCCGAGGCCGGTGCCGTCTCGCTGAACTGTTGCCCCGCGCCCGAGCCGAGCAGCTTGGGGAGGAACACCGCCGCCAGCAGCACGATGATGCCGAGCAGGCCGCCCGCACCCTTGCCGCCACCGGGGAAGGGGAACCCTGCCCCGCCACCGGAGCCGCCGGACCCACCCATACCGGGGAACGGGAAGCTCATGCCCCCTCCGCCGCCGCTGCTCTGGCCGCGACGGTCCTGGATGCGGGACTTGTCGGTGCTGCGGATCTTTGTCATCGGGTGAACTCCCCTCGCCGGTGCGCTAGGAGCCTACGCCGTCGCCCGCCGCCGTCGCGCCCGATGCACGCCACGAATTGCCATGGCCCCCGCGCCGATCAACGGCCCGCGGTCGCCCAACCGCGCCGGGGTGATACGGGCGCCGCGCGTGAAGGACAGCCGGGTGTGTTCGTCCAGTGTCTCCTGGGCGGAGTTGAAGAAGGTGGCGCTGAAACTGGTGGCCACCGTCCCGCCCACCACCGCCAGGTCGAGGTCGAGCACATTGCACACCGAAGCCACGGCCCGGCCCACCAGGCGGCCGGTGCGTTGCATGATCTCGTAGGTGGGCTCGGAGAGGGCTCGCCCGGTGATCACTTCGATCGCGGCTCCGGACGCCTCCGCGTCCAGGCAACCACGCGCACCGCAGCTGCAGCGGCGGCCGTTGGGTTCGACGATGATGTGACCGACATGGCCGGCATTGCCGTCGGCGCCGTCGAGCAGTTGGCCGTTGAGGACCACCCCACCGCTGACACCCGCGCTCACGACCATCGCCAGGAAGTTCTGCCGGCCCTGGGCCGCACCCAACCAGCCTTCGGCGAGGGCCAGCGCCTTGGCGTCGAGGTCGCCGTAGACGGGCAGCATCGCCACGTTGGCCAGCCGCTCGCGCATCGCGAAGTTGCGCCAGGCGTGGATGGTCGGAGGGGAGATCACTTCACAGTTCGGCTGCACCGGGCCGACACAGCTCACGCCCACCGCCACCGGCCGCAGGTTGTGGTGCTCGCGGGCCCGTGCCAACTGGTCGTCCACCAGTTCCTTCAACGAGCCGAACAGGCGGTCGGCGTTGACGTCGTGGTCGACCACCACGTCGCCGCGGTCGATGAGCTCGCCGTGCATCGTGACCAGGCCGACGGAGAGGCGGTCGCCGCTGATGTCGACGGCCACGATCACGTCGCCCGTGGGGCCGGTGCGCACCGGATGGTCGCCGGCGGCGGGCGTGACCGCGCTCGCGTCAGCGGACACGCCGGGCGGCTTCCACCAGGTTGATCTCGTACAGCACGAGGTCCAGCGCGTCCGCGGAGACCATGCCGCTGTAGCGCTGCGGGTTCTCCGGGGTGATGCAGCAGGCCAGCGGGTTGAGCAACGTCCACGGGGTGGGGTGGGAGAACTGCACCACGCTGTAGCGCTCGCCGGTGTAGCCGGGGGCGGCCACCACACGGTGCACGCCGGTGGGAATGACCCCGTTCGTCAGCCGTTCCAGCATCAGGCCGGTGTTGATGATCACCTGGCCGTCCGGGGCCACGGCGTCCACCCAGTCGTGGTCCACCAACACCTGCAGGCCGGGCGCGGTGGCCCGCGGGAGGGCGGTGATCAGGTTGATGTCGCCGTGGGCGCCGGCCCACACATGGCCACCGCTGCCACCCTCGGGTGCCTCGGCCATCGCCGGGTAGCGGATGGCGCGGGTGAGGGTGGCGCCGTTGGTGGTCATCTCGTCGAAGAAGCTCTCGTGGCACCCGAGCCCTTCGGCGATCACCCGCAGGAAGCGCCGCTGCAGGTTCTCGATCGCATGGTGGAAGGTGGTGAGCACCTCGCTGATGCCGGGCACCGCGGCTTCCGGCAGCACCTGCTCGCCGTAGCGGTGCGGGTAGCGGGTGCGCAGCGGGTGGCCGACAGGAAGCGAGCTGCCCCAGTTGAGCATCTCCTTCCAGTCCGGCACGTCGCTGCTGGCGGCGGTCTCCACCAGCAGGCCGGTGTAGCCCGTCTGCCCGTGGCTCTCGGGGGCCACGAACCGCTGCTTGCTCTCCATCGGCTGCTCGAAGAACTCCCGCAACATGCCGTATGTGGTGTCCAGCATGTCCTCCGAGAGGTCGTGCCGGGTGTAGACGAAGCCGGTCTGCAAGCTGCGCCGCACCCCGTCCACCACCGCACGCCGCTGCTCCGCGGTGCCCTGCTCGAAAGCCAACAGGTCGACGTCGAGGATGTCGCTCATGCCGCCCACCGTAGCGCCCGGCCCGGACCGACAACCCGTGCTGCACGATTCAGGGCGCGTGGCCCCGGCACCACTTCGCAGCAGATCCGGCCCGCGATGCGTCAGAAGTCGCTGATCACGGAGGGGACGGAGGCGGCGGCGTAGGTGGTGCCGGTGTTGATGCGCCACTGGTTCGACGCCCAGGTCACTTCACGCACGAGGAACGAGCTGGGGCAGCAGTTCGGGTCGCTGTCCGCGTAGACCGCGGTGAGCACGGTGGCGCCACCGGGGTGGAGGTCCACCTGACCGTGGTCGAGCCCCTGCAGGCCACCGAGGAAGAACACGCCGCCGGGCAGCGGGTCGAGCACGTCGATGTCCAGGTAGCCGCCCGAGCCAGCGGTCCGGTAGCCGACCCACACCTCGGCGCCATCGTCGAAGTGGTAGTCGCCGACCTCGACCCGGACGTCGCTCCAGCCGGGGGCGTCCTCACCGGCCCAGTAGCGCTGCACCCAGTTGCTGCCGCTGTGGAACATCACGGCCACACCGAAGCGGCCGTCGTCGTTGCGGCGCAGCACGAGGGCCATCACGCCGTCGTTGTACGACGGCATGTACTCGCACTCCTGCACATGCCACCCGGGGATGCCGGGGTCGCCGACGCACTCGTCGCCCTGGGGAAGGATGATCCCGCCACCGGGCGTGGCCTGCAGGTTGGTGGGTGCCCCCAGCGCGGTGCCACCCGCAGGCGGCGGCGCGGGTGTGGGGGGCGGCGTGGGCGCCGGCGTCGGTGCCGGAGCAGCCGTGGTGGTGGGCGCGGCGGTGGTGGTGCTCGCGGCCACCGTGGTGGTGGTCTCGGCCACGGAGGACGTGGTGGTCGAGGCCTCGGCCGTGGAGCTGGAGGTTGTGCTGTCAGCCGTGCCGCCAATGGTGGCGGGCGAGTCGCTGGTGCAGGCGCTGGCCAGAAGGGCCAGGCCGACGGTGGCGGCGAGGGCGAGGCGGCGGGTGCGGTTCATCGGTGCTCCTTCAAGGGCGTTCACGCCCTGCACGATCCAAGATCTGTTCAACTCTTGCACTTTTTCTGTCGAGATTCTTTTTCCTGAACCAAACCGAAGACAAGGTCGTGTCGTGACCTGCGAGTGGAGACAATGGTCGCCGTGATCGGCGAGTGGAGCGAGAACGAACGGGCCATCCCCGTCGTCACGAGCGTGGAGGACCTCTTCCGCGCTCACTACGCGCGCCTCGTGCGTGCGCTCGCCCTCGTGTCCGGCTCGCAGGAGTCGGCCGCCGACGCTGTCCAGGAAGCCTTCGTGAAGGCCCACCTCCACTGGCGCCGCATTCAGCGCTACGACGACCCGGTGGGCTGGATCCGCCGGGTGGCCATCAACAAACTGCACGACGACCACCGGCGCCGCGGGCGCAAGGACAAGGCCGTCGAACGGATGAAGGCCGACGCCCGGCCAGAAGCCGTGCAGTGGACCGATGGCCACGACGTGGACACGCTGCTGGCGGCGCTTCCCAGACAACAGCGCCTGTGCCTGGCGCTGTTCTACGTGGACGGCTTGTCCGTGGCGGAGGTGGCCGCCACCCTCGAGATCAGCGAGGGTGCCGTGAAGTTCCACCTCCACCAAGGCCGGGACCGTTTGCGCGGCGTCTTCGCCGCCCAGCAGGAGCAGCAACGATGAACGACTTCCACGACCCTCAGATCGAACGCCTCCTCGGCGGCGCCAGCGGCGCCTTCCCCGACGTCAACGTGGCCTTCGGCCAGGTGGAGCGCCGGGTGCGCCAGGTGAAGCGCCGCCGGGTGATGGTGGCCGGCTCCGCCGCGTGCGTGGCCCTCTTCGCCGGCGTGGCCTTCGCCGCCAGCCGCACCGGCACGAACGCGCCCGGCCTGCAGCCGGCGGACAGCTTCGCCCAGAGCACCGTGAGCACCCCGGACTCCGGCCCGGGGGTCACCAACGACTCCATGGTCGACGACTCGGTGGAGTCGAGCACGCCCACCGGCGGCACGATGATCTCGCTCCCGGTTCCCAACCCGGGAGGCGGGTCCGGCGGGCCCGGCGGTGTTCCGGGCGGGTCGACGCCGTCGAGCAGCCCGGCCTCCGGCCCCGGCTCCAGCACACCGACCTCGAACACCACGG
Organism: Actinomycetota bacterium; assembly: GCA_052034175.1. GTDB lineage: Bacteria > Actinomycetota > Acidimicrobiia > Acidimicrobiales > Ilumatobacteraceae > UBA668. Next base: position 32,225 of record JBPOIX010000050.1, read on the forward strand.
CCACCTCCAACAGCGCACCGACCACGACGGCACCCAGCACCACGTCCCCGCCCGCGCCACAGTTCCACACGTTCAACGGTGTCGGCGGCTCGGTGACCGTGAAGTTGGCCAACGGGGTGCTGTCGCTGCAGTCCTACAGCGCCACCTCGGGCTACACGGCCGAGGTCACCACGAACCGCAGCGACCGAGTCGAGGTCCGCTTCGACAACGGCTCCAACGAGACACGCATCCGCGTCGACCTCGTCGGCGGGGCGATGCAGCCCCCCATCGACGAGAACTGACCGCCCGGCCGTTCGCCCCGGCCCCCTGCGCGCCCGGCGCGTTGCCCTTCC
>JBPOIX010000194.1:0-21407 GCA_052034175.1 Actinomycetota bacterium
CGTCCACGTTTCTTCATCGCGGCCTTGGCCGTCGGCAGCACCGCGCTGGTCGCCGGCAGCGTGCCCGGCGCGCAGGCCATCATCGGCGGCTCCACCATCAGCCCCGGCGCGCTCCAACCCGGTGGAGAGTACGGATGGTTGGTGCACCTCCTGAGCACGGAAGCAGGAGCCTGCACCGGCTCCTTGATCGCCCCGGACTGGGTACTGACCGCGGCGCACTGCGTGCCCACCGATGCGGTCTTCCTCGGCGGCGACACCACGCCGACCCCGATCGACGACACGGTGATCCACCCAGAGTGGGACGGGGTGAGCAACGAGGTGGACGCCGCACTCGTTCACCTCGCCACCCCCTCGACGCGCACCCCCGTGCCGATGGTGGGCCTCTCGCACAGCCTGCCCACCGGGTCGCCGGTGATGCTCGCCGGCTGGGGCGTCACGACACCAGCCGGTGGCACGCCCGAGGTACCCGCCGAGGTCGGCAGCACGATCATCCAGAGCACCACCAGCCTGTGGGTCACCGGCTCCGACGGAATGTCCTGCTTCGGCGACAGTGGCGGGCCGATGCTGCACAGCGGATCCCTCGCCGGCGTGGTCTCTGCAGGAGATGCAAATTGCGCGGAATTCAGCCTCGGCCCGCGCCTGCGGAGCCTCCGTTCGTGGATCGACAGTGTCGCCGGCACGGGCGGGGGCGGCGGTACGAACCACCCGCCGGTGGCAGCTTCCGGCGAGTTGACGGTCGCCAAGAACGACGACATCGAAGTGGTGATCGACTACTCCGACCCCGACGGCGACAGCGTGTCCGTGACCGGGCTGGACTCGGGCGACACCGAATTCGCCGCGTGCAGCGAGGCCGGCCCACCGTTCACGTGCACCTTCACCCCGCACCTGGACTTCGTCGGCGACACCGAGATCACCTACACCGTGTCGGATGGTGACCTGACGGCGACGGGGACCTGGCTGGTCCATGTGGTGGACCCGCCCGTTGCGCCCGTGGCCCTCGATACCGACACCGTGGTCAAGGTGGACACATCTCGCCCGGTGTTCCTCGACGCCACGGACGCCAACGGCGACCCCCTCACCTTCACGGTCCTGTCCGGGCCCACCCACGGAACCATCGACGACTGCTCCAGCGGCGTGTGCACCTACAGCCCCGCCACCGGCTACCTCGGCCCGGACGCCCTCACGTTCCACGCCTCCGACGGCACCTTCACATCGAACACCGCGACGCTCTCGATCACCATCGCACCCAACGCCGCACCGGTGGCGCTCGACGGCCAACTGTCCGCCTCCTCCGGGACACCGACGGAGGTCCTCCTCTATGGCGCCGACCCCGACGGCGAACCGGTCACCGCCCAGATCGTGGCCCCGCCCGCGCACGGCGACCTGGAGTGCTCCGACGTCATCTGCACGTACACCTCGGTGGCGGGTTACACCGGAAGCGACTCGTTCGCGTTCCAACTGACCGACGGAGAGGCGTTCTCCAACGTCGCCACCGTGGACATCCTGGTGGTCGCCAACCAACGCCCCGTCGCGGAGTCGTCCGAAGTGGTGGTGAAGAAGTCCACCCCGGAGCTCCTCGTCCTGTCCGCCACCGACGCAGAGGACGACCCGATGACGGCCGTCATCACCACGCCGCCGGCACACGGTGCTGTCGAGTGCACCGGGTTCCAGTGCGAGTATCGGCCCACACTGGGCTACGTCGGTGACGACAGCTTCGAGTGGTCGGCCGCCGACGCCGGGGGACCCTCGGAGCCGGCGACGGTGAGCGTACTCGTCAGCACCGGCAGCTGGTCGGTGCGCCCCATGGCGCAGGCAGCGGGCGCGCCCGGCCTCGTGGCGGCCGTGGCCGGTGAGGCAACGGTGGCGAACGTCGTCTTCAGCGGCGCGGCTCCAGCCGCGGGCGCGTTCAGCGGCGCCGGCGCGGCGATCGGCCTCGACACCGGCATCGTCCTCAGCACCGGCTACGCCAGTGGGGCCATCGGGCCCAACACGCACACCGCGTTCGGTGCGCACCACTCCACCGCCGGCACCGCGGCGCTCGACGCCACCGCCGGCTTCGACACCTTCGACGCCGCAGTCCTCGAGTTCGATCTCACCCCGGCGTCCTCCACCGTGGCCCTGGACGTGGTGTGGGCATCGGAGGAGTACCCGGAAAGCCCTGGCTCGGAGTACAACGACAGCGCGATCGTCCAAGTGGGTGCGCAACGCTGCCTTCTCCCCGGGAGCCAGCAGATCTCGGTGAGCGGGGTCAACGGCGGCAACGAACTCGTCGACCCCGTGAACCCCGCCCTGTTCCTGGACAACGAAGGCGGCACGCGGGACACCGAGTTCGACGGGCTGACCAGCGTCATCCACTGCACGTTCGCCGTCACTCCCGGCACCCCGACCCATGTTCTCCTTGCCGTCGGCGACAGCACGGACGGGTCGATCGACTCCGCGCTGTTCATCGGCGGGTCGTTCGTCAACAGCGCACCCACCGCGGACGCCGGACCGAACCTTGCTGGCAGTGAGGGCACCCCGATCGAGATCGCCGGTGTCGTCACCGACAGCGACGGCGACGGCCTCTCGCTGCACTGGACGCTCAGCGCCGATGGTCCCGAGGACGTGGGGACGGCGTGCAGCATCGCCGACGAGACGGCGGTCGATACCACGCTCACCTGCAACGACGACGGCGTGTACACCCTGGCGCTGACGGCGGACGACGGCTTCGCCGAGCCGGCCATCGACTCGATCACGGTCACCGTGGGCAATGTGGCGCCAGCCCCTGTCGTGTCGATCACCGGTGTGTCCCTCGCGGGTGAGGTGGTGCTGGCGGGCGCCGAGGCCGCAGTGGCGGTCGCCGTCACCGACCCCGGCGGCAACGACACGATCGCCAGCTGCAACATCGACTGGGGCGACGGCACGACGGCACCGGCCACGATCACCGGTGACTCCTGCACCACCACGCATGTCTACGCGGACGCAGGGCTGGCGGTCATCAGCGTGACCGCCGTCGACGACGACGGGGGCACGGCGACGGACGAGTTCGTCGTGGCCGTTGGCACCAAGGACGCCACCGTCGTCGGAGCCATCGACGATGGCGACGGCCCGACTGCACACGGTTTGGCGGTGGTCGTCACGGACGGCGTCGCCGCCGCGATCATCCGGTCCCTCGAGGGTGAGTTCGTCGCCGAGATCGTCGAATGCACCTCCGGGGGGAGGACTGCGACGTGTACCGCCAGCGGTACATGGAACGGCGTCCCAGGGCACACCGCCACCATCGAGATCACCGACGGCGATCCGGATCACGCAGTCGTCAGCATCCACGCACCGAACGATGCAGTCGTGGTTGCCTTCACCGTCACCGCCGCACGCGGTGCGTTGTTCGTGGCCGTCCCGCCGCGCCGCGGCCCAGAACCGCCGGCACCACCCCGAACTCCGTAAGGCCCGAACGAACTGTCGTGCACTAGAGGCGGTTCACGGCGTCGATCACGAGCATCGCCAACGCCAGCTTGCCGTTGTCGTTGGGGTGCAGATCGTCGGACTGCAGGATCGTCTGTTCGGGGTCGCTGGCCACTGAGAACCAATCGGCGACCACCGCGTTGCCACGGCTCTGCAGGCGACCGGCCAGGACCAGGTTGAACATCTCCGTGTGGTCCAGCGACGAGGGCCGATAGGTGTTGACCCAGACGACGGCCGCATCCGCCGGCAGCAGGGCCAGCACCTGGTCGATCAGCGCCCCGTACTCCTCTGCCGTGGCCAATTGGCCGACGTCGTTGGTGCCCAACTCGATCACCCAGACATCCGGGTCGGCCCCCTCGCCCATCAGGGCGAAGATGGTTCGCAGGCCGCTCACCGGGCCACCACCGGCACCGGTGCCGACCTCGATCCGCCTGCTGGCGTCGCCATCGACGACGACCTGCGCGAAGCCGGCGGCGGCGAGGGTTTGCTGCACCACCTCGGCGCTGCCCTCGGTGATCGAATCGCCCACCATCACCACGGAATCCAGCTCGGGGCGGTCGATGGAGGGGATGTTGAAACCAGTCGCCCCCTCCTGGGGAGGTGTGCGCTCGCCGGTGCAACTGGTGGCCACCAGTGCAAGCGAGGCCAGCAGAAGCCTGGGCGCGGGTCGGCTCACTCGCCCGCCAACGCCTCTTCCAGGCGCCGCACCGACGCTTCGGGCAAGGTGGTGTGCACGAGCCGGGCGAACGGGAAGCGGGTGAGCTCCTGCGCCATGGCCCCGATATCCAGATCTTCGAGGAGGAGCACGACCGTCGTCGTGCCGGGGGTGACGGCCTCGCGGAACCACCGCACCCATTCGTCCGGGATGCCGAGGTCGACGACCTTGGCGGTGACTGCACCGACGCCGGCACCGACCGCGCCGCCGACCAACCACCCCACCGGGCCGCCGAGCACCAGCCCGAGCAGGCCGGACCACATCGCGCCGGACAGTGCCGACTGCCCGGGCTGAGGGTCCATCGTCTCGCGCACGACCGTCTCGCCGTTGTCCGTCTTGGCCACGATCACCGCGTCGCGGACACGCAGCCGGCCGTTGGCACCCAGGTGGGTGGCGGCCAGGAGGAACTCCTGAGCGCGGAGCGCGTCCGGGAGGGACACACCCACGAGGTACTGGTCTGCGGAGTCGGGCATGGGAACGACCGTAGCCCGTCGTTACACGAAGGCACTGGCGGCGGTGTAGACGCCGAAGCAGAGGAAGACCACACCGGCCACCCTCTGCACCATCTGCAGCGGCACATGGCGGGTGATCCACTTGCCGGCGGTCACGGCAAGCGCCGCCACCGAGGCCAGGGCGCACCACGCTCCGAGCGCCACTGCCACCGGCGCCGAGTAGCGGGTGGCAATGCCGGCGGTCGCCAGTTGGGTGAGATCGCCGAACTCCGCCAGGCCGACGACGGACGCCGCGGTGAGCGCCACGGTGCGGAACGGCGCCCTCTCCTCCGACGGCCCGGCCGCCTCGTCGTCATCGGCGCCGCCGCGGAGCAGGAGCAGGCCGCCGATGAGGAACAGGGCTGCCACCGCCAACTTCACCGGCGTGTCCGGCAGCCGGCGCAGGAACGAACCGATCGTGACCGCCAGCACCACGTGCAGGACGAACGCCCCGGCCACGCCCACCCAGACGGCGAACGGGCGGTGGAAGCGTGTGGTGAGCACCAACGAGGCCACCATCGTCTTGTCCGGAAGCTCAGCCAGGAAGACCGTCCCGAAGGCCACGAAGAAGGCCGCGATCATCCGAGGGCCTGCCGTCCGTACATGCCGTCGAAGCTATCCGTCTAGGGTCCGCCGAGCCCCCAACGGTCCGCCAGAACACGGCGGCACAACGCCAGGTTGCTGGCGTCGTCGACGTCCAGTCCGAACTCGGGGTCGGCCAGGATGCGCACCCGGCAGCGCAACCCGAAGCGGCGCAGTAGGTGGGCCTCCAACCGCGGCACGGTCATTCGTCCGCTGATGAAGCGCAACAGGAACGCGATGCCCAGGTAGCGGGCCTGGCGGGCCGCGCTCTTGCGCTGCGGCATCAGCGCCTCCAGATGGGGGCGGGCGAGCGCTGCCCGGCCGGGGTGGAACAGCCCGAACCCGGAGGCCAGGAACTGCCCCTCACGCGTTCGGAGCCACGGGCCGTCCGCACCGGGATAGCGCCCCTGCATCAGCTGGCGGGGCACGAGGCCGGCGTCGATGTCCAGCGTGGGATCGGTGGCGTCGTCGATGAACCGGTCGATCATCGCCGGGGTCACCAGCGGGATGTCCGACCAGCAGAACGCGGTCGGCACGGCCGGGGTGACCCGCTCGATTCCCGCGTACAGGTTGGCGACCAGGCTGCCGTGGTCGCCCACGTACTCGACGGCAGCACTGGCCTCCGGCGCGCCGGGCAGCGCGTCGTCGAGTGGCGCATCCAGCCCGACCACCACCACACGGTCGATGTGCTCCGCGGCGCGGAGAGTGTCGAGCACCCAGCGGATCATCGGCCGGCCGGCGATGTCGAGCAGCGCCTTGGGGGCACCACGCGCGTCCTCCCACAACGGCTCGCCGGGTGCCGGCCGGCCACCGGCCAGCAGGATGCAGTCCATGGTGGCCGTCGCCCCAGTCAGCCGTGGTCGGCCGGGCCGATGCGGACGGTCGTGAGGTCGCGGGCCACCACGACGTCGCCCGTGTACCCGCCGCGGCGCACATCGTCCTCGAAGTCGGCCTCCGTGGCCTGCCCGGGCGCGGGAGCTGGAATGAGATGGGTCAGCACCAGGCGCGGCACCCCGATGCGCTGCGCCTGCCGGCCAAGTTGCACCGTGTCCGCGTGGTAGGCCGCGAGGTGCGCCAAGTGGGGCATCGCCGCGTGGAACGGCCGCAGGGCGTCGGCGCGGAACGCTTCGTGCACCACCACGTCGGCACCCGCGGCCAGTTGTGCCACCTCGTCGCACACGATCGTGTCGCCGGAGATGACGACCGCTCCGTCCGGGGTGTCCACCCGGTACGCCACGGCCGGGGTGACCGGCTCGTGGTGCACGGCGCGGGCCGTCACCCGCACCGCACCGTCGGCGCTGGCCCACACCTCCAGCGGTTCATCGGCGATGTCGAAGGGCCGGATGTCCGGGCGCGGGTGATCCGTGCGGCCGACATGCTGGGACCGCACGAGCAGGTCGTCCTCCCAGGGGTCCATCATCCGTTCGAGGAAGCGCGTCGACGGCCCACGCGGCGCCACCACGGGCAGCGGCACGAACCGGCCGTGAGCCTCCAGCCAGCGCGCGAACAGCAGGTCGGTGAGTCCGGTGAGATGGTCCGAGTGGTGGTGGGTGACGAACAACGCGGAGAGCTGATGCACGCGAACACCGGCCTCGCACAGGCGCAGCGCGGTGGCCCGGCCGGCGTCGAACTGCAACCGAACGTCGCCACACACCACCAGGGTGCCCGGGCCGGCGCGACCCGGGGCAAGGTGCGGCACACCGGTACCGGTGATGATCACGTCCGTCGTCATCCTGCGGACGCTAACGGCTGCCGTGCGGGCTACAGGGCGCGCATGCGGTTGTTCTTCGGCAGGTGCTCCACCTCGGCCAGCCCGAGTGCCTCGAGGACCGGCGGCACATAGTTTCCGAACCGCCCGCGGTAGCCCTTGCGCAGGCCGTACCAGCCGCCCACCGGGTTGTCCGCCGAGCGGGCCCACGCCTCCACCGTGCCGGGCTTGGCGTCCTTCTGCTCGTCGGCGTTGCCGAGTGTCACCCAGTCGCCCGCCGCCGTCAGCATCGCATGAAGGTCCTCGATGCACCTCAGTTGGTAGCTCAACGTGGTGCTGCCCACGCGGACCATCAGTGCGGGCGGGTTGGCTGCCTCGTCGCGCCATGCGTCGAACTCGGAGTTGCCGGGGGGCGTGGCAAGAATCCACGGGTCGTCCTTGGTGCCACTGCCTTCGATGTGTTCAGCCATGTGGGCCAGCATGCGGAGCCATAGATGACATCATGTGTCGTGTATGGCCAATCTTGTTGACGCACCGCGATGCGCGCCGGCCGCCTGCTGAACCTGCTGCTGCTGTTGCAGAACGGCGGGCGGATGACGGCGCGCCAGCTGGCGCAGCGGTTGGAGGTGTCACCCCGAACGGTGCTGCGCGACCTTGAAGCACTGAGCGGCGCGGGGGTACCGGTGTACGCGGTGCGCGGCGCGCAGGGCGGGTTCGAGCTGCTGGACACCTTCCGCCAACAGGTGCCGGCCGTCCCCGGCACACTCGCCACCGCGACCTCCTCCGCGACGGCGACCGGGCGGATTCGCAGGGTGCGCGTGCGCGTGTCGCCCGCGGCGCTGCAGCTGGCGCTCGTGCTCGGCAAACCCGAAGGTTGGCGCCCGCGGCACGCGGCCGAGCCGGCGCTCGACCGGCCGGACTGGGTCGAGGGCTCGTTCCGCTTCACGTCCTACGAAGCCGCGGTGGTGGAGCTGCTGGGCCTTGGCGCCGACGTCGAGGTGCTGCTCCCCACCGAGGCGCGTGCGGCGATGGCCGACGCTGGCGCGCGCATCGCCGCGCTGCATCGCAGCTGACGGGCAGTAACGTGCGCCCATGAGCGCCAACCTTCGCATGTACACCTCCGCCGTCTACGCCTTCGACCATGTGTTGAAGATGGCCAAGCCGACCGTGTTCGGGCGCAAGGCACCCTGCGCAGGCTGGACGGGCACGGATGTCTACGAGCACGGCATCGGCGACCTGGCGATGATCAAGAGCTTCGCCACCACGGGCAAGGGCCCGAAGACGTCGCCGAAGCTCGGCAAGGACCCTCTCGGTGCATGGCTGAAGATGCGCGACCAGACGCTGGAGGTGCTCGACCGGCCGCATGCGCTGCAGACCATCGCGGTGGACCCGTTCGGCCCCGGCTTCGGCTCGATGCCGGTCGATGATCTCATCGGCTTCATGGCCGCGGAGCTGGCCGTCCACGTGTGGGACCTGGCACGCACGGCGAAGGTGGACGAACGGCTCGACCCGGCGCTCGTGAAGCACACCATGGCCACGTGGAAGAGCCTCCCGGAAGAAGTGCTGCGCATGCCCGGGATGATGGGTCCGGCCATCAAGCCCGCCGCCGGCGCAGACGCGCAGACCAAGATGCTCAACTTCCTCGGCCGCGCGGTCTGACCCTCCTCCCCGCCCGCGGGCGGGACCTAGTGCCCTGGCCCGGCAGGCGGCACGTTCCTACCGTGAACGCACCGCACCAAGGGGGCCCCAATGGATTTCCAACCGTCACCCGAGATCTCCGTCATGCTGGACATGATCCGCGAGTTCATGGACCGCGAGGTCATCCCGCTCGAAGGTGAGATGCTCCACGGGGACTCCGCCGCCCTCGCCGCGGGGGTGCAGGCCGCCCAGGCCAAGGTGAAGCAGATGGGGTTGTGGGCCCCGAACCATCCGGCGGAGTTCGGCGGTCTCGGCCTGTCGATGATCGATCACGGGTTGTTCGCCGAAGCCGTCGGCCGCAGCCCGCTCGGCATGAGCGTGTTCGGCACCGCCGCACCCGACGCCGGCAACATCGAGATCCTGCACAAGTACGCCACCGAGGAGCAGCGCGAGCGCTGGCTGCGCCCCCTGGTGGCCGGCGAGATCCGCAGCTGCTTCTCGATGACCGAACCGGAGACCGCCGGCTCCAACCCCGTGCTGCTCGCCACCACCGCCACACCCGACGGCGACGACTACGTGATCAACGGGCAGAAGTGGTTCACGTCGTCCGCCGACGGCGCGGCCTTCGCCATCCTGATGGCGGTCACCAACCCGGAGGCCCCGCCGCACCAGCGGGCCAGCATGATCATCGTCCCCACCGACACGCCCGGGTTCAACCTGGTCCGCAACGTCAGCGTGATGGGCCATGCCGGCGGCGGGCACGCCAGCCACGCCGAGGTCATCTACCAGTCGTGCCGCGTGCCGCGCACGAACCTGCTGGGGCCTGAGGGCCATGGGTTTGTCATCGCCCAGGACCGGCTGGGGCCCGGCCGTATCCATCACTGCATGCGCTGGCTCGGCATCGCCCAACGGGCCTGGGAGATGATGTGCGCGCGTGCCAACGAGCGCGTCATCGACGTCAACGGTGGCACCCTCGCGGACAAGCAGGTCATCCAGCACTGGGCGGCGGAGATGTACGCCAAGATCCAGGGCGCCCGCCTGCAGGTGCTGCACGCCGCGTGGCGCATCGATCGGGAGGGCGCCTCGGCGGCCCGCGACGACATCGCCGCCATCAAGTTCGTCGTCGCCAACACGATGCTTGAGGCGGTGGACAAGGCCATCCAGGTGCACGGTGCGCTCGGCGTCACCGACGACACGATCCTCGCCTACTGGTACCGCCACGAACGTGCGGCGCGCATCTACGACGGCGCCGACGAGGTGCACAAGACCAGCCTCGGCCGGAGGCTGATGCGCCGCTACGCGCGCACCACGGAGGCACGCGGCAACTGACGCACGCTTCGGCGGCGGCCATCGGTCACCGCGGTCGGAAAGTGGGCCGAGCCGAACTCCATCGGGAACTGAACGGACGCGGGCGACGACTGGTACTCCGCCACGACCTTCCACCCCGAGGAGCCGCTCCGTGCCCGAGCCCACCGATGCCGCCGAACCAACGCTCACTGTCGACGACAAGGGCTCCACCCCCGCGGCCAGTCGCCAGTGGAGGGCGCTGTGGCGCATCCACTTCTACGCCGGGATGTTCGCTCTGCCGTTCATCCTGCTGATGGCGTTGACCGGGCTCGTGATTCTCTACACCCAACCGATCGAGGACTTCACCGAAGGCGACCTGCGCACCGTCAGCGCACAGTCGGGCGACTACCTGTCGTTCGACGAACAGGCGGCAGCGGCGGAGGCCGCCTACCCGGAGGCGACGGCGTACGACATGACGCCGCCCGCGGACAGCGAGCGCTCCACCCGCTTCTGGTTCGATGACGGCAGCACCGCCGGCGTGTTCGTCTTCGTCAACCCGTACAGCGGCGAGGTGCTGGGCGACAGCAAGCCGGGCAACGGCATCATCGGTTTGTCCAACCGGCTCCACGGCTTTCTCAACAACGAGACGTTCACCATCGACCTGCCGACCGTGGCCGCGCTCTGGGACGACGGCGCCGTGATGCGCCAGTACGTGGTGGGCGACTTGCTCCTCGAGATCCTCGGCGTGTGGACCCTGGTGTTGGTCGGCTCCGGCCTGTACCTGTTCTGGCCGCGTCGTTCACGCAACAGCAGCGGCAGCAAGGGCGAGCGCGGCCTGTTGAAGGTGCGGTGGCAGGCCAAGGGGCGGACACGGTGGCGCGACCTGCACGGGGTCGCCGGGTTGGTGATGATTCCGGTGATGGTGCTCACCATCGTGTCGGGCATGGGGTGGTCGTCGTACTGGGCGGAGAACTTCAACTCGCTCGCGGAGGAGATCTCGCCAGGCAGCCCTGCGGAGAACACCGCGAGCACTGCGGCCACCTCGATCACCCGCGGCGACCTGGACCGCTTCGGCAATCAGATCCCGTGGGGCACGGGCGAACGACCGATCCCCGCCAGCTACGCACCAGAGGACGCCGACGGTTCGCTGCCCGCACCGCTGAGCCTCGATGCGATGGTGGCCGTCGCCGAAGCCGAAGGGATGAAGCCCGGCTACACCATCTCGTTCCCCGCCAACGAGGTCGACGAGGCAGGCAACACGGTCTACGGCAGCTTCACCCTGTACAACTCCTGGCCACGAGCCACGAGCGAAGCCCGCGACGTGTTCATCGACCAGTTCACCGGCGAGAAGCTCGACGAGCAGAAGGTGTACGGCATGGGCGCCGTCTACGAAGGGATGGACACGCTGGTGAGCATCCACATGGGCACCCAGTTCGGCCTGCTCGATCGCGTCATGATGACGCTGTTGTGCGTGCTCTCCATCTGGTCCGTCATCAGTGGGTTCGTGATGTTCTGGAAGCGTCGCCGCCCGGGGACGCTGGGCGTCCCGCGTCGCCCGGCCGACCCGCGCTTCACCTGGAAGCTGACGCTCGCCACTCTGACACTCGGCATCGTCTTCCCGCAGTGGGGAGTCGTGGCCCTCATCGTCCTGGGGATCGACAAGTTCGTCATCCGCAACGTGACGCCGCTGCGCCGCACCTTCGGGCAGGCGTGAGCGGGCCTGCCGTCAGGGTTGCGGTCAGGGTTGCCGTCGCCGCCGCCCTGCTGCTGCCGGCGGCGTGCGGCGACGGCACCGAGCCCGCCGCGTTCGCCGCGTCGGGGGCATGGGCCAGGCCCACCCCGGCCGCGGCGACGGAGGGCGTCGTGTACCTCATCGTCACCAGCGACGTTGCGGACGAACTCGTGGGGGCGGCGGTACCGGCCTCCGTGGCCGGGCACGCCGACCTGCACACGAGTAACGCTGCGGCCGACGGCGGCCACCACCACGGCGCAGCGGACGACGGGGGTGAGGTCACGATGGAACACGTCGACGCAGTACCGATCGAGGCCGGCGGCACCGTGACGTTCTCCCCCGGTGGCAACCACATCATGCTCGTCGATCTGGCTGCGCCGTTGGCCGAGGGCGACCGGTTCGAGATGACGCTGCGCTTCTCCTCCGGCCGTTCGCTGGTCGTGCCGGTGGTCGTGAGCGTCAACCCACCGGACTGACGCCGGTCCGATCGCAGCCACCAGGTGGGCGCGTGGCAACCTTCGCTGCCATGAATGTGGACGCAACAGCAGCGGGGCTCGACGCAGATCGCCTGGGGTGGATCGGCGAGCACCTCCGCCAGCGGTACATCGAGCCCGGGAAGATCGCCGGTGCACAGATGGCCATCGTGCGCGGCGGCACGCTCGGCTACTTCGAGAGCTTCGGCGCACAGGATCGCGAGCGCGGCGTCGCCGTGGCCGACGACGCCATCTGGCGCCTGTACTCGATGACCAAGCCGATCACCGGTGTCGCGATGATGACCCTGTACGAGCGCGGCCACTTCCAGCTCGACGACCCGGTGGAACGTTGGATCCCCGAGTGGCGCAACCTCACCGTGCGCGAGGCGGACCCCAACGGCGGGTCACGGGTGGTGCCCGCGCACCGGCCGCCGACCATCCGCGACATCCTCACCCACACCTCCGGCATCGGCTACGGGCCGGAGAACAAGGACCTCGTGCTCGACGAGCGGGACTGGTTGGCGGGCAAGGATCTGGAATGGATGGCCGCCCAGTTCGGCCAGTGGCCGTTGCGCTTCCAGCCTGGGCAGCACTGGCTGTACTCCCACGGGATGGACATCGCCGCGCGGCTGGTCGAGGTGATGTCCGGCCTGCCCTACGACGAATACCTCAAGGCAGCGATCTTCGAGCCGCTCGGAATGACGGACACGGACTTCTGGGTGCCCGCCGAGAAGGTCGGCCGCTTCGCTGCCTGCTACGGCCGCAACGCACGCAAGGAGCTCGTCCTCGTGGACGACCCGGAACGCAGCCGCTACCTGCGCAAGCCGACCTTGTTCAACGGCGGTGGCGGGTTGGTGGGGAGCACGGCGGACTATGTGCGCTTCGTCAGCATGCTGGCCAACGGCGGCGGCATCGGCGGGCAGCGCGTCCTCGGCCGCAAGACCGTGGAGCTGATGACGAGCAACCATCTGCCTGGCGACGGGGAGATGGCTGAGTTCGCCTTGCCGATGGGCTACGGCGAGGTCGGTTTCGCCGGCGCCGGCTTCGGCCTCACCGTCGCCGTCTCCAAGGGCCCGCAGGCCACCGGCACGGTGGGTTCGGCCGGGGAGTTCATGTGGGGCGGCGCGGCGAGCACCACGTTCTGGGTGGACCCCGCCGAGGAGCTGGCGGTGGTGTTCATGACACAGCTCCTCCCCAGCGGCACGTTCAACTTCCGCGGCCAACTGAAGGCACTGGTGTACGCCGCGCTGCTGTAGCACCAGCGGCGCGGGTCTGCGCCGCCGCGCACGCACCGAACCCGCCGGCCACCCTTCGGGAACCTGCGCTCCGACAGGGCCGCCGTGCCACCCTGCACCTACGCTCGCGCGCCATGACGGCTCGGCAATACGTGTTCCCCCAGGAGGGCGACGACCTGGCGGCGATCGCCGCGCGCACCCTCCCGGACACGGATGGCGCAACACAGCAGCTGCTGTCGTGGAACCTCCACCTCGCGGCGCGCCGCACGGTGGGGTTGCTGCCGAGCGACATCGTGTTCACCGAGCCACCACCCGCCCGATGACGGCGATCATCACCCGTGCCACCGTCGTCGGCGGGCACGACGGGCGAGCCGAGATCGAAGTGCAGCTCACCTACGACAACGGTGGCACGTCCACGATCGCGCTCGACGAGGAGGCCTGCACCGCCTCCCTCGACCTCGCAGGAGTCAGCTCGCTCGACGAGCTGGTGGGGCAGCCGTGGAGCATCGTGCTCCCGGCGCTGGAACAACACTCGCAACGACAGGGAGACGCACATGCTCGATCTCGTCATCCGTAACGGCCTCATCGTCGACGGTTCCGGCCTGCCCGGCCGCCGCGGCGACGTGGCCGTCCACGCCGGCAAGGTGGTGGCCGTCGGCGGCCGCGCCGGCGACGCACGCCGGGTGCTCGACGCGGCGGGCAAGGTGGTGGCCCCCGGGTTCATCGACCCGCACACCCACTACGACGCCCAGCTGAGCTTCGACCCGTACGCCTTCCCCGCCATCGAGCACGGGGTCACCACCGTGGTGCCCGGCAACTGCTCGTTGTCGTTGGCGCCGTTGCGCATCGACCAGCGCGACGCGTTCAGCCGCATGTTCCGCCTCATCGAGGAGATGCCCGAGGCCGCGTTCGACGCCGGCGTCGACTGGCGCTGGGGCGAGGGGTTCGGCAGCTGGCTGGACTCCCTCGCCGGGAACGTCGCGCTGAACGTCGCCCCACTGGTGGGGCACTCCGTGCTGCGCCTGTACGTGATGGGGCCCGAGGCGCAGTCGCGGGCGGCGACGGCCGAGGAGACCCGCGCAATGGCCGACGTGCTCCGCGAGTGCCTCGACGCCGGCGCCGTCGGGCTGAGCACGAGCTTCGTCGACATCGACGAGAGCTACCGGCCGGTGCCCAGCCGTTGGGCGGCGCCCGCTGAACTGGATGCGCTGTCCGCCGTGCTCGGCGAGCGCGACGCCGTGCTGCAGATCGTGCACGAGTTCTACGACACCGAGCTCACCATCGCCCGCGTGGAACAGCTCGCCGAGCTGTCGCTGCGCCATGGGATCACGACCACGCTGTCGCCGCTCTTCCACTCCGACGCCAACCATCGCGGCGTCGCCCGGGTGATGGGTGCGGTCGAGGCGGCACGGGCCCGCGGTGCTGCGGTGTGGCCACAGGTGCAGACCCGGCCGATCGACATCAGCTTCACCCTGGACCAGCGCAGCCTGATGCTGCTCACCATGCCGTCGTGGTGGAAGGTGGCGTCGATCCGCGACCACGCTGAGAAGGTGGCCGCCGTGGCCGGCGGCCGGCAGGCGCTGGTGGACGAGATGAACGCACTCGCCGCACGACCGAACGGCGGCCTCGGCGCCGGCGGGTTCGTGGTGCGCGACGTGGTGCACGCTCGCAACAACGACCTCATCGGCCGCAACATCGACGACATCGCCCGCGAGCGCGGCACCACCCACGGCGACACCCTGGTGGACCTGGCACTGGATGAGGACCTCGGCACCTGGTTCATCCGGGCGAACATCGGGCACAGCAACTCGCCGGTCGTCGGCGACCTGCTGGCCCATCCGTTCGTCCACGTCGGCGCGTCGGACGGCGGCGCCCACGTCGGGTCGTTCTCCACGTTCGGCGACACGGGCTACCTGTTCTCCGAGTTCGTGCGGGCCACCAAGTCGCTGACGTTGGAGGCGGCGGTGAAGAAGCTCACCCTCGACCCGGCCACGATCTGGGGGTTGAAGGGGCGCGGCCTGCTCGCCCCCGGCAACGCCGCCGACATCGTGGTGTTCGACGCCGCCACCATCGGTCGCGGGCCGGAGATCGCCTCGGACGACTTCCCCGGCGACGGGGTGCGCTGGATCCGCCACCAGGAAGGGGTGGAGACCGTGATCGTCAACGGGGAGACCACCTGGAGTACCGACGGCGGCTACGCCGCGGGTGCCCGCGCCGGCGAGATCGCGACCCGGTCGTGAGCCCCCTCCCCGACGGCTGCCGGTCCCACGTCGTGCAGGTCGGCGACCACCGCGCCCACTGTGTCGAAGCCGGCGACGGCCCGCTGGTGCTGATGGTCCACGGCTACCCCGAGTCCTGGTACTCGTGGCGGCACCAGCTGCCCGCGCTGGCCGCGGCCGGGTACCGCGCCGTGGCCATCGACGTGCGCGGCTACGGCCGCTCCTCCAAGCCGCTGGCGGTAGAGGACTATCGGATGGTGCGCCTGGTGGCAGACAACGTCGGCCTCGTGCGCGCCCTCGGGCACGACACGGCCGTCATCATCGGTCACGACTGGGGTGCGCCGATCGCCTGGACGTCGGCGATGCTGCGGCCCGACGTGTTCACCGCGGTGGCCGGGCTGTCCGTGCCGTTCTCGCCTCCCGGCGACGTGCGCCCGTCGACCGCGATGCGAGCGATGGCAGGCGACGAGGAGTTCTACGTCGAGTACTTCCAGGAGCCCGGCCGGGCCGAGGCGGAGATCGAAGCCGACGTGCGCGACTGGCTGCTCGGCTTCTACTTCACCGCCTCCGGCGACGCACCGCCGCCCGACCTCGCCCAGGGCACCGTCGCCACCGTGCGCCGCGGCGGGCTGATGAAGGACCGCTTCCATCGGCCCGACCCGCTGCCCTCCTGGCTCACCGAGGCCGACCTCGACGTGTACACGAGCGAGTTCGAGCACAGCGGCTTCCGTGGCCCGCTGAACCGCTACCGCAACGTGGACCGCGACTGGGAGGACCTCGCCGCCTTCCGCGGTGCGCGCATCGACGTGCCGGCGCTGTTCATCGGCGGCGACCGCGACGGCCCCACCATGTGGGGCATGCCTGCCATCGCCAACTTCCCCACCACCCTTCCCCGGCTGCACCGCTCACTCATCCTCGAAGGGTGCGGCCACTGGACCCAGCAAGAACGCGCCGACGACGTCAACGCGGCGCTCATCGACTTCCTCCGGAGCTTGTGATGACCCCCACCCCCCGGATCGACGACCCCCAGGACATCGCCGGCGGCGGCGGTGGCATCGCCGGCATGCGGGCCGCGCTGCTGCTGGCCCGCGACGGCCATCGGGTCACCGTCTACGAGCGCGACGACACCGACCTGCCGGCAACCGCGGACGAGGCGTTCGACGGCTGGGATCGCCGCGGCGTGCCGCACGCACGGCAGTCCCACGCGTTGCTCGCCCGCCTGCGATCGATCCTTCATGAGCGGGCACCCGACGTGCTCGACGCGCTGCTGGCCCAGGGCGCCACCGAGCTGTCCGTAGAGCGCATCCTCCCGCCGGAGATCACCGACCGCGAGCCGCGAGCGGGCGACGACGAACTCGTCGTGCTGTGCTGCCGGCGCCTGACGTTCGAGTGGGTGCTGCGCACCGCGGCCGCCGCTGAACCCGGCGTCACATGGCGCGGTGGGGTCGGCGTGGCCGGCCTGCTCGGTGACGGAGGCGCGGTCACCGGGCTGCGGCTGGAGAACGGCGACACGGTGCAGGCCGACCTCGTCGTGGTCGGCGGTGGCCGCAACTCACCGGTGATGGAGTGGATCGCCGCGCTCGGCGGCGACGTGCAGCCCACCGAGGAAGCCAGCGACGCGGGCATCATCTACCTCTCCCGGTTCTACCGCCTGTGCGACGGGCAAGACCTGCCACTGCTCACCAAGGACGGCGCGGGCGGCGACCTCGGGTACATCGCCTTTGCCGGGTTCTACGGCGACAACCGCAGCTTCTCGATCACGTTCGGCGTGCCCACCGGCGATCGCGAGCTGATGGCCCTACGCGACGAGGCCGCATGGGAGGCGGCGATCCGCTCGCTCACGCCCCTCGCACCCTGGACCGCCGACGGCCTCGCGGAGCCGATCACCGGCGTGGAGTCGATGGCCGGGTTGCGCAACCGCCTCCGCCGCTTCGTGGTCGACGGGCAGCCGGTGGCGCCGGGCCTCGTGGTCATCGGCGACGCGCTGCAGGGCAGCAACCCGTGGTACGGCAAGGGCATGGCGCTGGCCGGGATCGCCGCGCACGGGCTCTCGAACGCGTTGGTCGCGCACGGGCGCGACCGCACCGCGCTGGCACACGCGATGGACGCCGTCGTCCGCACCGAGATGGAGCCGCATTATGTGCTCGCCTGCCGGCAGGACGCTGATCGCATCGGGCTGCACGCAGCCATGCACGACGGCAGCGAACCCGACGCAATGGCAGCGGCCACGCGGGACTTCATCCTCAACGGGCTGCTGCCAGCGTCGCGGATGGACGCCGACGTGTTCCGCGCCTTCTTCCGTTCGTTCAACATGCTCGACGCGCCGGACGCGCTGATGGCAGATCAGAAGGTGATGGACGCGGCGTTCGCCGCACACGCCGCGAAGGACGAACGGCCGCCGGCACCGAAGCTCGGGCCGGACCGCGCCGAGTTCCTCGCCGTGATGGCGGCGGCACGCTGACGCTGTCCTGCGTCGACGTCAGGCCGTCGGTGCCACGTACGGCGCGAGAAACTCCTGCATCGCCGCGTCGTCGAAGGAGTACCAGTCGAGCTCTGTCTGGCCGGCGTCGAACGACACGAACATCGGGCAGGAGTCATCCAGCGCGGTGAACGTGGTCGTGGCCACCTCAGTGCCCGTGGCTGCTTCACGCAGCGAGATCGAGTAGGTCACCTCGTTGACGTGGACGACATTGTCGGTGGGCTGGTCGTCCACCTCGTAGTCCGAACACTCCTGCACACGGGTGGCGGCAGTGCGGGTGGCGCAGCCGACCAACTGCAGTTCCGCCATCGCCATCGTGTTCTCCGGCACCCACAGGCGCTCCCAGCCGGCGCGCACCGCCGACGATCGCGAGAACATGTACCCGTCCTCCTGCACCAGCACGACCACCGGGCTGATGGACCCTGCGGCCGGGGCATAGGCCGCGGCGGCGGTCTGGCCGACCCCATCGCACACCTTCTCGAAGTCGCTGTCGAACAGCTGCTCCGGGGCCACGGAGGCCACCGCTGCACCGCCGTCGACCGAGCCGCCCGAACCACCCGCGGCGTCGTCGCCGCCACATGCGGAGAGCGGAAGCGCAACGGCGGACGCGGCAAGGAGGGCACGGCGAAGGGTCAGCATGGCCAGCGACCCTAGCGCCGCGCCCAGCCCCGTCAGCGGCGTGCCGTCTCGCTGTCCGCGGGTCCGATCGTCGCGGGAGAGGCGGGCGCGCCGGGCCTGGAGTCAAGAAGCGTGCTCACGGCGCCACCACCAGATTGCCGACCTTGCGGCCGCTGCTGACGCGTGCGTGCGCGGTGGCGATGTCCGCCAGATCCAACGTGCGGTCGCTGGGCGACGCGCCGTCCGGAGTGGGGTCGTGCACGACCTTGAGCGCGCCCTGCGCCACCAGCTGCAGCAGCAGCGCGAAGTCCTCCGGGGCCTCCTTGCCCGGCCCGGCGGCCGCGTTGCCGCGGGCGCGGAGGGTCTGCCACAGCGACGCAACCGCCAGGAGCAACATCCCTCGTTCGGTGAGCAGGCGGCGCCCGCCGGCAAGGCCGATGTTGCCGACCGTGTCGAGCACCAGATCGAAGCGCTCGGTGAGCGTTTCCACGGGGGTGACCCGGTAGTCCACGACATGGTGCGCGCCGAGGCCGGCCACGAGCGCGGCGTTGGCTGCGCTGCAGGTGGCGGTGACGGTGGCGCCTGAGTGGCAGGCGAACTGGACCGCGTTCGTGCCAACGGCGCCAGAGCCACCGTTCACCAGCACCGTCATGCCCGGGCCGACCTTGCCCTTGTCGCGCAGGAAGTGCAGAGCCGTGGTGCCGCCGAACAGCACGGCCGCGGCGTCGTCGTGGCTCACGGCGTCCGGCACATGAACGAGACGCGTGGCCTGGACGGCGGCGAACTCGGCGTGGGCACCCATCCGCAGACCGGTCATGCCACACACACGGTCGCCGGGCGCGAACTGGGTGACACCCGGGCCGACCGCTTCCACCGTGCCCGACAGCGAGCTGCCGAGCACCCGGCGGCGCGGGCGGAACACACCGAACACCAACCGGCTCGGAAGTGCAAAGCCGGCAGGGAAGACGGCGGCGCGGATGCGGGCGTCGCCGCTGGTGACGGCGGCGGCGCGGACGCGCACCAGCACCTCACCCTTCTTGATTGCCGGGCGCGGCTCGTCGACGACACGGACGACCTCGGGCCCGCCATAGCGCTCGACCACTGCTGCTCGCATGACGTTCTCCTTACACTTGTAAGTCTGCCGTGAGCACGGTACTCTTACACCCGTAAGTTTGCAACCCGTGAAGGACTCCAGATGGCCCGTCGCCCCACGCTCACACAGGACCTCGTCGTCGCGGCCGCGGTGCGTGTGGCGGATGCCGGCGGCCTGGCCCAAGTGAGCATGCGCAACGTCGGCAAGGAGTTGGGGGTGGAGGCGATGTCGCTGTACCACCACGTCGCCAGCAAGGAAGCCCTGCTCGACGAGTTGGCGAACTGGGTCTTCACGCAGATCGAGCCGCCCGCGCCTGGCGCTCGATGGCGGCCGGCGCTCCATGCCCGGCAGAGCTCCGCGCGGGATGTGCTGTCGGCACATCCCTGGGCCCTCGGGCTCGTCGAGTCCCGTCGCAACCCGGGCCTGGCGCTGTTGGAGCACCACGAGGCGGTGCTCGCCTGCCTGCGCACCAGCGGCTTCTCCGTCAGCCTGGCGGCGCACGCGTACTCCGTGCTCGACGCCTACGTCTACGGCTTCGTGCTCACCGAGCTCAACCTTCCCTTCGCGGACGACGAGCCCGCGGAGGAGTTCATCGACGAGATCGCCCACATGCTGCCGCCCAGCCGCTACCCGCACATGAACGAGATCATCAGCGAGCAGGTGCGAGGGCAGGACTACAGGCTCGGGAATGAGTTCGCCTACGGGTTGGACCTCATTCTCGACGGTCTCGATCGGCGCTTGAAGGCGGAACGTCGCCGCGCCTGACCGGCCCTGCCCCACTGCCGGCAGTTCTCTGCCACGCGGCCGCTGGGCGCTGCCAGGGGGCCGCCGGACCCTGGCCCACTTCCCACCAACACGAAGGACCCCTCCCCCATGAAGACCGCTCCTGCACTCCGCGACTCCTGGATCAACCCGCGCTTCACCCTCGCATCGCTCTGGGTGTCGATGCTGTTCGTCTTCGCGTACGTCGACATCTTCAGCCTCTACAGGGCGGATATTCGTGCGGACCTCGACGCCGGCGAGATGGCGGGCGCCACCGTCGGACAGGGCTTTCTCGTCGGAGTGACCGCGGATATCGTGCCGGCCTCGCTGATGGTGTTCCTCACCCTCGTGCTGCGAGCGCGGCTCGCCCGGTCGCTGAACATCGTGATGGCTGTGCTGTACGGGCTGACGGTGATGGTCAGCGCCTTCGACGACTGGACGTACTTCGTCATCGGCAGCGCGATCGAGGCACTGCTGCTGGCGGGCATCGTGTACACGGCGTGGACATGGCCGCACGAGCAGGCGACGGCCCTGGGTCGGGCGAACGAGTAGGCCGCCAGGCATCCGCCCCTTCCCTGTCGCACCCCTTGACGATGATGTCGACATGCAACATGACTCGATTGCTGCTGTCGTCGGACGGCTCGAAGCCGCCGCCCCCGCCCCCATGACGACGATCATGGTCTCGCCGATGGCACGGCTCGCGGCCAGCAGGATCGCGCCCACCACCCCCGGCAGCGCGGCCGGCAGGACCACCTGGCGGATCGTCTCGGACTTTGTCGCGCCAAGCCCGAGCGAGCCGTCGCGCAACGACTGCGGCACGGCGTTGATGATGTCGTCGGACAGCGACGAGACGAACGGGATCACCATGATCCCCATGACCAGCCCCGCGGTCACAACCGAGGACGAGGACTTTCCAAGGCCCATCGGCTGGGCG
>JBPOIX010000092.1:0-23194 GCA_052034175.1 Actinomycetota bacterium
AACCTCACCGCCGTCACCCCGTCGGCCCCCGGCTTCCTCACCCTCTGGCCGTGCGACCAACCCAACCCGAACGCCAGCAGCCTCAACTACACCGCCGGCGTGAACCGGGCCGTCCAGGTCCTCACCAAGCTCTCCCGCAGCGGCACCGTCTGCGTCAGCAGCAGCCAAGCCACCCACCTGATCATCGACGTCAACGGCACCACCGTGTGAGGCGACCCTGCTGGCTCAGAGCTCCAGGCCCAGCGCCTCGGCCTCGTCGGCAAGGGCCAGCCAGGCTTCCTCGGCGGCATCGACTGCGGACTGCGCGGTCGACAGCCGGTCGCCGATGGCCGCCATCTCGCGATGGTCCAGTGCGTTCTGCAGTTCCGCTACCAGCGCGTCGCGCTTCGCGGTGGCCGTGGCAAGGTCGCGTTCGGCCACGCCCAACTGGCGGCGCACGGTGGATGGGCTGCGGGTGGATGCCGGCTTGGTGGGCGCCGGCCGGCTGATCACCGCCGGGGCCGAAGGTGCCTTCGCCTGGCCGGCGGACGTGCCTGCCTGCTTGCCCGCCTGGGCCGGCACGCTGCCGGTGGCCTGGTGCGCCGCCAGCCACGCCGCCACGCCGCCGCGCACCCACTGGGCACTCCCGCGGCCGTCGAGCGCCAGCAGTTCGTCGGTGACCCTGTCGAGGAAGCTGCGGTCGTGGCTGACCGTGACGACGATGCCCGGCCAGTCGTCGAGGAAGTCCTCCAGCGCCCGCAAGGTGTCCAGGTCGAGGTCGTTCGTCGGTTCGTCGAGCAGCAGCACGTTCGGCTGCTCCGTCAGCGTCAGCAGCAGCTGCAGCCGCCGCCGCTCCCCACCGCTGAGCGTGCCGATCGGCGCGAACTGCGCGTCGCCATCGAACCAGAACTTCTTCATCAGGTTCACGTCCGCCACCGACGGCTCCACCTTGTCCCCGGCCACGGCCTCGCGCACCCGCAGGGTGAGGTCCAGCCCCTTACCCAGCTGGTCGTAGTAGCCGATCTTGACGGTGGCGCCGAGCACGACCTCGCCAGTCGACGGGGTGAGGCGGCCGGCGACGAGGTCCAGCAGGGTGGACTTGCCGGCGCCGTTCGGGCCGACGATGCCCACCCGGTCGCCCGGCTCGAAAGCCACGGTGACACCGACCCCGGCGCGGCCGAGCACGGGTGTGCCATCCGGCCAGGCGAACGACACGTCGCGCACCTCGATGCCCTTGGAGCCGAGCCGCTGCGAGCCCATCGAGAGCGCCAACGACCCTTCACGAGCGGCCGCCAGCGCCTTGCCCTGCACCAGCGCCGTGGCGGTGGCGATGCGGGCCTTGGGCTTCGCGGTGCGGGCCGGCGCGCCGCGGCGCAGCCAGGCGAGCTCCTTCACCGCCAGGTTCTTGCGGACCTGTTCGGCGATCTCCGCACGCTCTTCACGCTCGGCGCGCCCGGCCAGGTAGGCGGCATAGCCGGAGCCCGCATGCCTGCCGACCGGCATGTGCAGGTAGGCCGTGCCGCGGTCGATCTCCAACACCTTGGTGGTGACCCGGTCGAGCACATGGCGGTCGTGGGTGACGAGCACGAGGCCGCCGCGGTAGGCGGCCAGCCACTCCTCGAGGAACTTGATCGCGTCGAGGTCGAGGTGGTTCGTCGGCTCGTCGAGGATCAGTGCTTCGTACTCGCCACACAGCAGGCGGGCCAGCGCGGTCCGTTTCGCCTGGCCGCCGCTCAGTTCGTCGGTGCGGGCATCCACCAGCGCTGCCATGCCCAGCCGGTCGAGCATGGCCTCGCCCTCCCAGCCGCCGCCCACCGCATCGCGTACCGTGCCCTCGGGCAGCACCGGCTGCTGGGTGAGGAAGCCGACCCGCGCACCTCTCCCCCACCGCACCTCGCCGGCCTCCGGTGTGGCTTCCCGCCCGAGGAAACGCAGCAGGGTGCTCTTGCCACAGCCGTTGATGCCGACCACGCCGACGCGGTCGCCGTCGCTGAGGGTGAGCGACACCCCCTCGAACAGAGGGCGGTTGGGGCGGGAGGCCTTCAGGCCGGTGGCGTCGATGAGGATCATGGGAAGTTTTCAGTGTGGCGGCAAAACGGCGAATCGCCAGGCCCGACGGACCTGGCGATTCGAGATGGTGGGCCGGGCAGGATTCGAACCTACGAAGGACGACGCCGGTTGATTTACAGTCAACTCCCTTTGGCCACTCGGGCACCGACCCATCAGCGGTTGATGAGGTTAGCGCCCTCACTAGCCTGTTCGCATGCCCAGTTTCGATGTCGTCTCCGAAGTCGATCGCCAGGAAGTGCGCAATGCCGTGGATCAGGCGCAGCGCGAGATCGCCACCCGCTTCGATTTCAAGAACACGGACTCCTCGATCGAGCACAACGACCTTGTGCTCACCCTGCGCACCGTCAGCGAGGATCGCCTCAACGCGCTGAAGGTTGTGATCGAGGAGAAGCTCGTCAAGCGCGGCGTGTCGCTGAAGGGGCTGGACTACGGCAAGGTCGAGGAAGCAACCCACAACACCGTTCGCCAGGTGGTCACCATCAAGGTCGGCATCGGCAGCGACAAGGCCCGCGAGATCAACCGGATGATCAAGGAGAAGGGGCCCAAGGGCGTCAGCAGCCAGACCCAGGGGGACACCGTGCGCGTCACCGGGAAGAAGCGCGACGACCTGCAGGCCATCATCACCCTGCTGAAGGGTGCCGACCTCGGCATCCCGCTGCAGTTCAACAACTTCCGCGACTGATCACCACCGCGCGGGCCACCCCGCGCCGGCTCAGGCCGCAGGGGCGCAGCCGGTACCCACGGGGTCCGGCAGTGAACGTCCGAGCGCCACCGGCCATCCACCCACCGGGTCGATCACGCCACGCTCGTCGGCCATCGACACACTCCCGCCGAAGGCGGCGGCGCATGCCGCCACCATGTCCGAGATACCGGTCTGCGCCTCGGTCAGCTGCCGCATCTGCTCACTGCGCAGCGGAGCGGCACCGAGGCCGAGGACGGCAGACCCGTCCGAGGTGGCCACCGCGGCGCCGGGGTCGCAGGCGTTGATGGTGATCTGGATGCCACCGTTGGCGTCGACCGCACTGACCGTGGTGAGCGACTCCTGCGGGGCAGCCTGCGCCCACTGCTCGAAGGCCGAGCGCACCGTCGAGGTGTCGCCCAGGGTCGCCTGGAACATCGCGGCAACACAGCTCGATGACGTCGCCGTCGGCTCCAGCACCGTCACCGAGTCGCCTGCCCACGTGAGGGCCGTTCGCCAGGCCACGTCGTCGTCGAGACGGGCCGCGAGCACGTGATACCAGTAGAGCATCCCGCGAGCGTTGGCGGTGGTGGCTTCGGGCACCCCACTGACGAGGCGGCGCAGGTCCAACACTTGTGCGTCGGTGGGCGCAGCATTGGCGAGGTAGGGGCTGGCGGCGATCGATGCGCCACGGAAGAGCGGCCAGGCGGCCACGCCGAGACGGCCGGCGACCACCGAGCCGTACGGCGATGGTGAGCTGGGAATCGGGTAAGTGCCGTAGAGCCCGAACACCTGCCCGAGGATCGCTTCACGTTCGCTGTCGTCCACCAGCCGCACTGCGATCTCCAGCGCCGCGGCGTCGTACAGCGCCTGTGTGCCGGCCCGTGTGGCGGGCGCGGCGGCCGCAGCCCGCCTTCCCCAGCCGAACTCCTGATCGAGCAGCGCCAGCGCCAGCGCCCGATGCACCGCAAAGGTCCGCAGCTCCTGGGGCAACCCGTCGATGACATACACCGTCTCGCCGGCCGGGTCGTAGTACGCCGGGGCGGAGGGCATGGCCGCCAACCCGATGGCACCCAGGTCCAGCTCCCCGCCGAGCAGCCCGAGCGAGCGCCATTCCGACGCCAGTGTGGTTGCCGCGGCGGAGCCGGCCTCCACGCCCAGCGTCGCCCGGGCAAGGCCCAACGCGAACTCGTCCGTCGGCTGTGTGCGCACATCGACCGCGTGATCGAACGAGACCCCGCTGGCAGCGGCCACCTCGTCGGCGAGCGGGGCCACGTCGTCGGCCCAGCGAACGTCGAGGACGTACTTCTTCACCGCGAACAGGCCGCCACCTACCATCGCCAGCAGGATCACGAGCGTCAGCACGCGCCGGAAGCCGTGACGCTTGCGCTTGCGCTTCACCGTCACCGAGGCCTGGGCGAAATCCGAATAGGAGCGGCGCTGCATGTGCCCCGCCGCTGCTGCAGAGGCCGACGCCCGCGGCGCATAGACCTCGTGGTTCGACAGGGAAGGCCCGGCCGGCACCGCTGCGACCGCCGGGGTGGAGCCGGTCGTCCCGGCGACATCGGAGACCGCGATCTGCGGCACCTCGACGGGGCCGGCGTCGTCGAGGTCCACATCGGGAAGGAAGGCCAGCCGGTTGAGCTCAGCCTCGACCTCGGACGACGGCCTGTGACGTGATGGCTCCTGCACCGCCGGCACCGGGCCGCTGCGGTGGGCGATGGCCGCCGACGTGACGTCGGTCTGGCCGGTGTGGTGCGCCGTCAGCGAGGCGATGGCCCGTTCCGCAGCCGACAGCTCGGTGAGCCCGGCCGCCGAGGCGGGTGGGGCCGCAGCGGGCGCCTGGGAGTGGAGTTCGCCCAGGGCGGGCGCGGCGACGACAGGCCCCTCGGCTGCCGGCTCGGACATCGCCGGCTCGGAGGTCGACGTCGGAGGGAGGACGGTTGGCGTGCCGGCAGCAGGCGTCGTGCGCACGATCAGGTCCGCCAGGCCGTGGATCACCGGGTCCGGAGCGCGAGCGATCATGGCGTCGGCAGGACTCGCCGGGTCCAAGTCCGGGGTCATGGTGTCCGCGGTGGCCGGCGCAGCGGCCTCGACGCGCGCCTCTGCCTCGGCCGGCGGCTCGTTCTCGGTCCGCGACTCGGGCTCGGCGGGCGACACGTCGTCGGCGACGCGCGGCACTTCGCCGGAGGTCAACGTTGCCAACAGGGACGGCAGCCGGGTGCGGACGGCCGGCACTGCGGCCACCGGTGTCGCCTCCGCGGGCGGCGATTCGGCCGGTGCCACCTCGGAACCCGGACCGGCCGCCTCCCCACTGCGCTCTCGCAAGGAGGCCAGGCGCAGGGGAACCAGCCCCGGCGTCGGGTCCGCGGCCGGCTCGATCGACGGGCCGGCAGCGACGGGTGCTGCGTCGACGCGCGACGTGGCCTCGACCCCGGCGACCCCGGCGACCTCGGCGACCCGGGCAGCATCGGGGGCCCCGGCTGCCTCGGTGGCCCCGGCTGCCTCCTCCATCATCTGTTGGCGACGGCGATCCTGCTCGGCGAACAGGTCCTCGACGCGAACCGCAGCCACCGGAGGCACGGGTTCTGCATCGGCCGCCGATGTCGGGTTGACCACGGAGTCCCAGGTCAGCTCCCTCAGGTGGGGTACCTGGGCGCCTGGCGAGAGCCCAGGGTCCCGGGCGAAGAGTGGGCTGTCCAGGCGAAGTCGCAGGTCATCGAGGCTCAGGCGAGGAGCGGCGACGGCACCGGGCTCGGTGCGTACCGCCCCGTCTGCTGCGTCCGGATCCTCATTCACCACGCTCGGAGTATCGGCCGCGCCGACGAAATCTTGAGCTTCGGCCGCCGCAGAGCAGAGAACTGCGTCAGTCCTCCGAGGGCGTTTCGGTGGCCCGGCGCTGCAATTCGTTGACCACGCTGGCGTCGGCGAGGGTGGTGGTGTCGCCCAGGTTGCGACCCTCCGCCACATCGCGCAGCAGGCGGCGCATGATCTTGCCACTGCGGGTCTTCGGCAGGTCCGGGGTGAAGTAGATGCTCTTCGGCTTGGCGATCGCCCCGATCTCGTGCGCCACGTGCGACCGCAGATCGTCGATGGTGGCATCGAGCCCGCTGCGCAGGGTGACATAGGCGATGATCGCCTGCCCGGTGGTGTCGTCGTTGGCGCCGACCACGGCGGCCTCGGCCACCGACGGATGGCTGACGAGGGCGGATTCCACCTCGGCCGTACTGATCCGGTGGCCGGACACGTTCATCACGTCGTCCACCCGGCCGAGCAGCCACAGGTAGCCGTCGTCGTCCAGCTTGCAGCCGTCGCCGGCGAAGTAACGGCCGTCGTAGCGGCTCCAGTAGGTGTCGTGGTAGCGCTTCGGGTCGCCCCAGATGCCGCGCAGCATGCCCGGCCACGGCCTGGTGAGCGTGAGGTAGCCGCCGCCGTGCAACACGGGCAGACCCTCGTCGTCCACCACTTCGGCACCCACGCCGGGCAGGGGGAACGTCGCCGAGCCGGGCTTGGTGGTGGTGCACCCGGGCAGGGGGCTGATCATGATGCCCCCGGTCTCGGTCTGCCACCAGGTGTCCACCACCGGGCAGCGGCCGCCGCCGATGTGCTCGTGGTACCACATCCAGGCCTCGGGGTTGATCGGCTCGCCCACCGAGCCGAGCACGCGCAGCGACGACAGGTCGTGCTTGGCGGGCTCCTCCGAACCCCACTTCATGAAGGTGCGGATGGCGGTCGGTGCGGTGTAGAACTTGGTGACGCCGTACTTCTCGATGATCGCCCAGAAGCGGTCGTTGCCCGGGTAGTTGGGCACTCCCTCGTACATCACCTGGGTGGCACCGTTGGCCAACGGGCCGTAGACGATGTAGCTGTGGCCGGTGATCCAGCCGACGTCGGCCGTGCACCAGTACACGTCGTCGGGTTGCAGGTCGAAGACGTACTTGTGGGTGAAGGCCACCTGGGTGAGGTACCCACCGGAGGTGTGCATGATGCCCTTCGGCTTGCCGGTGGTGCCGCTGGTGTACAGCAGGAACAGCAGCTGCTCGCTGTCCATCGGCTCCGCCGGGCACACCGGGTCGGCGGCGGCGAGCAGGTCGCCGTACCAGTGGTCGCGCCCTTCCACCATGGTGACCTCGTTGCCCCCGCGACGCACCACCACCACATGCTCGATGGTCGGCGTCTGCTCCAGTGCTTCGTCCGCGGCCGGCTTCAGGGGGAAGACCTCGCCGCGCCGGTAGCCGCCGTCGGCCGTGATCAACACCTTGGCCTCGGCGTCGTTGATGCGGTCCACCAGGCTGTGTGCGCTGAAACCGCCGAACACCACACTGTGTGCCGCGCCGATGCGGGCGCACGCGAGCATGGCCACCGCGGCCTCGGGGATCATCGGCAGGTAGATGTTCACCCGGTCGCCCTTTTGCACACCGAGCCCTTTGAGCGCGTTGGCGAACAGCTGCACTTCGGCCAGCAGCCCGGCATAGGTGATGATGCGCTCGTCGCCCGGCTCGCCCTCCCAGTGGATGGCCACCTTGCCGCCGTTGCCGGCGGCGACATGGCGATCGAGACAGTTCTCGCTGACGTTCAGCTGCCCGCCGACGAACCACTTGCTGTACGGCAGCTCCCACTCGCAGATGGTGTGCCAGTCCTGCTGCCAGTCGATCAGATCGGCGGCCTGGCGAGCCCAGAAGCCTTGATAGTCCCGGTTCGCTTCGTCGTACAGGCTGGTGTCGGCCACCAGCGCGTCGCGCTTGAACGCCGCGGACGGCGGAAAGGTGCGCTGTTCGTCGAGCAGCGCGTCGATGGTGTCGTGTTCATCAGCCATGTCGAATACCCCCAGAAGCTCGGAGGTTAGCGCGGCCGGTGACGGCAACGCATTGCCGCACCCGTGTCAGATCTCGACGCGCGAACCGACTTCGAACACCTGGTTGTCCGGCAGGTTGAAGAACCGCACGGCGCTGTCCGCGCCACGGTTGAGCCACACGAACAGGTGCTCCGCAGCCGGGTTCATGCCCGGCGCCTTGCCGGCCACGACGGACTCCCGGCCGATGAAGTAGGTGACATCGGTGGGGTCGAACTCCCACCCGCGAACCTGGATGGCCTGGAGCGCGGCCGGCACGTCGGGGTCTTCCATGAAGCCGTAGTTCAAGAGCACCTGATACACGCCGGGCTCGACGCGGGTGACTTCGGAACGGCGCTCCGGGGCGACGCGCGGCTCGTCGGTGGTGTCGACACTGACGATGATCGTCAGCTTGTGCAGCACCTTGTTGTGGGTGAGGTTGTTCATCAGAGCTGGCGGCGCCTTGCCGAGGTCCTTGAACAGGAACACGCCCGTGCCGCGGACACGCATCGCGTCCGAGTGAGCGTCCAGGACCTCCTGGATCGGGCGCTCGCCACGCTGGATGCGCTGCGCCACCAGCTGGCGACCACGTCGCCAGGTGGCCATCTGCACCATCAGCACGGCCGCCACCGACAGGGCGAACCAGCCGCCGTGGGGGATCTTCGGCACATTGGCACCGAGGAAGCCGAGCTCCACGATCAGCATCGGCACACACACGAGGAAGGCCCGCCAGCGCGGCCAGTTCCAACGGTCGGTGAGCACACGGAAGAAGATCAGGGTGGTGATCGCCATCGTCATCGTGACGGCGATGCCGTAGGCGGCCGCGAGCGCCGTCGAGCTGCGGAAGCCGAGCACCAGGCCCACGCACGCCACCATCAGTGCCCAGTTCACCAGCGGCACATAGATCTGGCCGGAGTGTTCGTGCGAGGTGTGGTCGATACGGATGCGCGGGAGATAGTCCAACTGGACGGCCTGCTGGGTGAGGCTGAAGACACCGGAGATCAGGGCCTGCGAGGCGATGACGGTGGCCATCGTGGCCAGGATGACCAACGGCAGCTTCATCGCCTCCGGGCCCATCAGGAAGAAGAAGCGGTTCTCCACCTGCTCGGGGTTGGCCAGCAGGAATGCACCTTGGCCCCAGTAGTTCAGCAGCAGTGACGGCATGACCAGGCAGTACCAGCCGATGGCGATCGGCTTGCGGCCGAAGTGCCCCATGTCCGCGTACAGCGCCTCGCCGCCGGTGACGACGAGGAAGATCGAGCCCAACGCCAGGAAGGCGTCGTGGGTTTCCCCTTGGAAGAAGCGCACCGCCCAGATCGGGTTGATCGACTGGAAGATGCCCGGGGACTCGATGATCCAGCGGATGCCCAGGACTGCCAGCACCGCGAACCAGACGACCATGATCGGCCCGAACACCTTGCCGACTGCACCGGTGCCTCGCTTCTGCACCAGGAACAGCAGGATGAGAATCGCGATCGAGATCGGGATGACCCAGTCGGCGAACCCGGCGTCCACTTCCTCCAGGCCCTCCACCGCGCTGAGGACGGAGATCGCCGGGGTGATGATGCCGTCGCCGTACAACAGCGCCGTGCCGAACACGCCCAGGGTGACCAGCGCGCCCGCCTTCGCCACCCGCTGATGGCGCTTCATCACCAGACTGGTGAGGGCCAGGATGCCGCCTTCGCCGTGGTTGTCGGCGCGCATCACGAAGAACAGGTACTTCACCGAGATGATCATCACCAGGGCCCAGAAGGCCAGCGAGCCGACGCCGAACACATTCGTCCTGTTGACGTCGAGCACATGGGTGTGCTCCGTGAACGCCTCGCGCAGCGAGTAGAGCGGGCTGGTGCCGATGTCGCCGTAGACCACACCCAGCGCCCCGACCACCAGGGCCCCCTGCCCGACGCGATGGGCGTGGGAATGGCCGGGCGCCTCGGCGGTGTCGGCGCCGGTGTCACTTGCGTCGGACGGCCCGGGTTCCGCCTGGGCGGTGGCGGAGGCGGGGGGTTCGGAGGGTGTGCTCATACCGGGCGCTTACGGTAGCGGACCCCGGAGGCGACGGGACGCAGCACCGGCCGCCCTCCCGAAGGAGGGCGACCGGGCGCACCACGCACGGACCATCGAGCTCCCGTTCTCAGCTCCGTGCAGGGCGACGAAGTGGCACGTCCTCGGTACCACCCGGGGAAGCTGCCCCACATCTTCCGCAGACGGGCAGCGGTTGTGGCTACCAGTCGGCGTGGTGTTGATTGTAGGAGCATGACGCGCCCGCGGGAATAGTCCATTCGCACCATTTCCTTGCCAGGTCAACGATCTCCAGCCGCCGAGGTGGCGGCGGTGCACCGAGGGGCTGGACGCGTCAGGCGCGCCACTCCACGGCCACGAACCCGCCCAGGCCGGCGGGGTCGAGCAGGCTCTCGGCTTCGCGGACCCGGCTGCGCATCCGCAGTGCGGCCAGGTCGGGCCTGCCAGCTGCGGCTTCCCACGCCAGGCGGCCCTCCTCCACCAACTCGGTGATGCCCCAGCGCTGCAGGAACTGCGCCTGGGTGCGCACGGCATCCGCTTCCGGCAGTTGGTCCAGGCACACCTGGGCCGTGATGTCCTGCTCGCCGATGCTCCTCAGGTAGTGCTCGCCGCGCTCGTGCCCGCGATAGGTGCGCAACCAGGTGCGCCACGGCTCCAGGGCCAGCGCCGCAGTGCGGGCGGTGCAGTAGTCGAAGGCCAGCACCGTGCCACCGGGGTGCAGGGTACGCCGGGCCGCGGCCACCCATTCACGGGCCGCCGCCTGCACTGGCACACGCGCCCCGTGCGGGGCGCTGCGGGGCAGCCACGCCCACTCCTGCGGTGCGGGTGCCAACACCTCGCTCGGGCGCCCGTCCGGGCCGACCTGCACCAGTGCCTCCCGCCAGCCCCCGTCGTGGACGGCCAGACGGAACGGCAGGTTGTCCAGCAGTTCGTTGGCGATCACCACACCGGGCAATGGCTGTTCAGGCAGCTCGGCCGACGATTGCACACCGTCCGGGTGGGAGGCCCGCTGCGCGGCACTGACCTCCACCGCCAGGTAGCGCCCGCGCAGGTGTGGCGCCGCCAGCAGCACCGAACGGGCCAGCGCCCCCGGCCCGGCACCGACCTCGACGACGGTGAACCCGTCCGGCCGCCCCTGGCGCTCGAACTCGGCATCGACCCAGCGGGCCACGACCGCGCCGAACAACGGGCCGACCTCGGGCGAGGTGAGGAAGTCCCCGCGGCGGCCGGCGCGGCCACCCGCGGCGGTGTAGAAGCCGTGCGCGCCGTACAGCGCGTGGTGCATGAACTCGTCGAAGCGCAGAGGGCGGCCGAGGGCTGCCTGCTGCTCCCGCAGGGCGGCAACGATCGGCGGGTCAGCCGCCGAAGGCATGAGTGAGGTCGGCCAGGTCGCCGAAGCGGGCCACCGCACCGGGCAGCACACCCATCACCAGGGTGCCGATGCCACACAGGGCCACGGCCGCCACCAGCGGCGCCGGCACCTTGATCGGGGTCTCGTCGCCGTCCGGGGCCGGCTTCATCCACATCTCGCGCATCAGGGTGATGTAGTACGCGGTGGCGATGACGGCGTTGACCGCGCCGATGACGGCGATGCTGTAGCCCCAGCCGCCGCCCGCCTCGACCACGGCGCGGAAGGCACCGAACTTGGCATACCAGCCGCCGAGCGGCGGGATGCCGGCCAGCGAGGCCAGGAAGATCGTCATCATCACGGCCAGGCCGGGGGCGTAGTTGAACAGGCCACCCCAGCTGCTGATCTCGCCGCTGCGCGTCTTGCGCGCCACGGCGATGATCACCGCGAAGGCACCGAGGTTCGTGGCGGCGTAGATCATCAGGTAGACGACGACGGCCTTGAGGGCCGGGCCAGCAGCGTCGCCGGTGCCGGCCACTGCCAGCGGCATGAGGATGAAGCCGCCCTGGCTGACGCTGGAGTACGCCAGCATGCGCACGATGTTCGTCTGCTTCAGGGCCAGCAGGTTGCCGACCGTCATGGTGAGCGCAGCGAGCACCCACATGAACGGCTGGTACACGTCGGAGGCCTGCGGGAACGCCAGGTAGACCATCACGATCAGGCCGACGAAGCCGGCGGCCTTGGAGGCCACGCTGAGGAAGGCGGTGACGGGGGTGGGCGCGCCCTGGTAGGTGTCCGGCGCCCATGTGTGGAACGGCACGGCGCTGACCTTGAAGGCGAAACCGACGATCACGAACACCACCGCCAGCACCTGCAGGCCGATCTTGTCGCCCTCGCCGGTGATGGCGGCACCGATGTCGGTGAGCCGGGTGCTGTTGGCCAGCCCGTACATCAGGCTCATGCCGTACAGCAGCACCGCGCTGGCGAACACGCCGAGCAGGTAGTACTTCACGCCGGCTTCGTTGCTCTTGCGGTCCCGCTTGCGCCAGGCGGCCATCATGTACGCCGGGATGGAGAGGAACTCGAGCGCCACGAAGACGCTCACCAGGTCGCGTGCGCTGGCCATCATCACCATGCCGAGCACGGACGACATCAGCAGCACGTAGTACTCGCCCTGGTAGTAGTGCCCTTCCTCCATCTCATTGGAGGACAGCAACACCACCACGTACCCGGCCAGCAGGAACAGGCCCTTCAGCGCCAGCGCGAACTCGTCGACCACGTAGCGACCGTCGAACAGGCTGCGCACATCGCCGCCGATGACGGCCAGGGTGGCCACCGGGATGAACGCGCCGAGCAGCACGAAGCCGGTGATCGTGCCCGTCACCCACCGCTTGTGGTCCGGCACGAAGAGGTCGACCAGCAGCACCAGGCACAGGCCGGCAGCCACCACGATCTCGGGGGCGAGCGCGTGGTAGTCCACGGTCGGTGCCACGAAGTCTGTGGCGGCGAGCAGGGACGCGAGCATCAGGTCACTTCCCTGCCGTGAAGACGCGGGTGATGTTCTGGACCGCAGGGTCCATCACGTCGAACATCAGGGCCGGCAGCACACCGAAGAGCACGATGGCGATCAGCAGCGGCGTCCAGGCGATCCACTCGAAGGTGTTGACGTCGTGGATGTCCGAGCCGTGATCGTCGCCGTGGCCGGCAGCACCGTGCGCACCGTGGTCGTCGTGGCCGCCACCGGAGAACTCCGCCGACGGGGTGCCGAATGCGGTGCGCTGGTAGAGCCAGAGCAGGTAGGCCGCGGCCAGCACCGTGCCGAGGGCGGCGATGACGGTGAGGACCCGGAACAGGTCCTGGTTCAGCCCGTCGGCAGGGTTCCAGGACGACAGGATGGCCGGGAACTCGCCCCAGAAGCCGGCCAGGCCGGGAAGTCCGAGCGACGCCATGGCGCAGAAGCCGAGGATCCAGCCGAGCTTGGGCATCTGGATGAGCATGCCGCTGAGCCGCTTGATCTCCAGGGTGTGGTAGCGCTCCTTCACCGAGCCGGCGATGAAGAACAACATGCCGGTGATCAGGCCGTGGGCCACCATGCCGAACAGGGCGGCATTGATGCCCAGCGGAGTGAGGGTGGCGATGCCGAGCATCACGAAGCCCATGTGCGCCACCGAGGAGAAGGCGATGAGGCGCTTCATGTCCGTCTGGGCCAAGCAGCCGAGGGCGCCGTAGATGATGCCGATGACGGCGAGGATGGCGATGACCGGCGCCCACTTCACCGCTGCCTGGGGCAGGAACGGGATGGCGATGCGGACGAAGCCGTAGGTGCCGAGCTTCAGCAGGATCGCGGCCAGGATGACCGAACCCTGGGTGGGCGCCTGGGTGTGGGCGTCGGGGAGCCAGGTGTGGAAGGGGAACATCGGCACCTTGACGGCGAAGCCGACGAACATCCCGGCGAAGATCCAGATGGCCGTGGTCTTGGTGACGTCGGGGCCGTGCTCGAGGAACCATGCGAAGCTGAAGTTGGCCTCGGCGGCGTCGACGCCGGGTGCGTTCTTGGTGACGATGTAGAGGGCGATGAACGCCACCAGCATCAGCGCCGACCCGAACATCGTGTAGAGGAAGAACTTCAGCGAGGCGTACTGGCGGTTCTCGCCACCCCACACGCCGATCATGAAGTACATCGGCAGCAGCACCACTTCGAAGAACACGAAGAACAGGATCAGGTCCTGGGCGATGAACGTCCCGGCCATACCGGTCTGCAGCACCAGCATCAGGATGAAGAACGCCTTGGCGTTCCCCGGGTGCGGGATGTGGTCCCAGCTGTAGATCATCACCAGCACGGTGATCACCATCGACAGGAAGTACAGCGGCAGGCTCACCCCGTCGAGGCCGATCGTGTACGTGGCACCGATCGGCTCGATCCAGTCCTTGCTGGCCGCGAACTGCTGCAGGCCGGCCTGGTCGTAGTCGAACTGGATCAGCGTGTACACGCCGACCGCCAGTGTGGCGATGGCCGTCAGCAGGCCGACCTCCTTCGCCAACACCTCGTTCTTCTTGGGGATGAAGAGCATCACCAGCACACCAACCAACGGCAGGAAGGTGCCGAGGCTGAGGAGCCAACTCTGATCGGTAATCATCTGCGCATTCCCTTTAGCTGTTGACGAGGACGAGGACGATGGCGCCGACGGCGGCTGCACCGAAGAGCAGCGTGCCGTAGAGGCTGACCTTGCCGGACTGGATGGGCTGCAGCTGGCCGCCCGCACCGCGGGCTGTGGCACCACTGCCGTTGACGATGCCGTCGACCAGACCCTGGTCGACGTACTTGTAGATGAACTGGCCGGTGCGCTTGCCACCGATGCCGACGCTGTTGACGATGCCGTCGAGCACGTGCTGGTTCACCCAATAGGCGGCCTTGCTGAGCGGGTAGGCCACGAAGCGGACGATCACGTTCTCGTAGAGGTGATCGAGGTAGTACTTGTTCACCAGGAAGGTGTGCCCCCATCGCAATGGAGCCACCCGCTTGGTGAGGCCCTTGAGCGGCGAGTTGCCCTCACCGAACACGGCCTTGCTCACGAACAGGCTGACGGCGAACCCGGCGGCCACGAGCAACAGGCCAGGGGCGGCGTTGGCCCAGGAGAACTCGGGGGCCTCGGGCACCTCGATGCCGATCGAGCTGTGCATCCAGTCGTGGAAGTAGTGCGTGTGGATGAAGACGGCGTCGTTGAGGTAGCCGGAAAGCAAGGCCAACGTGCCGAGGATCAGCAGCGGCACGGTGATCTGCCACGACGAGTCGCTCGGGGCGAACGGCAGCGGCTTGCTGTGGTGGGCCGGCGCGTGGTGGTCGTCGTGGCCGTGGGCGGTATGGCCATGGGCCGCGTGGGCGTCGATCTCGTGCTCCACCTCGGCGTGCTCCTCGGCGAAGGCCAGCGCGTGGCCTTCGTCGTGGGCGGCCTCGTCGTGGTGGTCGCCGTGCACGAAGTGGGCGGCGCCGCCACGGGCCTTGCCGAAGAACGTCAGGTACGTGGCCCGGGTCATGTAGGCGGTGGTCATGAACGCACCGATGATCCCGATGATGTAGAAGATCGTGTAGTCGTTGTGCTTGGCCGAGTCGATGATCTCGTCCTTGCTGAAGAAGCCGCTGAAGAACGGGATGCCGCACAGCGCCGCCGTGGACACGATCCACACGCCGAACGTGACGGGCATCTTGCGCCAGATGCCGCCCATGTCCTTCTTCATGTCGAAGCTGTGGTGGCTGGCCGTGTGGGCGATCGAGCCGGAGCACAGGAACAGGGCGCACTTGAAGAAGGCGTGGGTGAAGATGTGGAACACCGCCGGCACCCACGCACCCACACCGAGGCCCATCATCATGTAGCCCAGCTGGCTGACCGTGGAGTACGCCAGCACCTTCTTGATGTCGTGCTGCACGAACGCCAACCCGGCGGCGATGAGCACCGTGATGCCACCGATGACCGCGATCAGGTTGAAGCTCTGGCCGGCGACGTTGATGTCCAGACCGACGCTGAAGACCGGGTAGAGGCGGGCCACGAGGAACACGCCGGCCACGACCATCGTGCTGGAGTGCAGCAGCGACGACACCGGCGTGGGGCCGGCCATGGCGTCGGGGAGCCAGGTGTGCAGCGGGAACTGGCCACTCTTGCCGATGCAGGCGATGAACAGCGCCACCGCGGCGAAGGCGAGCATCGTGGAGCGGTTGTGCCCGGCGGCGTACTCGTTGATGTCGGTGATCTCCAGCGAGTCCGCCAGCAGCAACAGTGCACCGGTGCCGACGAGCAGGCCCATGTCGCCGACGCGCACGGTGAAGAACGCCTTCAGCGCGGCCTTGGCGTTCGGTAGTTCCTCCCACCAGTGGCCGATCAGCATGAACGAGCAGAGGCCCATGATCTCCCAGCCGAGGATCAGCTGGACCATGTTCGGGGCCAGCACCATGGTGAGCATGCCGGCGGAGAACAGGGTGAGGGCGGCGAAGAAGTGGGTGTAGCGGCGGTCGCCACGCACGTACTCGGTGGAGTAGATCTGGACCAGGGTGGAGATGAACGCCACCAGCAGCAGCATCACCACGGCCAGGCCGTCGATGTGCGAGCCGATGCTGACCTCGAGGTCGCCGACACTGAACCAGCGGGCGATGTTGCGCACCGGCTCGATGTGGTGGACCACCTCGGCCACACCTTCGGTGCCTTCCTCGCCGCTGGCAACCGAGCGGCCCATGCCGACCAGCCGGCCGACGGCGTGCTCGCCCTCACCGCTGCTGCCGGCATTCACCCGGTCGATCCATTGGTAGGCGGCGCCGGCGGCGATGACCAGCGAACCGAGCATGCTGGCGATGCCGATCTCGCTGCCGCCGCGAGGGAGCCGCTTGCCGAAGAAGATGATGAGGAAGAAGGCCACGGCCGGGATGAGGGGAATCAACCAGGCGTTCTCGAGGAACCAGCCGGCGGCCTCGGCGGCGTGTTCGGCGCCTTCGGTTTCGTTGGCGAACAGCATGCGTCAGCCCTTCATTTCCGACAGCTCGTCGAGCGCGATGCTCTTGCGGTTGCGGTAGATCAGCAGGACCATCGCCAGGCCCACGCCGACCTCGGCAGCGGCCACGGCGATGATGTAGAGGGCGAACACGCTGCCGTCGAGGCCACCGTTCAGGCGGTCGAAGGCCAGCAGGTTGATGTTCACCGAGTTGAGGATGAGCTCGATGCTCATCAGCACCATCACGGCGTTCTTGCGCGCCAGCACGCCGTACACGCCGATGCAGAACAGCACCGCGCCGAGGATGAGGAACTGGTTGACGAGCATCGCGTCAGTCCTTTCGCGCCAGGACGATGGCGCCGATGACGGCGGCGAGGAGCACGAACGAGAGGGCCCAGAAGGGCAGGATGTACGGCTTGAAGATCAGGTCGCTGACCTCGGCCGTGGAGGCCTGGGGCAGGTCGGCGTCGAGCTTGTCGTCGCCGAAGCCGTCCACCAGGGAGTACACCATCACGCCCAACAACAGCAGCGCCACGGGGATGCCCGCCGCCCAGTTCTTGTTGTTGAGGTCGGCGTCCCGGCCGAGCTTGGCGCGGGTGAGCATCACACCGAACAGGAACAGCACCATCACGGCACCGATGTACACCAGCACCTGGGTGACGGCCACGAACTCCGCGGCCAGCAGCACGTACAGCGCTGCGGCGCCTGCCATCACCATCACCAGGCTCAGCGCGGCGTGAACCACATTGCTCGTCGTGACGACCCGCAGGCCGAAGATCACCATCACCGCGGCGATGATCCCGAAGCCCACGTTCTGGGCCACGACGATGTCGGAAGCGAGCAGCATCACTTGCCCTTCTTCTTCTCGGCGCCGGCCTCGAGCTCGGGGGCTGCGGGCACCGTTTCCATCCATTCGCCGAGCTTGGTCTTGTCGTGCAGCAGGTCGGCGATCTTCGGCTCGCTGTACTCGTACTCCGGGCTCCAGAAGAGCGCGTCGAACGGGCACACCTCGACGCAGATGCCGCAGTACATGCACAGCGCGTAGTCGATGTCGAAGCGATCGAGCTTGTTCACCTTGCGCGGCGCGCCACCGGCACGGCGCGGGGGTGCGAGGTCCTTGTGGGCTTCGATGAAGATGCACCAGTCCGGGCAGCTGCGGGCGCAGAGCATGCAACTCGTGCAGTTGTCCTCGCGCAGGGCGATGACACCGCGCGCACGGATCGGCGGGGTCTCCTTCTCGTGCGGGTACTGCACCGTGGCTGCACCGCCTCCGAGCTTCTTCGGCTTCATCGTCTGCGCCAGCGTCTTGGCGGTGACACCGAGGCCCTTGAACATGCCGGGCACCTTGGGTTGGGGCATCTTGGGAGCCATCAGAACGCCACCTTGAAGATTGCAGTGAGCATGATGTTCACGAGGCTGACGGGCACGAGCACCTTCCAGGCGAAGCGCTGCAGTTGGTCCTCACGCATACGGGGGAAGCTGAAGCGGACCCACATGATGATGCCGCTGAGCACGACCATCTTGGTGAACAGGATCAGTGGACCGCCGACGTTCATCCAGTTGTCGATGTCGCTGCCGGCGGCGTCCCAGCCGAACCAGCTGAAGGGCACGCCCCAGCCGCCGAGGAAGAGCACGCTGGCGATCAGGCTGAACACACCGGCCGTGGCGAACTCGGCGATGAAGAAGATGAGGAAGCGGAAGCCGGAGTACTCGGTCATGTAGCCGGACACGAGCTCCGATTCGGCGATCGGCATGTCGAACGGCGTCTGGGTGAGCTCGGCCTGCACCGAGATCATGAACACGAGGAAGCCGACGAACTGGGTGAGGATGAACGGGTTGCCGATGAAGTCGGCGCCGAAGATCTCGCCGCCGTTCTGGGCCACCACGATCTGCTGCAGGTTCATCGTGCCGGCCTGGATGACCACGCCGAGCACGCTGAGCACCATCGGCAGTTCGTAGGCGATCAGCTGGCCGGCCGCACGCAGGCCACCGAGCAAGGAGTACTTGTTGGCGCTGGACCAGCCGGCCATCAGGATGCCGAGCGTGCTGATGCTGCTGACGGCGAGCATGTAGAACACGCCGGCGTCGAAGTTCGTGAAGTAGGCGTCCGGCCCGAAGGGCACCACGGCCACCAGCAGGAAGGTGCTGACGAGCACGATCAGCGGCGCCATGCGGAACACCCGCTTGTCCGCGTTCTCCGGGGAGATGTCTTCCTTCTGCAGCCACTTGCCGACCTCGGCGAACAGCTGCAACGAGCCGTACGGCCCGGCTTCCATCGGGCCGAGACGGCTCTGCATGAAGCTCATCATCTTGAACAGGAACAGGTACACGATCGTGCCCGCGGGGAGCAGCACGGCGACCGTGCCACCGAGGACCCGCAGGAGCGACTGTGCCCAATAGGCGAGCCCGATCATCGGTCGATGTCTCCCAGGATGAAGTACAGCGAGGCGAGGATGGAGATGACGTCGGGGACGTACACACCACGCAACACCCACGGCACGATGGAGATGTTGTTGAAGCTGGCCG
This sequence comes from Actinomycetota bacterium, assembly GCA_052034175.1. Taxonomy (GTDB): domain Bacteria; phylum Actinomycetota; class Acidimicrobiia; order Acidimicrobiales; family Ilumatobacteraceae; genus UBA668. Next base: position 18,934 of record JBPOIX010000092.1, read on the forward strand.
AGCGGATCTTCACCCGGAACGGGCCGAGGTCGCCCTTGCTGACGACGTAGTAGCCCATCTCACCCAGCGGGTTCTCGGTGCTGACCCAGGCCTCGCCCTCGGGCACCTTGATGATGCGCGGCACCTTGGCCATGATCGGGCCGGCCGGGACGGTGTCGCACAGCTGGTCGACGATCTTGGTGCTCTCGCGCACTTCCTGCAGGCGCACCCAGCAGCGGGCGAAGCTGTCGCCGTCCGGGTGGGTGATGACCTTGAAGTCCACCTTGTCGTAGGCCAGGGGCAGGGCCTGGTCGCGGCGGAGGTCCCAGTCCACGCCGCTGGCGCGCAGGTTGGCGCCACTGAGGCCGTACTGCTTGGCGACCTCGGCGGGGATGACGCCGATGCCGCGCAGACGGCTCTGGAAGATCTCGTTGCCGAACAGCAGGTCTTCGATCTCGTCGCAGAAGCCGCGCAGGCGCTTCATCACCTGCTTGGTCTCCGCCAGCCAGCCGGCGGGCAGGTCGTCCTTGAGGCCGCCGATGCGGTCGAAGTTCGGGTGGAAACGGCCACCGGTGGCACTCTCGATGAGGTTGAGCACGTACTCCCGGTCGCGGAAAGCGAAGAACACCGGGGTGACCGCGCCGAGCTGCACGCCGAGGTCGCCGAGGAAAAGGCTGACGTTGGCGATGCGGCTGAGCTCGAACAGGATCGTGCGGATGTGCTGGGCGCGCGGCGGCGCCTCGATCTGCATCAGCTTCTCGGCCGCGAGGATGAACGGCACCTCGTTGGCGAAGCTGCCCAGCCAGTCGATGCGGTTGACGAGCGCCGTGACCTGCGGGAACGTGCGCACCTCGGTGAGCTTCTCGTACCCGCGGTGCATGTAGCCGGCGCTCGGCTCGGCCCACACCACCTGCTCGCCGTCCAGGCGGACGATGATGCGCAGGGTGCCGTGGGTGGCCGGGTGCTGCGGGCCGATGTTGAGGGTCATGCCCTCGGTCTCGAGCTCCACGTTGAGGCGAGCATCAGCGGCCTGAGCCGCTATGTAACTGAGCTTCTGGCGATCGGCGAGATCGGTCATGTCACTCGTCCCCTTCGTCGTCGCCGCCGGGCAGCGGCTCGACATCGACGATGCCCGGCCAGGGCTTCACGATGCGGGCCAACAGGGGGAAGTCCTTGCGCAAGGGGTGCCCCTCGAAGTCGGTGGGCAGGTACATGTTGCGCAGGTCGGGGTGGCCGTCGAAGCCGATCCCGAACATCTCGTGACACTCGCGCTCGTGCCAGTTGGCGCCGGCGTAGACCGGGATCCAGCTGGCGATGGCCGGGTGGTCGTCCGGCACGTCGGCCTTGATCGTGACACCGAAGTGCTTGGCGATGTTGGTGACCCGGGCGAACACCTGCAGGCGGGTCTCGCCGCCGGCCACACCCTGGCGCACGGTCATGTCGATCTCCGCGGCCGGGGCCGTGGGGTCGTCCTCGCCCTTGCCGTACGGGCTGGGCATCCAGTCGATGGCCGACAGGAAGCAGAAGTAGTCGCAACCGACGACATCCCGCAGCACTTCGCCGGCCTGACGCCAGGCGTCGGTGCGCACGCGCACCCACAGGTCGTCGTTGGGCTGGAGCACGACGTCCAGCAGGGCCTCGCCGAGGGCGCTGCGCAGGGCGCTGACCGCGCCTTCACGCAGGGCGTCGCCGGGGAGGGCGAGCGTCTCGTCACTCAACAGGACCACCGCCTACCACGATCGGCTCCTTCACGATGGGCTTGTAGCCCTCGCCGCGCCAGCGGGCGCCCATGTCCTCGTGCTTGATGCGCTGCTGGAGCAGCACCACGCCTTCGAGCAGCGCCTCGGGCCGCGGCGGGCAGCCGGGCACGTACACGTCCACCGGGATGATCTGGTCCACACCCTTGGTGACGCTGTAGCTGTCCCAGTACGGGCCGCCGCAGTTGGCGCACGAGCCCATGCTGATGACGTACTTCGGCTCGGGCATCTGCTCGTAGAGGCGCTTGATTGCCGGGGCCATCTTGTCCGTGACCGTGCCGGAGATGACCACGAGGTCGGCCTGGCGGGGGCTGGCAGGCAGCGGGATGACGCCGAGGCGCATCACGTCGTAGCGCGGCGAGCCGAAGGCGGCGCCCATCTCGATGGCGCAGCAGGCCAGGCCCCACTGGTACACCCACATGCTGTAGGAACGGCCCATGTTGAACAGGGTCGTGAGTGGTTTGGGCATGCGCCCTTTGTCGACAAGACCCATGTGGTTACACCCAGCGCAGAACGCCCTTGCGCCACGCGTACACGAGGCCAAGGAGCAGGACGAAGACGAAAATACCCATCTCGACGAGGCCGAACCCGGCGTACGTCTCGAGGCGAGTGGCCCACGGGAAGATGAACACGGCTTCCACGTCGAACACCACGAACAGCAGGGCGAAGATGTAGTACCGGACCTGGCTCTGCGACCAACCGTCGCCGACAGGGTTCACACCACTCTCGTAGGCCATGAGCTTCTGGGCGGACGGCTTGTACGGCCGGACCAACGCCGAGATGCCCAGCAGCAAGCTGGCCAGCACCAAGGCGATCGCGGCGAACCAGACGACCGTGAGGTAGTCGCGCAGGAAATCGGACATCGGGGACGACGCTACTACGCCGTGTGAACGGACTCACAAATGGGGCGTGCGGAGGCGACGGCCGTACCAGACGGCGGCGCCGACCGCGGCCCACATTGCGGCCGCGCCCACGAACGCAGCTTCGGGGAAGGCCACCCCAATCAGGTTGCCGAGCGACGCAGTGGCCACCCACACGGCCGTCGCGACATTCACGACTCCCGCCCAACCCAACGTGACCGGCGCCCGCCGGACCGTGGCGAAGGTGACCAAGACCATCGGGGCGGCGAAGGCGAGCAGACCGAACCACAGCAGGCTCGTGCCGGAGTAGGTGGTGGTGTCGGGCCATGGGTCGGTCGACGCGGCTCGGTACTGCAGCCACCCGACACCTGCACCACAAGTGAGCGCGCTGAGCACTGCCGCCCCGACGCCCGGTCGGGTTGCCAACTTCATGGCGCAATTCTTGCCGACTCGGGCAACTCGCTGTGCACCAGTAGGACGATGAACACACTCGAGCCCATCTGCGGCTTCCGGCTGCGCCGAGCGGTGCTCGGCATCCTGCTGGAGGCAGGTGGTGCGCTGACGGTCCACGACGTGGTCGCTCGCCTCCAGGCGCGCGGGCGCACGACAATGCCGCATCTCACCAAGCCGCCGGCGCTGGTCATCAGCGACCTGCTGCGGTACCAGACGAGCATCGGCCGGGTGGAGCGGGTCGCTCGCGGCACATACCGGCTGACGATGACCATGTCGCGCAGCACCGCATGGCGGTATCGGCGCTGGCACCTGATGCCATGACGGTCGCGGCCTCGCCGGGGCTGGCGCCGACGGCGCTTCCCCGCGTCTCACTTTTCTCCGATTCCGCTCCAAGGCCGAGCCGAGACGGTCACTCGAATCGGAGAAAAGTGAAACGCGGCAACCAACTCGGTCTCCGGCGTGCTGGACGGTTGATCTCCGAAGGGCAGCGCGATCAGGCGGTGGCGGGCGGCGGCACGGCTTGGGTGGCGTCGAGCCACCACTCCATCCCGGCCGTGATCTGCTCTCGCCCCACGCCCGCGGCATAGAAGGCGCCCGAACGAGCCGCGGTGCCCACCTTCTCCCGCGCGTAGGCGACCGCCTCCAGCAGGTCGGCGGCGAAGCGGTCCACCACGCCGGGCTGGGTGTTCGGGCGGGTGATGCAGAAGTGGACGGCGTTCGGCCGCTGCAGGCCGTTCAACCGCCACCGACGCGACGCCATGAAGTCGTTCACCAGGAAGATGTCCAGCCCGCTTTCCTCGGTGGTCGTGAAGGCGACGTTGAAGAACGGGTCGCCCAGCACCCTGAGTTCGGGCACGGCCTCCACCGCACGGCGCACCGCGGCTGCGGTGTCGAAGATGTCCCGGGCAATCGCCTCGTACCCAGCGCGCCCGAGCGTCACCATCGCCGCCCACGCAGAGGCGATGATCCCGCCACTGCGCGACCCACTCATCCCCGGCGACGTGTACAGGCCGCCCGGCCACTCGGGCACGATGAAGTACTGCAGCTTGCGCAGCTCGGCCGTGCGGTACAGCAGCACCGACGACCCCTTCAATCCGAACCCGTACTTGTGCGTGTCGGCGCTGATCGAGGTGACGCCCGGATGGCGGAAGTCGAACACCGGTACCGGCCGCCCGAGCGCCTCACCCCACGCGAGGATGAACCCGCCGAGGC
>JBPOIX010000214.1:0-2541 GCA_052034175.1 Actinomycetota bacterium
CCGTCGAACATCACGACGATGCGGTCGGACAGGCCGATGAGTTCCTCGAGGTCGGCAGAGATCAGCAGCACGCCGAGGCCGTTGTCCCGGGCGGTGCGGATTTCCTCCCAGATCGACGCCTGGGCACCGATGTCGACCCCGCGGGTGGGATGTGCGGCGATCAGTACGCGCGGTTGGCTGGACATCTCCCGCCCGACGATGAGCTTCTGCTGGTTGCCGCCGGAGAGCGCGAACGCCGGCACCTGTTCGCTCGGCGTCTTCACACCGAAGCGCTCGATGACCGCCCGCGCGTCGGCTTCCATCTTGCCGCGCCGGATGAACGGGCCCGACGTCATGGTGGGGTCGTCCTCGCGGCCGAGGAAGGTGTTCTCCCACAGCGGCGCCTCGATCAGCAGGCCCTCGCGGTGACGATCGAAGGGGATGTAGGAGATGCCGTGTGCCAGCCGTTGCTTGGCGTGCCAGCTGGTGGCGTCCTCGCCGTCGATCTCGATCGTGCCGGCCACCGTGGGGCGGAGGCCGAGAATCGCTTCGCACACCTCGAGCTGGCCGTTGCCTTCGACCCCGGCGATACCCACGACTTCGCCGGAACGGACCTCCAGGTTGATCTGCTCGAGCGCCAGCTTGGCACCCTTGACCGCACCGGCCACGTCCACGTTGTCGACTCGCAGGAGCACGGCGTCGCCGATCTCGGTGGTCCGCCCGCTGGGGTCGGGAAGCTCGCTGCCGACCATCAACTCGCCCAGGCCACGCCGGTCCACCTGGGCCGGCGTCGTGCAGGCGACTGTCGTGCCCTGGCGGATGACCGTGATCTCGTCGCTGTTGGCCAGGACCTCGTCGAGCTTGTGAGAGATGAACAACACGGTGGCGCCATCGGCCACCAAGCGCTTGAGGTTGACGAACAGCTCGTCCACCTCTTGCGGTACGAGGACCGCGGTCGGCTCGTCGAGGATGAGGATGCGTGCACCTCGGTAGAGGACCTTCAGGATCTCCACCCGTTGCCGCTCGCCGACACCGAGCCCGGCGACCAGGCTGTCCGGATCGAAGGTCGCCCCAAGCGAGGCGGCCAACTCGTGGATCCGGGCCCGCGCTTCGTCGAACTTGATGACGCCCCACTTTCCGACCGGCTCGGCCCCGAGGATGATGTTCTCCACCACCGTCAGGTTGTCCGCCAGCATGAAGTGCTGGTGGACCATGCCGATGCCGGCAGCGATGGCCTCGGTGGGAGAGCGGAACACCTCCTGCCGACCGAACACGGTGATGGTGCCTTCGTCCGGCTGATGCATGCCGTAGAGGGTCTTCATCAATGTCGACTTGCCGGCACCGTTCTCGCCGACGATGGCGTGAATCGTGCCTGCCCGGACCTTCAACTCGATGTCGTAGTTGGCGCGGACGCCGGGAAAGCTCTTCCCGATTCCTTCCAACACGACGGCGTACTCTGCCGCCGCTTCGTTCACCTGGTTCCCCCTTCGGAGTCTTCGGGCATTCTTCCACACGCCCCCGGTGCCGTTGGCAAAACGTAAAGGGCCCGGGGTCGCCCCCGGGCCCTTTCACGCTGATTGAGTGGCCGAAGCCGTCAGGCGCCCTGGTCAGGGAGCCGTCGGAACCTCGATGTCACCGGCGATGATCATCGCCTTGATCTCCTCGAGCTGATCGACGAACTCGTCGATGTAGCCGCCGGAGGTCGAGTAGCCCACGCCGTCGACGCTGAGGTCGAACACGTTGATGCCACCCTCGGTGTCGCCGTCCTGGACGGCCTTGATGGTCTCGAACACCGCCACGTCGACACGCTTCAGCATCGAGGTGAGGATGACGCCCTGCGCCTCGGGGCTGCCCGCGGTCACGTACTGGTCGCTGTCCACGCCGATGGCCCACTTGCCGGCCTCGACGGCCGCTTCGATGGTGCCCGCACCCGAACCGCCAGCGGCGGTGTAGATGACCTCAACGCCGTCGGCGTACCAGCCGGCAGCGATTTCCTTGGCGCCGGCCACGTTGCCCCAGGCGCTGTTGTCGCCTGCCGGCCCGAGGTACTTGACCTCGACCGTGATGTCCGGGTTGATGTACTTGGCGCCCGCGGTGTAGCCGGCCTCGAACTTCTTGATGAGGTCGATCTCCTGGCCACCGATGAAGCCGATCTTGTCGCAACCGCACTTGAGGGCGGCAGCGGCACCGACGAGGAACGAACCCTGCTCCTCGGCGAACAACAGGCTCTTCACGTTCGGAGCCTCGACGACGGAGTCGACGATGCCGAAGGTGATACCCGGGTTGGCGGCAGCGACCTCGGTCATCGGGTCGGTGAACATGAAGCCCACGCCGACGATGACGTTGGCGCCGTCACCGGCCAGCAGTTCGAGGTTTGCCTTGCGGTCCTCGTCCACGCTGGCCTCGAGCTCCTTGACTTCCACGCCCAGCTCGTCGGCGGCGCGGTCAGCGCCGACGCCGGCGGAGTCGTTGGAGGTGCCGTCGCCCCGCCCGCCGGGGTGGAAGGCGCTGCCCGCCCCCATGGCCGCGCCCCCACCCCAGGTGGTGGGGGTGCCCCACGTG
>JBPOIX010000403.1:0-3225 GCA_052034175.1 Actinomycetota bacterium
GGCCGGAGTGGGTCCCCCACGGGCGGGGGCCCCGCCCCACTGGGGGGGGGCCCCCGGCCGCGTCGGCGTGCATGGGGCGGCACCTCGGTGCACGGGCTACCGTTGGTTCGTGAACGCAAACAGCCAACGCCCCGACCGCAACCTCGCGCTCGAACTCGTGCGTGTCACCGAATCTGCGGCGCTCGCCGCCTCCCGGTGGGTGGGCCGGGGGGACAAGAACGGTGCGGACGCCGCAGCGGTGGACGCAATGCGCACCGTGCTGTCCACCGTCCCGATGGATGGCATCGTCGTCATCGGCGAAGGTGAGAAGGACGAAGCGCCGATGCTGTTCAACGGGGAGACCGTGGGCGACGGCACCGCACCCCTCACCGACGTGGCGGTCGACCCTATTGACGGCACCACCCTCACCGCCAAGGGCCGCGCCAACGCCATCTCCGTCATCGCCGTCAGCGAGCGCGGCACCATGTTCAACCCGGGCCCGTGCGTGTACATGCACAAGATCGCCGTCGGCCCGGAGGCCGTCGGCAGCATCGACATCACCGCCACCGCCTCGCAGAACCTGCGCTGGATCGCCAAAGCCAAGGGCGAGTCTGTCCGCGATCTCACGGTCGTCATCCTCGACCGCGATCGCCACACCGACCTCATCGCCGAAGTGCGCTCCAGCGGCGCCCGCGTCAAGCTGATCACCGACGGCGACATCTTCGGTGCCATCGCCACCGCCTGGCCGGACGCTGGGGTGGACGTGCTCATCGGCGTCGGCGGCACTCCCGAAGGCGTCACTGCGGCAGCCGCTCTGAAGTGCATGGGCGGCGAGATCCAGGGCCTGCTGGCCCCACGGAACGACGCCGAGCGCACCGCCGCCTTGGAGCTCGGCTACGACCTCGATCGGGTGCTCACCACGAACGACCTCGTGGAGGGCGACAACTGCTTCTTCGCCGCCACCGGCGTCACCGACGGCGACCTGCTGCGCGGCGTCCGCTACGACCACGCCCGGGCGCGCACCCAGAGCCTGGTGATGCGCTCCAAGAGCGGCACGGTGCGGATGATCGACGCATGGCACCGCATCGACAAGCTGTCATCGTTCGCCGCTGTCGACTACTGAGCCGAAGCGCACGCTGAGGCGCTTCCCGCCGTGGTGGCCGCTCCGCCGCCTCAGGTCCGCTGCACCAACCCGCTCAAGCGGCGCGACACACGGTGCGGGAGCACACCCATCGCCGCCGTCATGCCCTTGTAGAGCACTCCGGGCACGCTGAGCGCCTTCCCCCGCGCCACATCCCGGAGGCCCGCTGCCGCCACCTGTTCCGCCGTGAGCCAGGCGAACTCGGGGTAGCTGTCCTGGTAGCCGCTGGAGTTGCTGACGCTGATGAACTCGGTGCGCGTCAACCCCGGGCACAAGGTGGTGACGTGCACCCCGCTGCCACGTGCTTCCTCGTGCAGGCTCTCCCCCAGGCTCGTGACGTAGGCCTTCGTGGCGGCGTACACGGCCAGGCCGGGGGCGGGCTGGAAGCTCACCACGCTGCTCACGTTGAGCAGGAAGCCACGCCCACGAGGCATCATCGCCGCCAGCGCTGCGTGGCTGAGGTGGGTCAGGGCGGCCACGTTGAGACCGATCTCGCGCTGCAACCGATCGGCATCGAGCTCGTGGAACCGGCCGCTCGTCCCGAAGCCGGCGTTGTTGACGACGAGATCGCAGTCGGCGGCCCGTTCGGCCGTGGCAGCCAGGCCGTCCTCCGTGTGCAGATCGGCCGCCAGCACCTCCACACCCGGGCAGCGCTCCGCCAGCGCCTGCAGACGGTCCGCCCGGCGGGCGACGGCCACCGTCGGCACCCCGGCGGCGCTGAGGGCCTCCACCATTGCCTCGCCGATGCCGCTGGAGGCGCCGGTGACGAGGGCGGACGTGAAGGGCAGCGCAGCAGTCATTCCGGCGAGCGTACGCCGTGCCGGCCGACCCCGGACGCGTCACGGCCGGCCACGAGGGCCGGCCGTGTCCGTTCATTCGTGGTGTCGCCCGGAGGCGGACGGTGGGCTCAGTGTGCGCCCTGCGAGATGCCGACCATGCCACCCGACGCTGCGAGGCGGGCATGTGCACGGGCCAGGGCGCTGACGGCCTCGGCGTCGTGTTCCTTGCGCAGTGCTTCCTCGGCGCCTTCCTTGGCACGCATGGCGCGCCCACGGTCGATCTGCCCGCCCAGTTCCGCCAGGTCGCTGAGGATGCTGACGGTGTTGCCCGCCACCTGGACGAACCCACCATGGACGGCGACGTCGAGGACGGCACCGTCGGCCATGGTGATCCGCGTGTGGTTCTCCGTGAGCGCAGCGAGGAACGGCGCATGGCCCGGGAGGAAGGCGATCTCGCCGCCACCCAGGGTGCGCGTGATGACCTGGGTTGCCTCGCCGGTGAAGAGCACCTTCTCCGGCGACACCAGCCGCACTTCCATCGTGGCCATCGTGATCAGCCTGCCTGCTCGGAGAGCGCCTTCGCCTTGGCCAGCACCTGGTCCACGCCGCCGACGTTGAGGAAGGCCTGCTCGGGCACCTCGTCGAGGTCGCCGCGCAGGATGGCGTCGAAGCTCTCGACGGTCTCGGCGACGGGCACGGTTTCGCCAGGCACGCTGGTGAACACTTCGGCCACGTAGAACGGCTGGCTGAGGAAGCGCTGGATCTTCCGGGCGCGGCTGACGGTGAGGCGGTCCTCGTCCGACAGTTCGTCGAGGCCGAGGATGGCGATGATGTCCTGCAGCTCCTTGTAGCGCTGCAGGTTCTCCTGCACACCACGAGCCACCCGGTAGTGCTCGGCACCGACGACCTCAGGGGTGAGGATGGTCGAGGTCGAGGCCAGCGGGTCCACCGCCGGGTAGATGCCGAGGGCGGCCACCTGGCGGGAGAGCTCGGTGGTGGCATCGAGGTGGGTGAAGGTGGTGAACGGGGCCGGGTCGGTGTAGTCGTCGGCGGGCACGTACACGGCCTGCAGCGAGGTGATCGAACGGCCACGCGTGGAGGTGATGCGCTCCTGCAGCTGGCCCATCTCGTCCGCCAGGGTGGGCTGGTAGCCCACGGCCGACGGCATACGGCCGAGCAGGGTGGAGACCTCGGAACCCGCCTGCACGAAGCGGAAGATGTTGTCCACGAACAGCAGCACGTCCTGGTTCTGCACGTCGCGGAAGTACTCGGCCATGGTGAGGGCCGAGAGGGCGACGCGCAGGCGCACGCCCGGCGGCTCGTCCA
>JBPOIX010000298.1:0-16202 GCA_052034175.1 Actinomycetota bacterium
TCACCGGCCGCGGCTTCGCGCTCCGCGGCCGCGGCGGCTTCCTCCACCACGGGGTGGACGGCGCGCGGCTCGGTGCCAGGGGCCGGGCGGCCGGGCACCATCAGCGGAACCGGCCCGGTGGTGGGTGTCAGGTTGACGTACTCGTTCGGTTCGCCCAGCGGGGTCAGCTCGGCCATCACGTCCACGGCGGCGATGCGAGCACGCTCGAAGGCCTGCAGCAGCCGGTCGCGGCCGTGCACCAACTGCTCGATCTGCTGACGGGCCAGCTCGCGGCGGCGGGACAGCTCGCTGAGCACGCGCTCGCGGTAGGCGCGGGCCTCGTTGACCATCTCCCGGCCCTGCTGCTTGGCCATCTCCAGTTCGGCTTCGGCGTCGGCGGAGGCGTCCTGCCGGCGGCGGGACGACTCGATCTCGGCTTCCTCGCGCCGCCGCTGGGCTTCGTCGGTGGCTTCGCGCACCATGCGCGCCGCGTTCTCCTCGGCACGAGTGCGAATCTGGCCGGCGCCATCGCGCGCCGTCTGCAGGATGCGTGCCGCTTCCTCGCCGAGCATGCGCGTGACCACTTCTTCGTCCAGCGCCACCGCGGCCGTCGGCTTGCTGCGCTGGGTGTTGCGCAGCTCACGTTCGAGGAACTTCTCGCGCTCCTGCAGGCGCGCCAGTTCGGCGGCCACCATGCGCAGGAAATCGCGGACCTCACCCTGGTCGTACCCGCGGCGAGCGGGCGTGAACGCCGCCGACGCCACCGCATTGGGCGACGAAGGGTCCGGGCGGGAGAAGGACATGGCCATCGGCGCAAGCGTAGGCGGCACACCCCGGCGCGGGGTGGCATGCCGCCCGCGGCTCACGCGTCCGTGGTGGCCGTTTCCGCCGGCGGGGGCAGGGCGTCGCCGCCGAGCTCGGCCAGCACCGCCAAGGCTTCCTCCAACGTGGCCACCGGGATGATCTGCACCGCATCGCCCACGACTTCGCGCGCGGCGGCCACGCTGTCCGGCCCGGTTTCCGGCTGCGAGGCCGGCACGAGGAAGTACTTCACGCCCATCTGCATCACGGCGGACGCCTTGGCGTGCAGCCCGCCGATGGCGCCCACGCTGCCGTCCAGCTGGATCGTGCCGGTGACCGCAACCTGCTGCCCGCCGGTGAGCTCGCCCTCGGTGAGGTCGTCGATCAGCGCCAGCGTGAACGCCAGGCCGGCCGACGGCCCGCCGATGGAGCCGGTGTCGAAGTCCACCACCATCCCCTCGGGGATCTCCAGGGTGCGGGTGTCCACCGGCATGAAGCCGAGGATCGTCCGCTCGGGGTCGTCCGGCGAGGCGATCAGCTCCACTTCGCCCGTGACCCGTTCGAACTCGTTGCCGTCGGCGCGTTCCACCACGACCTCGACCACGTCGCCCGGCTCGTGCGCGCCGACGATCGCCGACAGGTCGTCCAGCACGGCGACGGGCTGGCCGTCCACCTCGACGATGTGGTCGAGGTCCTTGAGGAAGTAGTAGGCCGGGGTGCCCACCAGGCACTCGGTCTGCTCCTCGTTGGCCTCGATGCACAGCGCGTAGTCCACCAGTGCAGCACCGTTCACCAGTTCGGCGTCGTAGCCGGCCACGGTCAGCGCCACGAACGTGGCCCACTCCTTGGCCCCTGTCATCTGCCGCTGGCCCTGGCGCAGCCGCTCCTCTGGGTCGCCGGTGGGGTTCTTCTCCAACTCCGAGAGGAAGCGCGCCGCAGGGTCGTCCCTGGTGATGAACCAGTCCAGCACCTGCACCGCGGGGGCGCGGACGGTGACGAAGAAGATGTCCCCCGACGGCTCGAACGTGGGTGCACCCGACACGGACAGGCGGGGTGCCACCGGTTCGGCACTGGCAGGCACCTGGGCGTAGGCGATTGGTTCGACCACGAACTCCACACAGTCGCGCAGGCCATCGCCGTCGGCGTCCTCGTCGCCGTAGGCGGCGCAGCGGGTCTTGTCCACGAACCATTCGGCCGGCACGAGCGCGGCCACCACCGGGGTGAACACCGTGAGCGTGCCCAGCGCGGCCAGTGGCAGGGCCCATCGGCGGTGTGCCCGCGCCGGCGCCCGGACGGGCGACGCCGGCTTCTCTAGACTGTCCGATTGAGTGAGCATTACCGAGGTCACCACCGCTGCTGGCTGGATCGCCGGCCTTGCCATCGTGGCACTCATCGCGACCGGGTGGAGAAAGCCTGCCAGAGCCACGGCGAATCCGGCACGCGCCCGGCGCCCTTTGCGCGCCCCCGCCGGCCTTGAGGTCAGCGAACGGTCCGCGCCGCGCTACCGGCCCCCCCGCTGGTACCGGCGCGTCTGGGCCGTGTTCGCCACCAGCACGTTGGCCGTGTGGGTCGGGGCCATCGTCGCCACCGGCCTCGGTTTCGGCGTGGCCTACGCGGTGGTGCGGCTGACCGAGATGCTGAAGAAGTGACCACACCGGCGTCTTCCCCCGCGGCGCTGTGGCGTGCCCTCGCCACGGCCGGGCACGACGGCGACGAGGCCACCGCCCGCGCCGCGCTGCAGCACATCGACCCGTCGGCCCGCGAGCTGGCGCTCGGTGCGCTGGACCGGATGGGGGCGTTGCGCACCGCCGATGTGGCGGCCGCCGCGGTCGACCCATCGCCCGCAGTGCGCCGCCGGGTGGCCATGCTCGGCGCGGCGAACGCCGAGGTGGACCTGGGGGCGTTGCTGCAGGACACCGACCCGACGGTGGTGGAGGCCGCCGCGTGGGCTGCGGGCGAACGGGCCGAGGCCGGGGCACCATTCGTGCCGCGCCTCGTCTCGCTGGCAACCTCCGCTTCGGATGCACTGGTGCGCGAAGCCTCCGTGGCGGCCCTCGGGGCCATCGGCGACGAACGCGGCCTTCCCGCGGTGCTGGCGGGTTGTGGGGACAAGCCGGCGGTGCGGCGCCGTGCGGTGCTGGCGCTGGCCCCGTTCACCGGCCCCGAGGTGGAAGCCGCTCTGCAGGCCGCACTCGCGGACCACGACTGGCAGGTGCGCCAGGCCGCCGAGGACATCGCCCCACAGTTCAGCGAAGGGCCGAATCCTCCAGGTTGAACCACTCGGCGAGGCGGGCGTCCCATTCTTCGGTGGAGGCCACCGGGTGGTCGACGAACGGGCCGGCGCCGGTGCGAACGCGCAGCACACCCGAGCGCAGGGTGACGCGTGAGCCGCTGCCGTCGAGAGCGCGGGTGGCGAACGGCTTCTGATGCCACATCGAGGTGGGGTCGTCCTGTAGCTGGCGGCAACGGCCGTCGAACTCGGGCAGCGCACGCGGTGTGGGGTCGATGTGCAGCTGCGGCGCCCAGGTGGCTGGCACTGCCGTGGCCGCCTCCGAGGGCATCAACTCGTGCAGCACGAACGCGTCCCCTCGGGCCTCCATGCGCGCCGCCCGCGGCACCGCCGCCTGTTCGTGGTCGGCCAGTGGCAGTGGTTGGACACAGCAGTCGCCGAAGCCGACGTCCACGAACCAGCGCTCGCCCGCGAGGTGCACCACCGTGGCGAGGTGATCGAACTCCGGGCCCCAGCCGCCCGGCACCGGGTTGGTGGAGCTGCCTTCCCACACCCTGCAGGCCACATGGTCGGCGGCGAAGCCGACGGCGCGCAGCAGTGCGGCGAAGGCACCGTTCAGCTCGAAGCACCAGCCACCACGACCCTGCTCCACGATCTTGGGCACCGACCAGTCCACGCCCGTACGTGGGCTGCGGCGGTGGTACACGTGCAGGTTCTCGAACGGCACGGCCACCAGATGGGCCAGCTGCAGTTCGGCCAGCAGCTCCAGCGTGGGCGGGCCGGTCTGCTCGCTCAGCCCGATGCGGCGCAGGTACGCCGCCGTGGGGAACGCCGGGCTCATGCCAGCGCGGCGCGCAGCTGCTCCAGCCGCTGGGGCACGGCGAAGTACCAGCCCCACGTGCCGCGCTTCTCGCTGGTGACCAGGCCTGCCTCGCGCAACAGCTTGAGATGGTGGCTGACGGTGGGCTGGCTGCGGCCGGACGGGCCGACCATGTCGCACACGCATGCCCCTGCAGGGCCGGCGGCGACGATCATCGACAGCAGGTGCAGGCGCACGGGGTCCGCGAGTGCGGCGAAGCCTTTGGCGGCCTCGGTGGCGGCACCCTGGTCGAACTCCGTGCTGCCCACGGTGGCGCAGCACTCCACGAGTGGGAGCCGCTTGATGGTGCTGGCCATGTGAACCTCCACAGGGAATTCGACGAGCGTCAATCTATCGCAGGTCGGCACGGTGAGGTCACCCGGTGTTCACCCACCTTTCGCTGTTGCGCGTAACGCACGTTCACTCAATGATGATTGACTCATCGAACGATGAGCGAAGGAGGCAACGGTGAGTGAACTGGAACTGCGGGCGGCGCGCTATGCAGCGCTCGGCGAACCGCTGCGGCTGCGGATCGTGGACGAGTTGGGCGTCAGCGACCGCTCGCCTGCGGAGCTGGCCGAGCTGCTGCACATCCGCTCCAACCTCTTGGCCCACCACCTGGACGTGCTGGAGGGCGTCGGCCTGATCGGGCGCCACGCGTCCGCGGGCGACGGTCGGCGCCGCTACGTCCACCTCCTGCCGGCGGCACGAGCGCTGGCATCGAACGCCGCCGCGCCCGCACCGCGCGACGTGCTGTTCCTCTGCAGTGCGAACTCGGCTCGCTCACAGTTGGCGGCCGCGATGTGGACGGCGCGCACGGGCCGTCGCGCGTCCTCCGCCGGTACGCACCCAGCGCCGCGCGTGCACCGTGGTGCCGTGGCGGCGGCCAGGCGGGCAGGGCTCTCGTTGGCCGACGCCACACCCACGATGGTGGGCGCCATCCCGGCCGGCACCCAGGTGGTCACGGTCTGCGACCGCGCCCACGAGGAGCTCCCCGCGTCGGCGGCGTGGTGGCACTGGTCGCTGCCAGACCCTGTGGCCGACGGCAGCGCGGCGGCGTTCGACCGCACCGTGGCCGCCCTCGACGCACGCATCCACCGCTTCGCTACCTTCCCCACCGAACAGGAGACACGGGCATGACCGTCCGCATCGGCATCAACGGTTTCGGGCGCATGGGCCGGCTGGTGGTGCGCGCCCTGCGCCACCAACCTGAGCTGCAGCTCGTCCACGTCAACGAACACAAGGGCGGGGTGGAGACCGCCGCCCACCTGCTGCAGTTCGACTCGGTGCACGGCCGCTACGACGGCAGTGTCGAGGCGCACGGCGACGGGTTGGTCATCGACGGCAACCCGGTCTCGTTCAGCGAGCACGCCACGCCGGCGGCCATCCCGTGGGGCGCCCTCGGGGTGGACGTCGTGATCGAAGCCACCGGAGCGTTCAAGACCGCCGACGCCCTGCAACCGCACCTCGCCAACGGCGCGGCGCGTGTGGTGGTGGCCTGCCCGGTGAAGAGCCCCGGCGTGCTCAACGTGGTGATGGGCTGCAACCACCACCTCTACGACCCCGCGCTGCACACGATCGTGACCGCGGCGTCGTGCACCACCAACTGCCTGGCCCCAGTGGTGAAGGTGCTCCACGAAGGCATCGGCATCGAGCGCGGCGCCATCACCACCGTGCACGATGTGACCAACACCCAGGTCGTGGTTGACGCGCCGCACAAGGACCTGCGCCGCGCCCGCTCCGCGCTGAACTCGTTGATCCCCACCTCCACGGGCTCGGCGACGGCGATCACCCTGATCTACCCGGAGCTCGCCGGCAAGCTGAACGGCATCGCCGTGCGCGTGCCCCTGCTGAACGCCTCGCTCACCGACGCCGTGTTCACGATGGCCCGCGACGTGACCGTCGACGAGGTGAACGGCCTGCTGCGCGCGGCCGCCGCGGACGGCCCCCTGGCAGGCATCCTCGGCTTCGAAGACAGGCCGCTGGTGAGCGCCGACTACACCAACGACCCGCGCTCCGGCATCGTCGACGGGCCGTCGACAATGGTGATCGACGGCCGGATGGTGAAGGTGCTCGTGTGGTACGACAACGAGTACGGCTATGTGCATCGCATGGCCGAACTCGCTGCGCTGGTGGGCCGCGGCCTGCCAGCCCGGGGCGGCGCGTGAAGCTGCGCAACTACGCGCTGGTGACCGCCGGCTACTGGGTGTTCACCCTCACCGATGGGGCGCTGCGCATGCTCGTGCTCCTGCACTTCCACGACCTCGGGTATTCGCCCGTCGCCATTGCCTTCCTGTTCATCGCCTATGAGTTGATGGGCATCCTCACCAACCTGCTCGGTGGGTGGGTGGGTGCCCGCCGCGGCCTCAACCGCACGCTGGTGGCCGGGCTGGGCCTGCAGGTGGTGGCACTGGCTGCGCTCACCCTGCAGGCGCCCAGCTGGCAGCGCTGGCTGTCCGTCACGTTCGTCACCGCGGTGCAGGCGCTGTCCGGCATCGCCAAGGACCTGACGAAGATGAGCTCCAAGAGCGCCGTCAAGTCGGTGGCCGGCGACGGGTCGCTGTTCCGTCTGGTGGCCGTGCTCACGGGCTCGAAGAACGCATTGAAAGGCGTGGGCTTCTTCCTCGGCGCGGCATTGCTGGCGTGGCTCGGTTACGACGGCGCGTTGTGGACGATGGCGGCCGCGTTGGCCGTCACCATGGTGGCCCTGCTCGTGTTGTTGGATGAGGACATCGGCCGCTCGAAGAAGAAGCCGCCGCTGAGGTCGCTGCTGTCGAAGTCGGCCGCGCTCAACCGGCTGTCGGCGGCGCGGTTCTTCCTCTTCGGAGCGCGAGACATCTGGTTCGTGGTGGCCGTGCCCGTGTTCCTCTCCGACCAGCTGGGCTGGGCGCACCAGGGTGTCGGCGGGTTCATGGCGGCCTGGGTCATCGGTTACGGCATCGTCCAGTCGTTCGCCCCTCGCCTGCTGGCCCGCGGCGGCCGCGCGGTGGACGAGGTCGCCGCCACGCGGCGGTGGGGTTTCGTGCTGGCCCTGGTGGCCGTGGCCATCGCCGTGCCCACGGCGCTGGATGTGGGCCGGGAAGTGGCAGTGGTGGGCGGGCTGATCGTGTTCGGCGTGGTCTTCGCACTGAACTCCGCGCTGCACAGCTTCCTCGTGCTGGCCTACGCCGACGACGACGAGGTGGCGCTCGACGTCGGCTTCTACTACTCGGCCAACGCGGCCGGCCGCCTGGTGGGAACCCTGCTGTCGGGCGTGCTGTACCTGTGGGGTGGGCTGGCCGCCGCGCTGTGGGGCACCGCCGCCTTCGTGGCCATCGCCTGGCTGCTGGCCGTGCGCCTGCCCCCGTTGCCCGCCGGCACGCAAGTGTCGCTGGCCACCATCGACGCCGACGGCTGAGCACCGGCTTCCTCGGCATCGAACCTACATATTGACAATCGTCGATCTATTGGTACGCTGTGCCCATCGACATCTGTCAATGTATGGCAGAGCGCATCACAAGGAGCACACCATGTCCCGAGTCCAGCTGGCCCTCAACGTCGGGGATCTCGACCAGGCCATCGAGTTCTACACCAAGCTGTTCGGCACCGGCCCGGCCAAGGTTCGCGAGGGCTACGCCAACTTCGCCATCGCCGAGCCGCCGCTGAAGCTGGTGCTGTTCGCCGGGGGCGAGCCCGGCACGATCAACCACCTCGGCGTGGAGGTGGAGAACGCCGACCTCGTGAGCGGCGCCATCACCCGCCTGCAGGCCGAGGGCCTGGCCACCGACATCGAGGAGAAGGTGGACTGCTGCTACGCCGTGCAGGACAAGGTGTGGGTCAGCGGGCCGGACACCACCCGTTGGGAGGTCTACACCGTGCTCGCCGACTCGCCGGTGATGAAGGGCGCGGCCCTCGCCGAGGACGGCGCCGTCTGCTGCTCGCCCGCCGCCGAGGAGGCCCCGGCCGAGGCTGCCGCAGCTGCCGGTGGGTGCTGCGGCCCCGTCACCGCCTCCGCCCCGGTGGCGATGGCCGCCAAGCCCGCCGCCTCCGTCGGCACCTGCTGCTGAGGTTGCGGTGACCATCCGTTCGTTGCAGACCGGCGCGGCCGTGTGGCGGCCCGCCGACCTCGCCGTCGAGGAGTGGCGCGTGGAGCTCTCGCCGAGCCAGCGCGCCACCCTCGCCGCGGCGGGGCGCGCTGCCGTCGCGGCGGGGCACACCGCGGCCACGCTCGACCGCGCTGCCTTCCCCCTCCCGGGCATGGAGGCCGAACTGGCCGACTGGTCGGCACGGCTGGAGCGCGGCCGCGGTTTCCTGCTGCTGCGCGGCTTCCCGATCGACGAGCTGACCACCGAGGAGCTCGAGCTGGCATGGGTGGGCCTCGGCACCCACCTCGGTGTGCCGGTGGCGCAGAACAAGTGGGGCGAGTTGCTCACCCACGTCCGCGACGAACGCCTCCCGGCCGACGCCGGCAAAGTGCGCCTGTACCGCACCCGCGAGCGGCAGGACTTCCACACCGACGGGGCCGACATCATCGGCCTGCTGTGCCTGCACCGCGCCCGCTCCGGAGGGGAGAGCAAGCTGGTCTCCAGCTGGGCGCTCTACAACGAGCTGCTCTCCACCCGGCCGGACCTGCTGGAGGCGCTGTACCACCCGGTGGGCTGGGATCGCCAGGGCGACGTGCCCCCGGGCGAGGCGCCATGGTTCCTGCTCGCGCCGATCAACGACGTGGGCGGCACGGCCCGGCTGTTCTACCTCGGCTGGTACATCCGCGACTCGCAGCAGCACGCCGACGCACCGCGCCTCACACCACTCCAGCTGGAGGCCATGGAGACGCTCGAACGGCTGGCGAACGACCCGGCCTTCCATGTGGAGATGGGCTTCGAACCCGGCGACGTGCAGTTGCTGAACAACGGCCGCATCCTTCACGCCCGCGAGGCGTACGAGGACGACGTCGACCCGGCCGAGCGGCGCCACCTGCTGCGCCTGTGGCTGGCCGCCCACCGCTTCACCAGCCTGGAGGCCGGGCTGCGCGGCGGCATCGTGGAGCGCGCATGACGGCCACCGACACCGCTCACCCGCCTGCCGCCGTGCCCGGCCGCCTCTCCACGCTCGACCGGCTGCTGCCCGTGTGGATCGGGCTGGCGATGGCTGCGGGCATCGCGCTCGGCAAGGTGTGGACCGACCTCGACGAGCAGATCGACAGGGTGAAGATCGACACCGTCTCGCTGCCGATCGCCATCGGCCTGCTGCTGATGATGTACCCCGTTCTGGCGAAGGTGAAGTACCGCTCGATCGGGCATGTGGTGGCCGACCGCCGCTCGCTGGCGATGTCGCTGGTGCTCAACTGGCTCGTCGGGCCGGCGCTGATGTTCGCCCTCGCCTGGCTGACGCTCAACGACCTGCCGGAGTACCGCACCGGGTTGATCATCGTCGGCCTCGCGCGCTGCATCGCAATGGTGCTCGTGTGGAACGACCTGGCGTGCGGCGACCGCGAGTTGGCCGCCGTGCTCGTGGCGCTCAACTCGGTGTTCCAGATCCTCGCCTTCTCGCTGCTCGGCTGGTTCTACCTCGAGGTCCTGCCCGGCTGGCTCGGGCTGGACAGCGAAGGCATCGACGTGACCGTGTGGGAGATCGCCAAGTCGGTGCTGATCTTCCTCGGCATCCCGCTGCTGGCCGGGTTCCTCACGCGGCTGTTCGGCGAGCGCGCCAAGGGCACCGAGTGGTACGAGGGGACGTTCCTGCGGCGCATCGGGCCGGTGGCGCTGTACGGCCTGCTGTTCACGATCGTGGTGCTGTTCGCGCTGCAGGGCGAGCGGATCACCGACCAGCCGTGGGACGTGGCACGCATCGCCCTGCCGCTGCTGGCCTACTTCGCCA
Source organism: Actinomycetota bacterium (assembly GCA_052034175.1). GTDB lineage: Bacteria > Actinomycetota > Acidimicrobiia > Acidimicrobiales > Ilumatobacteraceae > UBA668. The sequence continues at coordinate 9,726 of JBPOIX010000298.1, forward strand.
TCATGTGGTTCGGCACGTTCTGGCTCGGCCATCGCATGGGCCTGGCGTACGAACGCAACGCGTCGATCTCGTTCACCGCCGCGGGCAACAACTTCGAGCTGGCCATCGCCGTGGCGATCGGCGTGTTCGGCGTGTCCAGCGGGCAGGCACTCGCCGGCGTGGTGGGCCCGCTGATCGAAGTGCCGGTGCTGGTGGGCCTGGTGTACGTGTCCCTCTGGCTGCGCCGCCGCTGGTACATGTGACCCAAGGCCCGTGCGAAACGGAGCTGCCACCGGCACACTGGTGAACGGCTACCCGGGTAGGGCGTTGAGCGGTTGACTCGCAAGAGCGACCAAGCGGTTCGACTCCGCGCTTGGCCACCAGCCCGTGCGGGCCGTTAGGCGACCGCGAGCGGCGTGATGGCATTGAGCACGTCCCCGAGTTGCGCTCCACCTCGAGGTCGTAGCGAGCCTGCAGGTTGATCCAGAAGCGATCGCTCGTGCCGAAGAAGCGGCTGAGGCGAAGTGCAGTGTCCGCGGTGATGCGCCGCTTTCCGTGAACGATCTCGTTGATCCGTCGAGGTGGCGCGGCGATGCAAACGGCCAGTCGGTGCTGTGTCACCCCGAGCGGCTCGAGAAAGTCGGCAGCAGCACCTCGCCGGGATGAATGGGCTTCATGGTGGTCGTCATTGCTGCTCCCTCAGTGGTAGTCCGTGATGGTCACGTCTTCGGGCCCCGCCTCCGTCCAACCCATGGGGCGGAAGGCAAGTGCCGTGTCAGGCAGCGTCTCCCCTGCCCCAAACCGGCACTTATGCAACGCGACCGCCCGGCGCCGACACGCGTGGCGGCGTGTCCAGGTCGTTCACGACGGGGTGAAGTCCCCGTTGCGAACATCAGCGCGTGGCGGGCTGAGACCCATCGCCACGAGTTCCCCTTGACCGCCGATTAGGCAGACCCAAGGGCGATAATGGAATCGTGTCTGATGCGTCGCGGCTTGATGCCTGGTTCTTGCACGAGCACCTCGTCATCGACCTGGTGATCACGCTCAGCCGAACTGGCGTGATGACAGGCACCCGGATGGGTGCGGGGAAGAGTCGCCGTGGTTCGTGAACGTGCAAACCATCGAACGCGACCTCCATGGTCATCTGTCTTTCAGGGCCTCGACGATCGAACTTGGTTGCGGGAGCAGTGCGACGAGGGGAACTACCAGCAGGGACCCAAGTGCTGCCCGCGTGGCTGCTATTTCTCCCACCTTGAGTGGCGTGCCCTCGCCGCTGTAGTGCCACACCAACGCGCAGTCGAGCACCGCTGCAACCACGAGTGCAGCGATGGTAATGATCGCTAACTCGACGCCAGCAAGGAAGGTCACCCCGGTGGGGTTCATCCCGTTGGCGGCATACACCGCCAGGTCGCTCCGCCGCAACCTGAGGTACATCAGGTACACGACGACCATGAGAACGATCACAGCGACCCAGCCCCATTGACTTGGTCGATCGTCAAACACGTCCTGGCCGGATTGAAACTTGTCCGCATTGCTGAGTGCCCAGTGCGCGCTGTAGCCGCCGACGGATGGGAACGCCCGCTGAGCTAGCTCAAGAGACGCTTCTCGTGCGTCGGGCGCGATGCTCATCATGCAAAACGATGGGGCTGCCGACCCGCTTGTGGCAGGAATCAGCGCGTTGCCGCTGAATCCGTCTCCTAGAGCCGCTAGGTCGTACACCACGGCGTCTACATGGTCAGCTGTCGGCGAGTTCGGGAGTGCAAGCGCGATGTTTCGGTGCGAGCCCACAGCACCGAGTGTTGAGTCGACGTCGATCACAGCGCCGGCCGTGCCGATGTGCGGCGGCGGCTGGAGCGTGATGGATGCGGCAAACCTCACTAATGGTCCGGTGGCCAGCCATGTGGGGACGAGGGGACCAGCCGGCTCGTAGAGATGCGCTTGGATCGGCCCCGCAAGCGCAACAGAGGATTCGATTCCGGGAGAGCGACCGAGAGCGAGACAGTCGTCAGCATTGATTTGTCTGCCGTTCGTCGCCTCAACGATGAGCGTGTACATGCCATCGGCGCGCAGCGACGCGCCGACATTAAGAGCATGAGCCGCTGAGTTGTATTCGCCTGCGGCCACCCCTGTGTAGCTCGCTGCTAGCAGGCCGACGATGGCGAGCGTCATAATTGGCCTCGACGCGACATTTCGAAGGCTCTCACCGATTAGCCCGAAGCACTGCTTCAGCATGTGAGGCCTTCAGGTGTGAGTTGCATCTGGCGGACTCCTGCGGGCAGCGAAGCCGTGTCGTGAGTGACGATGACGACGACTCTGCCCTTGTGCCGTTCCTCAGCCAGCAGGTGCATGACGTTCGTCGCGTTCGTGCGGTCGAGTTGGTTCGTCGGCTCGTCTGCCAGAATGACGGGACGCCCGGACGCGAGGGCACGCGCCACGGCTACTCGTTGGAGTTCGCCGCCTGACAATGCACGGATCTTTGTCGCGGCGAATTCTGATAGCCCAACCGCATGCAAGGCGAGTTGTGATTGATTGACGATGGAAGATCGCTTGGCCCCGTCGATGACGCCGCACAGCATGGTGTTGTGCAGCACCGTACGCGCCGACAGCGAGTAGAGCCCTTGCAGCACCCACGCGATCGGATGGGGGTTTGGCGTACTGATGTCGACAGCGCCGGTCGTGGGCTGGAGCAATCCGCCCAGGAGCCACAGCAGCGTTGATTTTCCGGTACCGGATGGCCCCGTGATGGCGACAGCATCACCGGGCTGCAGTGCCAGCTCCACAGACCTAAAGAGCTCACGGCCGTCAGGGAGACGGTATGAAAGGTTCCTTGCCGTCAGCATTCGCTGGTCGGCGAAGGTTGAGACTGAATCAGGGTGCCGGGCAGCAGGTCTCCGGTGACAAGGACGAGCTGGAGCTGACTGTCGACGATGTCAACTCGGACCGGATGCCCCTCAACAGGCACGACGCAATTCACGCCCGCGTTGCGAACAATCGACGAGATAGGAACCGCGGCGGCGGTGATCGGCGTCGACAGCGAGACCACACCACCAAGCGACGTCACCAATCCACCGTTCGCATCTTGGAGTCGATCGCCAGCGGCGGCGCTAAAGCCAACGACGTCAGCGACAGATCCATCAGGGGCAATATCGAAGGTACCGGGGCTGTCCGTGAGGTTAAACACCAGCTTCGTGGCGACAGACGGAGGATCACCGGCCGCGACCTGCACGGTCACGGCCGAAATTTGAGGCTTTGACGAGGCAACTTCCGTAGATCCCGAGATTGCGGTCCCTGCCGTGATCTCTACAACATCGGGCGTGAAACCGGCAGAACCCAACCACACGAACATCGCCGGGCTGACAGTGCCGGTGGCCGGATAACCGAAGTGTGCTTGCATCGCCTCAACCGCGTGCGTCAACTCGGGTTCCGTTGGTGCGCCGCTGCCTGCCAGGAAGCCGGTCGAGCGCAGGAAAGTCACCAACTCGTCGACGTCGCGTCCCTGAGAGGCGGAGGAGATAGCTCGCCAGAGCGGTTCCGGGCCGCAATAGCCGATCACGTCGGCACCGTCAATCTGCAACAGTGATTCGCCACAAGTTGCTGGTGTCCCTGCCTCCAGACCGACACGAGTAACCGTGCCCGACGCGATTACTGCCGTGCGGATGACCCGGCCAGGTTCCCACAAGATCGTGGCGGTGGCGGCCCGAGAGAGCGCCGTGGTCTGTTGCGCCACCGCGACTGGCGAGTTAACGAACGAAAGAGTCGGCCGACTGGGATACCGTGCGAGAGGCACGGCGATGATGGTGAGCGCGACCGCCCCAGCCATCATGACAGCGATCGCCACGGCACGGATGGCCCGACGAAACACACCGCTCATTTGGCTCAGCACTTCCCCCGCTTGGTGAGGTCGACAAACGTCTGAAGGAGTTGGCCGTACTCAGCACTGCCGATCTCAACGTCCTCGGGAGCATCGATGTCGTTCTTCAGAAGACACGGACGCTGCTCCGACCGGTACACCTCGAGGTTCTGTTGCTTGATGTGTTCGAGCACCGCGGGGCTGCTCTGAAAAACCAGATCAATCCACGAAAACGTCTGCGCGTAGCATCGCCCCTCCGGGCTCGACAGGTCGGGCTGGTCTGGCGCACCAATCGGCGAGCCCGTGCTGTAGAGGATGAGCCCCGTCGCAGGGTCCTCGTTGTACGGCGCGACGACTCCGCCATCCTTTGCAGCGCACTGCGTCCACTCGTCGAAGGCGGACCTGTACTCCTGCACCGTGACTTGGCCATCGGCGAGTGCTTCACGCTGGCCTTCGGGGATGTCGGCTGATGAAGGAAGGTCAACGCCCGGTCCGGTCGACGCAGTAGTCGACCGGACCGAACCGTCGGTACAGGCTGCAAGCAGGAGCACGACTACCACGCACAGCCGGCTGCGAAACATCATCAACTCCCTACGCCAGCTGCTGCCCGTAAGCCGAAATCGAGGAGCGATAGCAGTTGAACGGGACGTGCGACACCACGTTAGCGACCGACACCCACGGACCGTAGTAGGTCGAGCCGTGACCAGCTGAGACGCAAGTCTGCCTAGAGCGCTGCGAGCCGGTACCCGTGTAGAAGACGCTGTCGGTGTGTGTGGGGTTGCCCGACGCGAGCCAGTAGTCACCAGACGTCGGGATCGCTGATGCGGTGCCTGCCATCGAGAGGCCAGCGACCGTAGCAATGGCGAGGGCCGTGATTGATCGTTTCATGTTTCTGTCTCCTTGGTTGTCTAGAGCGAAGGATCAGCAACCTACACGCAGCCGGTCTAGTTGTGACGTCGCGCGGAATCCGTAGATCGGACCGACGATGTGGCGGGCGAGAGCTATGAACCTGGGTCGGGTCATCTCGATGTCCTGCTGGCTTGCGACACCACGGCGTTCGCTGCCTGCTCTAAACGCGCCTGCGGTGCGATTCAGCGCGCACAGATCATCTGATCTGGGCGCATCCCCTACCGCCAGTGATGATGTTGGGTGGTGGTGCCACGCTCGCCGGGTCTGACTCTCCTACCGCCGGACTCCCTCACGGATGTCCTGTAACCGATCCGTCGACTCGTTGAGCGTGGCACCACCGGCACAACCGGCTGGTCGAACGTGACCTGATAGAAGCTCGTGCAAAGCCTCGTCACTGGCCTGTCCGTGGACCGGCTGCGCGTGCCATCGACAACCACTACGAAGCGATGGCAGGTCCACAATGACAGATCCAACGATGCCCGTCACTGGCGGCGTCGACACCCACAAAGACACCCACGTCGCCGCCGTGCTCAACGCGGTCGGTGTCGTGCTCGGCACCTCAGAGTTTCCTACTACACCCGCCGGCTACCGGCGACTCCTCACCTGGATGCGCGGCTTTGGTGAACTCACCGTTGTCGGTGTCGAAGGCACCGGTGCCTGGGGCGCCGGCCTCGCCCGGCACCTCACCAGCAACGGTGTCCGGGTGGTCGAGGTGCAACGACCGAACCGGCAGTTCCGCCGCCGGCACGGCAAGTCCGACACCGCCGACGCGATCGGCGCCGCCCGTGCCGTGCAGTCCGGCGAAGCCAACGGCGCACCCAAGACCGCCGATGGCAGCGTCGAAGCGATCCGGCTGTTGAGCGTCGCCCGACGCAGCGCGATCAAGGCCCGCACCCAGGCCGCGAACCAGATGCACGCCGTCGTGACCACGGCACCGGCCGAGCTACGCACCACCCTCGCCAGGCTCAACACCAAACAGGTCGTCGAACGCTGCGCCCGGTTCCACACTGCGCCTGCGACCAGCCCGGTCGGCGCGGCCCGCCGGACATTGCGGCTCCTCGCCCGACGCTGGCAAGCACTCACCACCGAGATCGTCGAGCTCGACGCCGTGCTCGATGACCTCACCGCCGAGCTCGCACCAACGCTGCGCGAACTGCCAAGCGTCGGCACCCAGACCGCGGCCATCTTGCTCCTGGCCGCCGGTGACAACCCTGACCGGCTCGCGCATGAACGATCCTTCGCCGCGCTCTGCGGGACCTCACCAATCGACGCGTCCTCGGGCCGCCAGCACCGCCACCGCCTCAATCGCGGCGGTGACCGCAACGCCAACGCCGCGCTCTACATCATCGTCATCAGTCGGCTCCGCTGGCACGAACCGACGCGCGCGTACATGCAACGACGCTTGGCCGAAGGCCGCACGAAGAAGGAGGTCATCCGCTGCTTGAAGCGCTACGTCGCACGCCAAGTCCACCGCGCGATCCTCCACGACCTTCCCAACATCAGCCACGCCAGGCCACCCGCGCTGGCCGCTTGACATCCATCGAAGCTTCGGTTGCGTGTCGACCCGAACGCGGCCGACGTGTGCTGACGCGGCACTCAGCCGCAGTCGTACAGGCTTGCGGACACGTCGGCCACTGGCGTGCACGTCGACGTGATGTGGTTCGTCAGGCCGCCTTGACCGCCGGGCCCGCCGCCCTGGCCGCCGGGTCCGCCCGGGCCCTGCTGGCCGCCGAGGTAGA
>JBPOIX010000230.1:0-19307 GCA_052034175.1 Actinomycetota bacterium
GCGGAGACCTGCTGGTAGGTGAGCTCGCGGCACTCCAGGGACGTCGCGGCGATCACCTCGAGGTCGGCCGGCGTCACGGAGGCGGCGGCCATCTCGTCGAACTCGACTCCCACCAGGTTGCGGACGAGTGCGCCATCGCTGACGTCCGCGCCGTCGAACAGCCAGCTGCCCGTGTTCACGAGTCTCATGCTGCGACGCACCTCGGCACACCCGTACTGCAGGCCGACGATCTCCGCCTCGTTGCGGCGCAGCGGTGATTCGCGCCAGTTCACCGTCTGCAGCTCAGGGTCGCCGCCCGCACCGGGGTCGGAGACCCGGTAGGGCACCTCGCGCCGGTACGGCGCGCCATCGGCGCCCGGCTCGAGGCGGATGTTGCGGTAGACGGCGTTGGCCCCGAAGAACGCGATGTGCGTGCCCCCATCGAGCGCGTCCTCCAGCCCGGCGCGCATCGGCGCGGAGTAGTACTCGTCGTGCCCCGGGCTGAGCAGCATCGGTCGCTGGGTGGCCACCGCGGGGTCAGCGTGGAGGTCGATGTTGGTGACGTAGGCGACGTCGTAGCCCTGTTCCTCGGCGAAGGCGAGGAGCGGCAGTTCGTGGGTGAGGAAGTCGGCCGCGCCGAACCCGTAGCTGTGGGCATCCGGCCGGTCGAAGCTCACCACATCGGCGCGAGCACCGGACCGCGGCTCGAAGCACTCGTAGAGGGTGCACCCGCCCCACGGGTTGTACGCCTGCCATGTGGTGACGGCGTTCATGAACAACAGATCGGCGGCCGCCGCGTCGTGGCGCACGGTGAGCGGCACATAGTGCGCCCCACCGGCGTCGCTGTCCAACCGCAGCAGGTAGGCGCCGGGCGGCCACTCGGCGGTCACCGCCACCTCGGTGGAGACCTGCCACGGGGCCTCGGCCATGTGCGTCCTGCCATCGAAGGTGGCCATCGCCTGCCGGGCGCCGGCGACGGGGTCGGACTGCCAGATCAGGCGACCCATGGCGCCGCCGTAGAACCCCATGCGATAGGCGCGCACGGTGAACGTGGCCGCGGGCGTGTCCACGTACAGCGGCACGGAATCGCCATGCCGTGCCGTGACGGCACCGGCAAACCCTTCGATCCACCCCTGCGGGTTGTCGGCGACATGATCCGTCGTGCTGCTGGTGATCCTCCAACCGGGGTCGCCCGGTCGAGCATTTTCGGCGGCCGTCCAGCCGGCCACGGCATAGGGGTCGGCGGGGTCGGCCGCGGTGGTGACGCTTGTGGCGCTGGTGGTGGTTCGCGGCTTGCTGCTGCTCGTGACCGCCGCCGTGGTGACGGTGGACGGTGCGGTGCCCGCGTTCGTGCCCTCACCGGGGCTCGCGCCACCACCCGCGCACGCGCCGAGGACGGTGGCCCCGGCGAGCAGGGCGGTACGGAGGGCGAGCGAGGGGCGCACGAACGCCGAGCGTACGCGGTGTCAGTCCTGCGGCCAGGTTGCGGCGACAGCCAGCAGCTCGTCGCGCACGTCCGGGTGGCCGATGGCGGCCAGGGCCAGGGCACGCTCACGGATGGTCCGCCCCTGCAGTTCGGCGGCGCCGAACTCGGTGATCACGATGTCCACCTGGTGTCGCGGCGTGCTGACCACGGAGCCTGAGGGCAGCTTCGGCACGATGCGCGTGACCAGCTCGCCGTTCACCAACGACGACGCGGGCAGGCACACCAGGCTGCGCCCGTCGGCCGACAGGCCGGGCCCGCTGACGAAGTCCTCATGCCCACCGATCCCGCTGAACTGGGTGCCGGCAATCGTGTCCGCCACCACCTGCCCGGCCAGGTCCACCGCCAGGGCGCCGTTGATCGTGACCATGTGGCGGTTCTGGGCGATCAGCTCAGGCGAGTTGACCACGCGCACCGGGAGGAACCTGACCTCGTCGTTGTTGTGCAGCCACTCGTACAGCTCGGGCGTGCCGGCGGCGAACGTGGTGACGCTGACCCCGTCGAAGCGACTGCCCTTGAGGTTGCTGACCTTGCCGGCCTGGTGCAGGTGCATCAGACCTGTGGTGAACATCTCGCTGTGCACACCGAAGTCGTCCAGCGGCCCTTCGGCCAGCAGCTTGGCGATCTGGCTGGGAATCCCGCCGATACCCGTCTGCAGGGTGCACCCCCGGTGCACGTACTGCATCGCGTGCTCGGCGATCGCCCGCTCCGCATCGCTGGGCGGCGCGTCGGCCAGGTTCAGCGGCTGCCGATCGCTCTCCACCAGGAAGTCGATCTCGTCCACGTGCAGGCGGTGCTCGTGCTCCGGCGGCATGCCGAACGTGCGCGGGAAGTGGGGGCTGACCTCCACGATCACCAACCGCTCCGGGTCTGCCGCGGCGCGGTGCAGTTCGTCCACACTTGCCCCGGCGTGCACGCTGAGGCTGACCCATCCGTCCACCGGCGGCGCGGCCGAGGTGGCCATCACCCGCGGCTTGAGATGGTGCAGGATCGGCTCGAAGCGACGGAAGTCCGCCGGCACGAAATCCACCGACGCACCCGCATCACGCAAGAAGCGCTCCGCCGGGCCGAAGAAGCCGCTGCGGTAGTGCACCCCCTTGCGCATGAACAGTTGGTAGAGGTCGGGGAGGAGGGCCCCGAAGATTTCCAGGTGCTCGAAATCGTCGCGCTCGCCGAGGGCATGGAAGAAGCCGCCGGGCACGGCCGGGCCGAGCCCCACGGCAAGAGTGTCGTCGGGCCTGATGGCCGCGACCGCGTCGCTCATGGATCGGATCATGGCCACAGGGTGCGCCGGGGGCGGCGAATCGCACCAGTGTCCAACGGCCCGCCGGGGCGGGTCCCGCGTCCACTCGGCCCCTTCGTCTCGGGTAGCGTGCGAGCACGCGCCACCACAAGGGCGGCGCAGAAAGTAGAGAATGCAATGCAAGGCACCGTGAAGTTCTTCAACACCCAGAAGGGCTACGGATTCATCTCGCGCGACGGCGGTGCCGACGTGTTCGTTCATCACAAGAACATCGAAGGGTCCGGCTTCAAGACGCTCAACGAGGGCCAGCAGGTCGAGTTCGAAATCGGGCCGGGCCGCAAGGGCGACGAGGCCTTCAAGGTCCAGCCGCTCTGATTTCCAGCGCGGCGCGGTGAGGGCCTCAGGCGCCTCGCCACAACTCCAACGGCGTACGGTCACGCGGGCCGCGGAAGGGAAGCTCCACGAGCACCCCTCCGCGGCCCGCTGACGCGTAGGCACCCATCACCACGTCCAGCACGTCGCGGCCGAAGGCAGCGCTCATCGCCGGCTCCTGCCCCGCAGCAACGTCCTCCACCAAGGCACGGAGCTGACCCAGGTAGCCGAGTTCCTCGAGCACGGGCACGGGGGCCGTCGGGCGGGGGAGCGCCACCTCGTCGCCGTTCCATTCCAGGCGCACGGAGGGGAACAACTCGGCCCGCACCACACCTGTGGCGCCGGCCACCTGGATGTCCCACTCCGGCTGCGGGCCTGCCTGCCAGCTGGCCACGACGGTGGCTTCGAACCCGCCGCGGAACGCCAGCCGCACCTCGGCGTGCTCGTCGCTGCCGTGGCCCTCGCCACCGCGCAGCGTGGCTCGCACACCCACCGGGCGGCCGCACCCGGCGACACCGGCCACCAGCAGCGCCAGCGCCAACGGGTGCACGCCGAGGTCGAACAGTGCGCCACCACCCCATTCGTCCGACGTGAAGCTGCCCCACGTGGGAAGCCCCTGCTGGGCCCGCACTTCCAGATGGGTGAGCGCGCCGACCTTCGGCACGAGCCCGATGACGCGCTCGACGACCGGCGCGTAGGCGAGGTTCTCCCCGTACAGCAGGCGCCCACCGTGCCGGGCCGCGGCGGCCACCAGATGGTCGGCCTCGTCCAGCGTGCGGCACAGCGGCTTCTCCAGCAGCACGGCAGTGCCGGCCTCGAGGAGGCGCACGGCGTCGGCGGCGTGGCACTGCGGCGGCGTGGCCACGACCACGAGATCCGCCCCGGCCGGCAGGTCGTCGTACGCCACTGCCTGGGCGCCCAACCCGGCGGCCATCTCCGCCGCCCGGCCGGCCGTGCGCGACGCCACTGCCACCACCGGGTACCCGTGCAGGCGCGCCGCTGCGGCGTGCGCCCCGGCGATCATGCCGGCGCCGCACAGTGCCACGCTCGGCGCGTTCGAGGCTTTCACGAGCCTGCCAGCGCCGCCACCACCGGGGCGAACGCATCGACATCCGCGCCGCCGACGATGATGTACGAGAAGCCCCACCGTTCGCGGCGCTCCTGCAACCGCTCGATGAGCTCCTCGGGTGGCCCGATGAGGGCGAAGGGGGAGTGGTCGATCATCGACTGGTCCACCCCGAGCATCGAGGCCATGCCGGCACGTGCGCCGGCCCCATCTGCGGTGACGTTCACCAGGAACGTCCGGATGTTCCACTCGATCTCGTCCAGGCGGTGCGCGCCGGCGGCGCGGGCGACGGCGATCTTGTCGTCGACCGACTCGGCGGTCATCCCGGCGATCGCCTCCGGGCCGATGCGGCCGGCATGCATGCTCGGGTTGATGCCCACGATGTCCGCCTCGCGGGCGGCGATGCCGAGCACCCGCTTGCCACCCCCACCGATCAGCAGCGGCGGCCGGGCCTGCACCGGCTTGGGCAAGCCGTCGTAGTCGGTGATCGTGTAGTGCTGCCCGGCGAAGGAGAACGGCCCTTCCTGCATCGAGCGGCGGATGATGTGCAGGCCCTCCACGAAACGGTCGATGCGCACGCCCGCGGCGTCGTACGGCATGCCGGCCTGCTCGTAGTCGCTGATCATCCACCCGGCCCCGAGGCCGATCTCCATCCGGCCCTCCGAGAGCACGTCGATCGTGGCCAGTTCCTTGGCCAACACCACGGGGTGCTTGTAGTCGTTGTCCAGCACGAGCGCGCCGACCCGCAGGGTGGTGGTGGCGGCGGCAGCGGCCATCAACGCTGGCACCGGGGCCAGTTGGTCGCCGAAGTGGTCGGGCATCGTGAGGCAGCTGTAGCCGAGGCCCTCGGCCCGGCGGGCGAGCTCCGCCCATGCGGGGCCACTCCCTGCGGAGTCCACCTGGAGGCCGAAACGGAAGGGACGCGGGGTGCTCATGGGGCGCCACCGTACCCCGCCGGGGCCGAGGGTGACGCCCCGCGGCGGGTGATCGGAAGTAGCGTCGTGGCGCCGTGTACCGACTCGCTTGGCCCCTCCGGTTCGTCGCCGTCATCCTGGCGGGCGCGCTGCTGCTCACCGGTGTCACCCTGGCCGTCGCCCCGCGTCTGTGGCGCATCGCCAACGCCCACGAAGAAGTGCCGGTGAAGCTGCCGGGCTTCCAGCCGCTCTCCCAGCGCAGCTACGTGTACGACGTGGACGGCAATGTCATCGCCGTATTCGAGCGGGAGAACAGCCAACCGATCTCCCTCGACCAGGTGCCCAAGCCGGTGATCGATGCCCTGCTCGCGGTGGAGGACACCGAGTACTACCTGCACCACGGCGTGAACCTGCGTGGCTTCTTCCGGGCCATGCTCTCCAACTTCTCCAGCGACGCCCCGATCCAGGGTGCCAGCACGATCACCCAGCAGGTGGTGAAGAACGAGTTCCTCGCCGGCCTCGCCCGCGACGCGTCCTACAAGGTCAAGCAGGCGCACTTCGCCACGATGCTGGAGAAGGAGATGAGCAAGGACGAGATCCTCGAGCGCTACCTGAACACCGTGTTCTTCGGCAACAACGCCTACGGGCTGCAGGCCGCGGCGGAGGTCTACTTCGGCAAGGACGTCGAAGAGCTGAGCATCGTCGAGGGCGCCTTCCTCGCCGGCATGGTGCGCTCGCCGTCCGGCTACGACCCGATCAACCGGCCTGAGCCGTCCCGCCGCCGTTTCGCCCAGGTGGTGAAGCGTCTGGTGGACGAGAACCTGCTGACCCCGACGGACGGCGAGTACCTGGCGGCGAACTGGGAGATCCCCTTCCGTGTGCGGACCATCCCACGCTTCGACGCCAAGCCGACGTACTTCACGGTGGCCCTGCGGGAGTACCTCCTCACGCGGTCCACCATCCTCGGTGCGACGGAGCAGGAGCGTGCGAACCTGCTGTACCGCGGTGGCCTGGAGATCCACACCACGCTCGACCCGGAGATGCAGCTGGCGGCGGAGAACGCGCGCAACATCCTGCCCAACACCTCGATCGGTTTCGACGCGGCCATCATCTCGCTCGACACCACTACCGGTGCCATCCGGGCAATGGTCGGCGGCCGTGGCCTGCGCCCCGATGTGCCGGGCGGTGAGGTGAACATGTCCCTCGTGCCCCGGCAGACGGGTTCCAGCATCAAGGCCTTCATCCTCGCCGCGGCGTACCAGGCGGGCGTGCAGCCGACGGACACGATCAACGGCACCAAGCCGTGTGCCGTGCCCGACGAGGGCGGAAAGGTGAAGCTGGTCAACAGCGGCGACACCGGCATCGGCCCGATTCGCGGGCGGACCGTGTGGTCCTCCAGCGACTGTGGGTTCGTGCGCATGAGCTACGCCGTCGGCCAGCACCGGGTGGTGGACATGACCTACCGGCTGGCGCGCTCGGCGTACTTCTACCAAGGCCAGCCGGAGGACGACCACATCCCGTTCATGGACATCGGAGTGCTGGCCACCGGCAACAACGCGATGTCGGCGATGGACATGGCGGCGGGTGTGCAGACGATCATGAACCAGGGGCTGCACCACGACCCGTACTACGTGGAGTACATCAACCGGGCCGACGGCACCCGCCTGTTCAGCCAGACGTTGTCCGGCGTGCAGGTGCTGGATCAGGGGGTGGCGCTGCAGACGGTGGACACGTTGAAGGGCGTCATCACCAGCGGCACGGGCGCCCGCAACCTGTGGTGCAGCTCCCCGGCTTCCACCCCGTGCACTCGGCTGTCCCGTCCCGCCGCCGGCAAGACCGGTACCCAGTTCGAGAACACCAACGCCTGGTTCATCGGCGGCACACCGCAGCTGGCGACCGCAGTGTGGGTCGGCGACCCCAACGGCTACACCAAGATGGAAGGGATTCCCGAGTTCGCCGCGGAGATGGGTCGCGGTGGAAAGGTGCAGGGTGCGGACTACCCGGCTCGCATCTGGGGTGCCTTCATGGAGGCTGCGCACACGGGCATGCCGGTTGCGGACTGGCCGCCGCCCCCGCCCGCCGGCCGCCGCTCGGCCCGCATCTACTGGCCGGGGTAGGAGTGCCTGGCCAAGCTGGTCAGCGGCACCCTGCCGGGCACCGCCACCACCACCACGGTGGCCACCACGCCGCCCTCCACGAACCCGGGCGACCCGCCGCCGGCGACCACCACGGTGCCGAAAGCCGTCGTGGTGCAGGTGAACCCTGGCACCACGGTGCCGGCGAACGTGCTCGACCCGCGCGCCCCCGTGCCGTCCGTCCTCAACGACGGCAAGACGTTCGTGTACGTGTGCGACAAGCCGCCGCCGAACGTGGTGGTCAAACCGGACGACTGAGCGGCGCCGGATGTCGGGTACCCTCGGGCCGATGAACGGCGCGGCGATGTTGGCATTGCAGGAGATCGACTCGGCGCTCGACGCCATCGGCCATCGGAGGCCCCGCCTTCCCGAGTTGGCGGCCCACCAGGCTGCCGCCGCGTCGTTGCAGGCCGCGCAACGCCAGCGTGCCGCGGTGGTGCAGCGCATCGAAGCTGCGCAGGCGGCCATCGAGGCGGCCGAAGCCGCGGCCCACGACCTCACCGCCCGCCGCACCCGGCTGGAAGCCCAACTGAAGACCGTGATCGCCCCTCGTGAGGCGGAGGCGCTGATGAACCAGATCGCCGGGCTCAATGCCCAACGCAGCGACCTGGACGACCAGGAGTTGGCCGCGCTGGACCAGCAGGGCGAGGCCGAAGCCGAACTGGCGGCGCTGGCAACCCAGGAGCCCGCCCTGGTCGCCGCGGCCGAGGAAGCCGCAGCCGCGCTGGCCGCCACGAACGCCGCGCTCGACGAGGAAGCCGCCTCGCTGCGTGCCCGCCGCGAGGCCGCTGCCGCCACGCTCTCCGCCGCCGACCATGCCGCCTACGACCATGCGCGCAAGCAGCACGGCGGGGTGGCGGTGGCCCACCTGGAGGGGCACCGCTGCACCGGCTGCCATCTGGACCTCTCCCCGGCGGAGATGGACACGGTGAAGGCGGTGCCGGTGGGCGACGCCGCGGAGTGCCCGCAGTGCGCGCGTTTCCTGGTGCGGTGACCCACCGATGCTCCTGTGGTTCCTCGGCACGGCGCTGCTCACCGTGTTCTTCGTGTTCACCGACCCCCGCTTCGACTACCGGCTGCTGCTCGTCGGGGCACTGCTTCCCGACCTGGTGGACATTCCCCTCGGCCAGGCGGCGGCCGCCCACAGCCTCGCCGTCGCCGTCGGCGCGCTGGCACTGGTGATGGCCGTCACCGCCGGTCGCAAGCCGATCCGCCGCTTGCTGCTCGGCCTGCCCATCGGCATGCTCCTGCACCTGGTCTGGGACGGCGCCTTCGCGTCCACCCCGGTCTTCTGGTGGCCGTTCAGCGGCTCGTGGGGCCACGTCGAGGTGATGTCGATCGAGCGCGGCTGGCTGAACGTGCCGTTGGAACTGCTCGGCGCCGGCCTGCTGTGGTACTCCTGGGGCCGGTTCGGCCTGGCGGATCGGGCCCGCCGGCAACGATTCCTTCGCCATGGTGTGTTGGGGGACACGCGACCGCCGGTCGTGTGATTCACTGAGAACGTGCTCCACCTCGTCCGCCACGGCCGCACGGCCACCAACGCCGCGGGTCGGCTGCAAGGCCGGATGGACCCTCCGATCGACGACGTCGGCCGGGGGCAGGCGGAGGCCATGGCGGCGCTCGTTCCGCACATCGATCGGCTCATCGTGTCGCCCGCCCTGCGCGCCCGGCAGACGGCCGCCGTGTTCGGTATCGAGCCGGAGGAAGATCCGCGCTGGCTGGAGATGGACTACGGCTGCTTCGACGGGGCCACGATCGCCGACGTGCCGGCGGATGTCTGGACGGGCTGGATCACCGACGCCGACTTCGCCCCCGAAGGTGGCGAGACGCTCCGGCAGGTGGCGGCCCGCGTGTTCGCCGCGTGCGACGAACTGCTGGACGAGGCCCGCACCCGCGAAGTGGTGGTGGTCACCCACGCCACCCCGGTGAAGGTGGCCATGGCCTGGGCGATGGGGGTGGACATGCGCGCCGCCTGGCGGGCGCATGTGGACCACGCCTCGGTGACGAGGGTGCTGGTGCGCGAACGCGGCCCGGCGCTGGCGGCCTTCAACCTGCGGCCCTGAGCCGGGCGATGGCGACGGTGAGCCGGCCTGTAAGCGGAATTCTGTAGCGCTGCACCCGAAGGTGCGGCACTGGTGACCATCCCTCTGTGCGGCCTACCCGAGCGCTGCCGGTTGCCCGGCGGACGAGCCGCCCGAACGCTCTGCTTGGCCTTGCTCCGTATGGGGTTTGCCGAGCCGGACGGGTCGCCCCGGCCGCTGGTGCGCTCTTACCGCACCGTTGCACCCTTACCTGTGACCGGTTGCCCGGCCCATCGGCGGTTTCTCTCTGTTGCACTTTTCCGTCAGGTCGCCCCGACCTGGCTCTCGCCAGCACACTGCTCTGTGGAGTCCCGACTTTCCTCGACATGGTCGATGCCATGCCGCGGTCACCCGGCCGACTCACCGTCGGCGGCAGTCTAGGAGCGGATCAGGTGGACGGGGTGGCCTCGGCCATGGTGTCCATCGGCATCGCCGCGGGCATGCACTCGCCGTACTCGACGAAGTCGTACACCAGCGAGTTCAGGCTGGGCGTCTCGAAGTTGACGCGCATCCGCACGCCGTTCTCGTCGCCGGCGCCGCCGACCCAGGTGATCGCGCCGATCGAGCCGAAGGCGGTGGGCTTGGCCACCGGCACGGGGATGGCGTCCTCGGTGGCGTCCACGGCAAGGTAGCCGGCCGGGTTCAACCGCAGCGCCAGCAGTGCGGCCTGGCGTGCCGAACGGGTGGCCACCTCGACGGCGGCGACGCGCATTGGGGCCTCGGTGACCTGGTTCACCAGGGCCTGGCCCGACGCCGCGCTGAGGGACTCCAGCGCGTGCACCAGGTTGGCCACGTCGCGCACGACGTCGTCGCTGGCGGCGATCTCCTTGGCGGTGTCGGTGGCCGGGGTGCCGTTCGTGACGCGATCGAGGATGGCGCCGATGTAGACGGCATCGAGGCGGGGGTTGCCACACGCCCAGGCTTCCCCGCCCGCGGCCACGGCCGCCTCGTTATAGGTGGCGGCGGCAGCGGTGTGGTGCTCCGCGTACAGGGCCACGAGTTCGCTCTGGTCGCCAAGGTTGGGGTAGGCGGCCGAGGTGCCGCCGAGCAGGCCATCGGCGATGATGCGCGCGTACGCCGCGGCGATCGAGGTCTCGACCGAGGCCATCGTGCGCAAGAGGATGCCGTTGTCCACCGTGCCGGTCTCCAGGCCGGGGTCGGCGACTCCTTCGCCCACCGTGCCGATCTCGCCGGCTTCGGAGCCGCCACACGCGGCGAGCAGGGCGGCGGTGCCGACGGTGAGCCCGCCGAGGCGGAACAGGCCACGACGGCCGAGGGAGGGGTTGAGCTCGTTCATGTGGGTCACCCGTTCACCGAGAGAGAGGCGGCCTCGTCGTTGACGAGGAGGAGGGCAAGGTCGTCGCTACCGGCGAGGTCGGCCAGGATCGTGCAGTGCCGCGCTTCGGCGATCTGCACCGACGCCAGCAGGGCGGCGCCGTTCGTTCCCTGCAGTGCGCCGATGGCTTCCTGCTGGGTGGCCACCGCCGCGGATTCCACCTCGTGCATGGCCAGCAGCACCTCGCCGCGATCGCCCTTGAAGCGGCCGGAGAGCTCGGCGAACAGAGCGTCTGCGGAGGCGTTCGTGGCGGAACGCCCGAGGATGCCGTTCAGCGCCGACGCGAACTCCTGATGGGCCTCACGCACGGCGGTGAGGACCACCAGCTGGGCGTCGTCCCAGGTGGTGACTTCCTTGATGGCGGTGTCGTACAGCGCCACGAGGGTGAGCTCCACCTGCTGGACACCGGCCAGCACGGTGGCATCCGCGTCCGTCGGCTGCTTGGGCGGCGCAGTTGTGGTGGTGCCGTCCTCCGAGGACGCGTTCGCCCGGCTGCTGAGGAACGGCAACAGCGACAACGCGGCTCCGCCGACGCCAGCACCGAGCAGGTGCCGGCGGCCGACACCGGCGCTGGCCTGCGAGACTTCGATTTCCACTCGGAATCCTTTCGACACGATCCCCTCCAGCTTTCCCGGCCGGAGGGCAACAGAGCAACTTTAGAAGTCCAGCGCCGAAAGTTCGGGTATCCAACCTCGGGAGCGTTGGACGGCGCGGGCCCACGCGGAGCGGTCCAGCGTGCCATTCGGGTCGACCACGGCTCGCGGCCGCCAGGCAGCGGCGATGTCGTCGAGGCCGTTCCACACACCGGTGGCGATGCCGGCCAGGTATGCCGCGCCGAGCGTGGTGGCCTCGGTCTGGCGCGAGACCTCGACGGGCCGCCCGGCCGCATTGGCCAGGGCTTGGACGAACGTCGGGTTCTCGCTCATGCCGCCGTCGATGCGCAGGGTGGGCACCTGCAAGCCGGTCTCCAGCTCGGCGGCCTCCACGAGGTCCGCACCACGCTGGGCCACGCCCTCCAACACCGCTCGGGTGATCTGTGCCCGCCCGCTGCCACGGGTGAGGCCGAGCAGCGTGCCCCGCGCGCCGTAGTCCCAGTGCGGGGTGCCGAGCCCCATCAGCGCGGGCACGTACACCACGCCCTCGGTGGTGGCGCATTGCGCCGCCACCTCATGGCTCTCGGCCGGCGTGGACAGGATCCCGAGGTCGCTGACCAACCACTCCACGTTCGTGCCGGCGGAGAGCATGATCGCCTCCACACCCCATGTGCACTGGCCGGCCTGGCTCCAGGTGACGATCGGGAAGGTGCCGGCGCCGGTGCGGTTGCCGGTGGCGGGCGCGCTGCGGTCGGTGCACATGTCGAGCATGCCGCCGGTGCCGAAGGTGACCTTGGCCTGCCCGGGCCGCACACAGCTCTGGCCCATCAGCGAACCCTGCTGGTCGCCCACGAGCGCCGCCAGCGGCGGGCTGCCGGGCAGGGCGGCGGCCTCGCCGAACACGCCGGAGGTGCTGACCAGGGTGGGCAACATCGACTCGGGCACACCCATCGCCGCGCACGCCTTGGTGCTCCAGCCGGACGCATCCGTGAGCAGCAGGCCGGTGACGGCGGCGTTGGAATGGTCCGTGACATGCGCGGTGCCGTTGCTGAGCACCCAGGCCACCCAGGAGTCCACCGTGCCCAGGCAGAGGTCTCGCGACCGGCTCGGGTCGTGCTGGTCGAGCAGCCACTTGGCTTTGGTGGCGGACTGGTTCGGCGCCAGGTTCAGGCCGTGTTCGGCCTTGGCGGTGATGCAGTCCAGCACGGTGCGCAGGTCCTGCCAGCCGAGGCCGGGGCCGAGCGGCTCGCCCGTGGCGCGATCCCAGAGGAGCGTGCTGGCGCGCTGGGCGGTGATCCCCACCGCGGTGACCGGGCCGCCCTCGGCCAGTGCCGCCCGGGCGACGTCCAACACGGCGGCGGCCATGCCGGCGGCGTCGAACTCGACGAGCCCAGGGAAAGGGGAGCTGGGCGGGAAGGGCCGCTGGTGCAGGGCCACCACGTCGCCATCCGGGCGAACGACGGCGGCGCGCAGGCCCGACGTTCCGACATCGACCACCAACACGCTCATGAAGCCCTCCGGGAACTCGGGGTGATGCCGCGCTTCTGCAGCGCGTTGCCCAACCCGCCGCCGATGACGCCGGCGAGCAGGGTGACACTGAAGTTGACGATGACGCCGAACCAGTTGACGTCGCCACCGCGCGCCAGCTTGACGGTGACGAACACTGCTTGGGTGACGGCGTAGGTGAGCCCTGCGCAGACGATGCCGTGCAACAGGGGGTAGCCGGTGCGCTGCACCCACGCCGCGACGCCGGCGCCGACCACGAAGCCCACCATCGCCAACAGCACGAGTGCGGTGATCCATTGGGCCGCGATCGAGAAGGGGACGGCGAAGAACAGGGACACCAAGCCCCCTTGCAGCAACGCCTGGCGGTCCAGGATCTTCATGGCCACGACACCTCTCCGAACGGTGAACGGAGCCCCATCTTGCCCGGGTTGAGCACCCCGGCAGGGTCCAGCGCGTCCTTCACCCGCTGCAGGACGTCCATCCCGCCCGCACCGAGGGTGGCCGCCATGAAGCGGGCGCGGTTGAGGCCGACACCATGGTGGTGCGACAGGTTGCCGCCGGCGGCGAGCACGGCGCGCTGGCCGACGTCCCACAGGGCCACATAGGTGGCTTCCACCTCGTCAGCAGGCGGCGTGGCGGCGAAGGTGAAGTACAGGCAGGCGCCGTCGAGGTAGCTGTGCGAGAGGTGGCAGGTGGCGGCCCGCGCGTGTGGCACCGCCAGCATCGCGGCCCGGACGTCGGTGAAGATGCGGGGGAGGGCGGCCCACGGTGCCGCGATCTCCATCGTGTCCACCACGAAACCCTTGCGCGTCAGCGCTTGCAGCGCGCTGGTGTCGTTGCGGTGGTGCAGCCACTTCTCCACCAGGTCGCGGGGCAGGTCGGTGCTCCCGCCTCTGGCGCACTCCTCCGCCACCACCGCCATCGTTGCCGCCACGAGGGTTTCGTCGCCCTCGTCGAGCACGAGCAGCACGCAGTAGGTGCCGTCGCCACCCTGCCCGCGCTGGCTCTCCGGCGCGTCGTACAGGCGGAGGACGGCGGGTGTGGCGCCACGGCGCAGGATGCCGCGACAGGCCTCCAGACCGGCCTCGAACGTGGGGAAGGAGAAGGCGGCCCTCTGCTCGGCGGCCGGCACGGGGTGCGCCTTCAGCCACACCCGCGTCACCACGCCGAGCGTGCCCTCGCTGCCGACGAACAACTGGGTGAGGTCGGGACCCTGCGCCGCGGCGGGGGAGCCGCCGGTGCGCACGATCGTGCCGTCGGCCAGCACGACCTCCAGCCCGGCCACGATGTCCTCGATCTTGCCGTAGCGGGTGCTGTACTGCCCGGCGCCGCGGTGGCCCACCCAGCCGCCGACGGTGGCGATGTCGAAGCTCTGCGGGAAGTGGCCGACGGTGAGCCCGTGGCGGGTGCGCAGTTCGTCCTCCAGGTCGGGCCCGAAGGTGCCCGGCAGCACCTCCACCAGCCCCGAGACGGCGTCCACCGCCACGACCCCTTGCATCGCCGTGAGATCCAGCAGCACGCCCCCGTGCACCGGCACCGTGGCGCCGACGACGCTGCTGCGGCCACCGGCAGGGGTGACGGGTACGCCTGCGGCGCTGCACGCCTGCAGGACGGCGGCCACCTCGGTGGTGGATGTGGGGCGGGCGATCGCCGCAGCCAGTTGCGGCACCTGGCCGTTGACCGCCCAGTGCATGGCCAGCGGCCACCAGTCGCGGCTGGCGTCGGCGACCCGCTCAGCCGTGGTGACGACGTCGCAGATGCCCTGCAGGGCCGTGACGAAGCCATCCGGCAGGGCGACGAGGGGCGCCACCAGCCGTGCCGCCGTACCGGTCAGTTCGATGGGAGGAGTCGGGTTGGTGTGCATCGGGCTCACAGTTCTTGGGCGATGTCTTCGGCGAGGCAGGCGGTGACGAACGACGACAGATGGGTGGCAGCTTCCTCGGGCGACCACCCGAGCTCACCGGCCAGCAGGTCGGCCACCGCCGGGGCGGCGTCCACGCACGCGCTGCGGTCCTGCAACCGGGCCCGCGTGCGGCGGGTGAGCACATCGTCCACCGTGCCGGCCATCTCGTGGCGGACGGCGTAGACCGCTTCGGCACGCAGGTAGGGGAGGCCGGCGACCAGCGGCCGGCCGAGGGCGGGGTCGGCCGCCACGAGGTCGCGCACCTCGCTCGCCAGCGAGCCGTAGCGGCCGGCGAGGTGAGCGTCCAGGGAGCCCGGGCGTTGGCGGCGATGGCCGGCGGCGCCGAGCAGGCGGAGGCGCTTGGTCCGTGTTCGGGTGCGGCGCAGGCCCAGTTGCCGTTGCGCGGCATCCACCGCGTCGGCCGCCATTTCGCGGTAGGTGGTGAGCTTGCCGCCGGTGACGGTGATGACGCCCGTGGCCGAGACCGCCACCAGGTGGCGGCGGCTGAGATCGGCCGTGCGGCCCTCGGCGTCGGCTTTCACCAACGGGCGCAGGCCGGCCCACGCCCCGCTGATGTCGTCCGCCGTGACCGTGCCGGAGATCGCCGCGTTCACGGCGCGGAGCACATAGTCGATGTCCGCCTTGGTGCACTGCGGTGCGTCCAGCGGGCCGTCGTAGTCGGTGTCGGTGGTGCCGATGTAGGAGAACTGGAACGTGCCGTCCTCCTTCGGCCCCCACGGCACGAGGAACAAGCTGCGCTTGTCCTTCGGGACGGGGACGACCACGGCGATGTCGTTGCGCACGAGGTGCCATGGCACCGTGAGGTGCACCCCTTTCGCAGGGCGGATCGACGCCGGGTCGGTGCCTTCGTCGAGGGTGCGGATGTCGTCCGTCCAGACACCGGTGGCGTTCACCACGACCTTGGCGCGAATCGTGAAGCCGTGGCCGCCGCCGGCATCCACGTCCACCCCGTCCACCCGTCCACCCTCCGCGTGGTGGAGGGCGACGACGCGGCAGCGGTTGGCCACCACGGCGCCATGAGCGGCCGCGGTGCGCGCCAGCGTCAGCACGAGGCGGGCGTCGTCCGCCGCCGCGTCGTAGTACAGGTACCCGGCGGCCACCCGGTCCGCGGGCATCGTGGGGAAGTGGGCGAGCGCGGCCTTCTTGCGCAGCCGCTTGTGGAGCTTGCCGATCCGCCACCCGCCCGTGAGGTCGTACAACCACATCGCCGACCCGAGCGCCCGCGCCACCTTGCGCGACACCACGCCGTCCTTGGTGAGCACCGGGATCATGAACGGCATCACCCCGACGAGGTGGGGTGCGTTGCGCCGCAGGCGCTCCCGTTCCCGCAGCGCCTCGTACACCAACCGGGGGTCGTCCTGCAGATAGCGCAGGCCACCGTGCACCAACTTGGAGCTCTTGGA
Organism: Actinomycetota bacterium; assembly: GCA_052034175.1. Taxonomy (GTDB): domain Bacteria; phylum Actinomycetota; class Acidimicrobiia; order Acidimicrobiales; family Ilumatobacteraceae; genus UBA668. The sequence continues at coordinate 16,036 of JBPOIX010000230.1, forward strand.
AGACGTGCCCGACGCGAAGTCGTCGCGCTCCACCAGCGCCGTGCGCAGGCCGCGGGCGGCTGCATCCAGTGCCACGCCGGCGCCCGTGACGCCGCCCCCGATGACGAGCACGTCGAACTCCTCGCCGCCCAGACGGGCCAGCATTCGTGCCCGGTCGAAGGAGCGGTCCGCCATGGTGGGCATCCTACGGAACCGAGGCCCCCGGGCTGGTGCCCTGCGGCCGGTGACCGCGTGTAGTTCGCATGACTTGCAGATTCGCACGGCATGCGAATAGAGTGTGCTCGATGCGTACGCCTGCCGAGCTCACCGAAGCCTTCCGGGCGCGGGGCTGGAAGAACACGCCACAACGGCAACTGCTGTTCCGGCTGCTGCACGGCAACGACTCCCACCCCTCCGCCGAGGCCCTCTACGCGCTGGCGCACGAGCAGATGCCGGGCATCTCGCGGCGCACCGTGTACCAAACCCTGTCGGAGCTTGCCGCGCTGGGCGAGCTGCGCCCCCTGGCGCTGGGCGGGGCCACCCGCTTCGACCCCAACACAGAACCGCACCACCACGCACAGTGCGACCAGTGCGGCACCCTGCTGGACGTGTACGTCCGCAACACCGACGCACTCCGGGTCGAGGGCCTCTACGGCTTCACACCCACCAGTGCCACCATCGTCTTCAGTGGGCGCTGCGTCGCCTGCGCCAACCTCTCCACACCAACACCCAAGGAGCAACTCCCATGAGCCTGAACGGCACCAAGACCCACGAGAACCTCAAGGAGGCCTTCGCCGGCGAGAGCCAGGCGAACCGCCGCTACCTGTGGTTCGCCCAGAAGGCGGACGTCGAGGGCTACCCGGACGCCGCAGCCCTGTTCCGCAGCGTTGCCGAGGGCGAGACCGGCCACGCGCACGGCCACCTCGAGTACCTGGCTCAGGTGGGCGACCCCGCCACGGGCGAGCCCATCGGCGACACCGAGGACAACTTCAAGTCGGCCATCGCCGGCGAGACCTACGAGTACACCCAGATGTACCCGGGCTTCGCCGCCACCGCCCGCGAGGAAGGCCTGACGGAGATCGCCGACTGGTTCGAGACGCTCGCCCGCGCCGAGAAGAGCCACGCCGGCCGTTTCGGTCAGGGCCTCGAAGCGCTCTGAGTCGTTCCCACGTGGGGGGGGGGGCCGGCCCCCCCCCCCCCCCCCCCCCCGCCCGCCGGGGCGGGAGCCGCCGCCGGTGGCGATGGACCCGACCCGCGCGGACGCGGACGGGTCGGATCAGAGCGCCTCGAGGCCCTGCTGGAACCGGCCGGCGTGGCTCTTCTCGGCGCGTGCGAGCGTCTCGAACCAGTCGGCGATCTCGTCGAGACCCTCCTCGCGGGCGGTCTTCGCGAAGCCCGGGTACATCTGGGTGTACTCGTAGGTCTCGCCGGCGATGGCGGCCTTGAAGTTGGCCTCGGTCTCGCCGATCGGCTCGCCGGTGGCGGGGTCGCCGACCTGGGCGAGGAACTCGAGGTGACCGTGCGCGTGGCCGGTCTCGCCCTCGGCGACCGAGCGGAACAGCGCGGCGGCGTCCGGGTAGCCCTCGACGTCGGCCTTCTGGGCGAACCACAGGTAGCGGCGGTTGGCCTGGCTCTCGCCGGCGAAGCATTCCTTGAGGTTCTCGTGGGTCTTGGTGCCGTGCAGGCTCATGACGGATTCCTTTGGCTGGGTGTGGTGGTTTCGGTTGATGGGCTGGTGATGGGACGGTGCCCGCCGGCACCGGGCGCACAGGTGGCGCAGGTGCCGCGGAAGACGAGGTCGGCGGTGCTGATGTGGAAGCCGTCGAGGCCGCTGGTGTCGGGCGAGATCGCGTCGAGTCCCGACACGTAGACGTCGCGCACCGCGCCGCAGCGGTCGCAGACCACGTGGTGGTGGTCGTCGACGTTGGGGTCGAAACGCGCCGAGCCACTCGACAACTGCAGTTGCTGCAACTCCCCCATCGCGACCAGGTCGTTGAGCGTTTGGTAGACGGTGCGCAGCGAGATGCCCGGCATCACGGCGCTGGCGGCCAGGTGCAGCGCCTCGGCAGACGGGTGCGACTCGTTGTCGTGCAGCAGCCGGAACAGCACCTGACGCTGCGGCGTGACCTTGAGCCCGATCGCCCGGAAGGCGGTGGACAGCTCGTGGGGGGCTCGCACGGACCGGAAGCTATTCGCACCGATTGCTCGTTCGCAATTCTTGCGAACTGGTCGGACCGGGCACCCGACGCGCAGGTGGCGGCAGCGACGCAGCGCCGTGCGTACGATGCGACCGATGTCCGCTCCCGCTGCCGACGACCGGGCCCACTTCGATCGGGCAGCGATGCTCCGACGCCTCGAGGGCGAGCGGTTCGACGTGCTGGTCGTGGGCGGCGGCATCACCGGCGTCGGGGTGGCGCTCGACGCCGCCAGCCGTGGACTGCGCACCGCGCTGGTCGAACGCGACGACTTCGCGTCCGGCACGTCGTCGAAGAGTTCGAAACTCGTCCACGGCGGCCTGCGCTACCTGCAACAGGGCGAGGTTCGGCTGGTGTACGAGGCGCTCCGCGAGCGGCAACGCCTGCGCACCAACGCACCGCACCTCGTCGGGGTGATGCCGTTCATGATCCCGATCCTCGGCAAGCCCGGTGCCGACCAGGACACGAAGAGCGTGGTGAGCCGGAAGATCGCCCGCGCCCTCGGCTCGGCGATGTGGATGTACGACCTGACCGGCGGGTGGCGCATCGGCAAACTGCACCGCCGCCTGCGCGCCCGGGCGGCGCTCGCGCACATGCCCACCATGCCCGCCGACCGGGTGCTCGCCGCGTACCTGTACTACGACGCCGCGGTCGACGACGCCCGGCTCGTGCTCACCGTGGCGCGCACCGCGGCGGTTCACGGCGCCGCGGTGGCGAACGGCTGTCGCGTGGTCGACCTGACCCACGACGACGGGGGTCGTGTCACCGGTGTGGTCGCCGAGGCCGACGGTCGCCAGTTCCCGATCCGAGCCTCCGTGGTCGTCAATGCCGCCGGCGTGTGGAGCGACGAGGTGCGCACCCTCGACGAGGGCGTCGACCCCGACGGCATCCGGCCCGCCAAGGGCGTGCACCTCACCGTGCCGTGGTCGAAGGTGCGCAACGACATCGCCGTCGTGATCCCGATTCCGAAGGACAAGCGCAGCCTGTTCGTCGTGCCGGGGGGGGCGCTCCCCGACGGCACCGTCGAGCACACCTACGTCGGTACCACCCACACCGACAACGACGGCCCGCTCACCCATCCCCAGTGCACCCAGCACC
>JBPOIX010000004.1:0-19287 GCA_052034175.1 Actinomycetota bacterium
TATCACCCCGCACTCGGGGTTGCTGATCGCCGGTCGGCTCAGTGATCGCGACCAATCGGTCAACGCGGCGGCCACGCTCGGCGTGGTGCTGCTGGCGATCGGTTTTGCCAACTGGCGCTGGAGCGACACCCCACGGTCGTTCTCGCTGCCCACCGACGAGTTCGGGCCCACGATCCTCGGTGTGCGAGTCATCGCCACCAAGATCGTGGCGCTCGCACTCGCTGGCCTGTTGTCGTGGGGAACGTCCGTGGTGCTGCACCGCACCGACACCGGCCTGGCCATGCGCTCGCTGGCCAGCGATCGCACCTTGTCGTCCGTACTCGGTGTGTCGCAGAATCGCTTCGGTGCGCTGGCCTGGGCGATGAGCGGTGCCGTCGGCGGGGTCAGCGGGCTGCTGCTGGCAGACCTCGTCCGGTTGGAGGTGCGCACGCTGACCTTCATCGTCGTGCCCGCGGTGGCCGCAGCCCTGGTGGCCCGGTTGCGCTCCCTGCCGATCGTGGTGGGCGCAGGTCTGGCGATCGGTGTGATCGAGTCCTGTGGCGGCGCGTACCCCTCGGTGTCCAACTACCGCGGCATCGTGCCCTACGTGCTGGTGATCGGCCTGCTGATGTGGTCGCACCGCACCAAGAGCATCGCCATCGTGGCCAAGGACGGGCGGTGAACCGATGAGTGCTCTGTTTCGCTCGCATCGCAGTGGAATCGTCAGCCTGATCGCTGTCGTGGCTGCGGCCTTCCTCATCCCCAGTGCCCTTGGCGCTGGTTGGTTGGCCACGTTCACGACCTGCGCCGTGGTGGCCATGCCTGCGGCCGGTGTCGGTCTGTTGTACGGCGAGCTCGGCCTCACCTCGCTCACCCAGTTCGCCTTCGTCGGGGTGGGCGGGTGGATTGCACTTCGGCTCGGGATCGGCTTCGGCTGGCCGATGCCGCTGTTGCTCGCTGCCGCCGCCGTGGTGTGCGCCCTCTTCGGCGCGCTCCTCTCGATTCCTGCACTGCGCTTGCGCGACCTGTATCTGGCGCTGGTGACCCTGATGGTGGCCGCCAGCGTGAACCTGGCCCTCAATGCCACCGGCTTCCCGAACGGCGGCAAGGGCTTCCTCGGCTACCAGGCCGTCGGCAAGCTGGAACGCCTCCCGCGCCCGTCGTTCGCCACCTCGGACACCGCCTACTTCCGTCTCGTGCTGGCCCACGCGGCAGTGGTGTTCGTGATCTTCGCGCTGGTGAAGCGCAGCGCGGTCGGCCGAGCCTGGGCGCTCACCGCGCAGAGCGAAGGCGCCGCCCGGTCCGCAGGGGTGAAGGTCACCCAGTTGAAGGTGTTGGCGTTCGCCATGGCCGCAGCCGTCAGCGGCGTGGCCGGCGCGCTGATCGCCGGTCAGCTCGGCCAGCTGGCACCGTCCACCTTCCAGCCGGCCAACTCGATCCTTCTCTTCGCGCTCGTGGTGATCGGCGGTGCGCGTTCACCCGCCGGGTGGGTGATTGCCGCCCTGCTCTATCGCGCCGCCCCACACCTGCTGGACCAGTGGGGCGTGGACGGCAACATCTCGACGATGATCTTCGGGGTAGCGGTCCTGCACAACCTGCTGTCCGCCCCGGGCGGGATGGCCGAGCAGCTCGGTGGGCTGGGCAAGAAGCTCGGTGGGCTGGCCAAGCTCCTGGCCGGCATCGGCAAGAAGCTGTTCACCCGCAAGCAGGTGCCGGCATGATCAGCATCCATGACGTGACCGTGCAGTTCGGCGGCGTCCGCCCGCTGGACCGCCTGACCGCCACGCTCGGCGCCACGATCCACGGTGTCATCGGCCCCAACGGCGCCGGCAAGACCACCCTGCTGAACGTGCTCAGCGGCTTCACCCCGTGCACCACCGGGCGGGTGATGGCCGGCGACACCGACCTCGCCTCGATGTCGCCCGAGGCCAAGGCCCGTTGGGGTTTGCGGCGGACCTTCCAGACCGACCAGTTGGCCGGCTGGCGCACCGTGCACGAGAACGTTGCGGTGATGGCCGACACCACGTTGCATCGCCACGAGCGGCGACACGCGGTGGACGCCGCGTTGGAGTTCGTCGGCCTCGAGCGGCCGGACCGGTTGGCCGGTTCGCTGTCGGTGCTGGAGCGCCGCCTGGCCGAGCTGGCGAGAGCGCTCGTGGGGCACCCGAAGCTGGTGTTGATGGACGAGCCCGCCAGCGGGATGGTGGCCCACGAGACCGACGAGTTCGCGGCGCTGGTGCGCCGCATACCGGAGCACTTCGGTGCCCAGGTGGTGCTGATCGAACACGACATGGACCTCGTGGCTGCCCTGTGCCATGAGGTCCTGGTGCTGGACTTCGGCCGGTGTCTGGCGGAAGGGCCGACCGACGTGGTGTTGCAGGACAAGGCCGTGCGCGCCGCATGGCTCGGCGAGGCGGAGGCCACATGAGCCAGCTCAACGTGCACGGCCTGACGGTGGCGCGCGGTGGGCGCACCGTTGTCCGCAACGCCGACATCGAGGTCAACAGCGGCGAAGTGGTGACCCTTCTCGGGCCGAACGGCGCCGGCCGCAGCAGCACCATCCTGGCGATGTGCGGGCTGCTTCCCGCCGCCGCGGGCACTGTGGCCAAGGACGGGGTGACGCTGACCGGGCTGCGGCCGGACCTCGTGCGTCGCGCCGGTGTGTCCACGGTGTTGGAGAACCACCGGGTGCTGGCGGACCTGACGGTGATGGACAACCTCAAGGTGGCAGGTGGTCGCAAGGGGGCAGCCAGGCGCGAGCGCATCGAGAAGGTGCTCGAGACCTTCCCCGAGCTGGTCGCCCACCTCGAGCGTCCTGCAGGGCAGCTCTCCGGTGGGCAGCAGCAGATGCTGGCGCTCGGGCAGGCGCTCGCCAACCAGCCGTCGTTCCTGCTGATCGACGAGATGTCGATGGGCCTGGCCCCGGTGGTCGTGTCGCGTCTGCTGGCGGTGCTGCGAACCCTGGCTGCCGATGGCATCGGCGTGCTGCTGGTCGAGCAGTTCGCCCACCTGGCACTGAGCATCAGCGACCGCGCCTACGTGATGACCCGCGGCCAACTCGTCTTCAGGGGCGCCGCAAGCGAGCTGGACAAGGACCCCGACCTGTTGCACCGGCTGTACATGGGGGCTGGGGTGGACGAGTCGCTGGAGGCAATTCCCGGCCAACCGTAGGTCCCGCTCCCCGGGATTGGGTTCCGCGTGGCGGAACGGTCTCCTTGTGGTGGCCCGGCGGAGGTGTGAAGGTGCACCCCGTTGCGCTGCGTTCGGGGGAACGCAGCCTTCGTCCCAACGAGAGGGGTCGATCCATGGGGTTTCGGACTGCGCGTCGTGCGCTGCCGGTTCCTGCGCCCGTCGCGCAGCCGCTGGACGGCCATGCAGCGCGCTTCCCCTCGCCCCTGTCCGTCGCCACCCCGCCCGGGGCCGAGGGCTGGGAAGACCTCTATGCCTACTCGCTGCCCTTCAGCGAGGACCGCCGGCACTACGAAGAGGACGCCTTCTGGTTCCGCGAGACCATCCACTGGCCGCGGCCCGTCCGGCCGTTGGAGGCCTGGTTCCTCCAGGAGGCCGTCACCGCGCTGAGCCAGTTCAACCATCGCCACTACCTCGTGCCCGCCGCCAAAGGCGTCGACTTCCGCCTGCTGCACGGGTACTGCTACCTCAGCCCCGGATCGATCGACGACCCCGACCAGGTCGAGGAGCGGTGTATCGCCTTCGCCGAGCGCGCCGGGTTCTACTACGAACACTAGGACGACCTCTACGACCAGTGGAAGGTGCGGATCACCGACCTGCTCGGCCGCATCGAGCGACTGACGTTCCCCACCTTGCCGGAGGCAGTGCCGGCGGCCGAGGTCATGGCAGGGCGTGGGCTGGGCCGCGGCTACGACCTGCCGAGCACCTTTCGTGAGCTGCTCGACCTCGGCTCGGAGCTCTGGCAGTACCACTTCGAGTTCCTCAACCTCGGCTACGCCGCATACCTCGACTACTTCGCGTTCTGCCGCTCTGTGTTCCCGTCGATCACGGACCTGCACGTGGCCGAGATGGTGGCGGGCATCGACGTCGACCTCTTCCGGCCGGACCAGGAGCTGCGCCGCCTGGCCCGCCTGGCCGTGGAGCTCGGTGTCGGCGATGTGCTGGCTGCCGGCAGCGTGACGGACGCGATGACGGCGCTTCGTGCCTCGGCGGCCGGACAGGCATGGCTGGGCGAGTGGGAGGCCGCGCAACACCCGTGGTTCAACTTCTCCACCGGCTCCGGCTTCTACTTCGACGACGCGGTGTGGGCGGACCGGCAGGAGATCCCGCTCGGGTTCGTGCGCAACTATGTGGAGCAGCTGCACAAGGGGCACTCGATCGACGCGCCCACGCAGGCCGTGGCCGACGAACGCGACCGGCTGGTGGACGAACTGCGGGCATCGCTACGCGGTGCGGACGTCGCCCGCTTCGACGACAAGCTGCGCTTGGCGCGCACCGTGGTGCACTTCGTCGAGAGCCACAACTTCTACATCGAGCACTGGGGCATGTCGGTGCTGTGGCGCAAGTTGCGCCAGCTGTCCTCGCTGTTCGTGCAGGGCGGCTTCTGGCACGACACGGACGACATCTTCCTGCTCCGAGTCGACGAGCTCGACGCCTGCTTGCGTGATCTGCTGGCGTCGTGGGCCACCGGCACCGAGGCTCGCGGACCCCACCGCTGGCCGCGGGAGATCGCCCGTCGAGCCTCCATCATCGAGGCCTGCGCGGCCGCCACACCACCGCCTGCGCTCGGTGTGCCGCCGGCAGCCGTCACCGAGCCGTTCACCGTGATGCTCTGGGGCGTCACCACCGAGTCGTTGTGCGAATGGCTGGCCGACAGCTGCCGCCCCGCGGACGCGCCGGCGGCCGAAGTGCACGGGTTCGGTGCCTCGCCCGGAGTGGTGGTCGGCCGGGCTCGAGTAGTGCTCTGCGCCGACGACCTCGACCAGCTCGAGGACGACGAGATCCTCGTGGCCGACCTCACCTGCCCGAGCTGGACCCCGGTGTTCGCACGTATCGCCGGCACGGTCACCGAGGCGGGCGGGATGATGTGCCACGTGGCCATCGTCTGCCGGGAGTACGGCCTGCCGGCCATCACCGGTGCCAGCGGGGCCACCACCCGGATTCGCACCGGGCAGATCATCCGGGTCGACGGCAGCACGGGCCGCGTCACGGTGGTGGGGTAGGCCATGGACCAGCTGACCACCGTCACCAAGGCCCTGCATGTGCTGCAGGCATTCAGCTACGAGCAGCCGGTCCTCGGCGTCAGCGAGCTGGCGCGCAAGCTCGGCATGGGCAAGAGCAGCGTGCATCGGGTGCTGTCCACCCTGGCCGAGCAGGGCTTCGTCACCAAGACCGAGGGCGACCGCTACCGGCTGGGCCTGAAGCTGCACGAGCTGGGCCAGCTGGTGGTCAGCTCGCTCGAGTTGCGGCAGGTGGCGCACGGCCCGCTGGAGCGCCTGCGCAACGAGAGCGGGGAGACCGTCCACGTGGCCGTGCTGGAGGGATCCGACGCGATGTACGTGCATCGCATCGAATCGCAGAGCACCCTGCGCACGTTCTCCCGGGTCGGCCGGCGGGTGCCGGCGCACACCACGTCGTCAGGCAAGTGCCTGCTGGCCTTCAGCGACCCCGCCGCGACAGAGGTGGTGGTGAAGGCCGGCCTGCGGCGCATCGGCCCCCGTTCGATCACCACCGAGGCCGGGCTTCGGGAGGCACTGGCGAAGATCCGCGCCAACGGCTACGTGGTGAGCGTGGAGGAGAACGAGCGCGGCGTGCTCAGCATCGGGGCACCCGTGTTCGGGCACGACGGCTCCTGCATCGCCGCGGTGTCCATGGCCGGCCCGCTCATCCGCATCTCCACCGACCAGGTGCCCCGCTTCACGCGCATGGTGCGGCGCTGCGCGCTGGACATCAGTGTGGGCATGGGCTTCCTCGACCGCATGCCCAAGGCTGCCGTCGCGACCTGAGGCGGGTCTGGCCGCCTCCCGCGGCCTATCGCAGGAAGTCGAGCAGCAGTTCGTTGAACGCTGCCGCATGTTCGATCTGCGTCCAATGGCCGCAGCGGCCGAACACGTGCAGCTGGGCGCGGTCGATGAGACGGAGCAGGCGCGAGGCGTTGTCCACCGGGATCACCTTGTCGTCGCGGCCGTGGACGATCAGGACCTCGTGGGGGAGTGCTGCGATCGCGTCCTCCGGCGTGGCCATCGCCTCGATCCACCGCTGGCGCGGGGCAGGGAACATTGCGGCGAACGCCTCTTGGACGCCCGGCTCCATGCTCGCCCGGTAACGCAGCTCGGCCAGTTCGTCGTTCACCAGGGTGCGGTCGTAGGCGAAGTAGTCGAGGATGCCGCGCATGTTCTCGATCGACGGCTCGTAGCCCCACACTGCGTCGAGCCCGTCGGTGAGCGGGAACGAGATGCCGACGGAACCCATCAGCACGAGCTTGTCCACGCGCTCCGGCCAGCGAGCGGCGAACGCCAGCGCCAGCCCGCCGCCGAAGCTGTTGCCGACCAACGACACCTTGGCCAGCCCGAGCGCCGTGAGGAACCCATCGAGCTGGTCGAGCCAGCGTTCCATCCCGTACTGGCCCGGCTTGTCGCTGAAGCCGAAGCCGGCCATGTCCGGCGCCAGCACGCGATGTTCGGCGGACAGGGCGGGAATGGTGAGGCGCCAATTGGCGAACGCGCTGACGCCGGGCCCGCTGCCGTGCACCAGTACGACCGGCGAGCCATCGCCCGCTTCGAGGTAGTTCGTGCCGACTCCGTTGGCGTCGATGCGCCGGCCGATCTCTGGGCGAGTGGTCATTGCAGGCTCCTCATGGGATGTCGTTGGGGCGCAGGCCAGGGGTGCGGGCGATCGAGCGGCGGATGCCGAGGGCGGCCGCCTTCACCGCCGAGGCGTAGCGGTCGACATCGGTCTTGGGCGGTGAACAGGTGACCGAGACGGCCCCGATGGCGCGGTCGTCGATCATGATCGGTGCGGCCACGCAGACGATGCCGATCGAGTTCTCCTCGCGGTCGTAGGAGAGCCCGGTGGTGCGAATTCGGGCCAGTTCCTCGGCGAGAACCTGGTGGTTGGTGATCGTGTACGGAGTGCGGGCCACCAGCGGCATCGCCAGCACCTTGATCGCGGCCTCCGGGTTGAACGCCAGCAGCGCCTTGCCCACGCCCGTGCAGTAGGCCGGCAGCCTGCCGCCCACGCGCGACGCCACGTTCGTCGGCTTGTGGCTGCGCAGGCGTTCCAGGTAGACGACCTCGGTGCCGTCCAGCACGGCGAGGTGCACGGTGTCGTGGCTGGCCTCGAAGAGGTCTTGCATGAACGGCAACGCGGCCTCGCGCAGCTTCTGCTTGCGCGGCACATGTTCGCCCAGCTCGAACAGCCGGATGCCGAGCTGGTACCCACCCGGAGTCTTCTCCACCAACCCGAGCAGGTCGAGCGCGGCGAGCAGGCGGTGCAGCGTGGGCTTGGGCAGGCCCGTCCGCCGTGCCATCTCGGCCAGCGAGAGGGTGGTGCCCGGGCCCTGGGTGAACGCCGCCAGCAGGTCGACCGCGCGGTTCAGCACTTCGATGCCGGGGCGGGCAGCAGCCTTGCTCGCGGGGGCCTCGGTGTGTGCGTTCACACCGGGAAGTTACTCATGATGGGGCGCCGTGGATAGGGGCGCGTTCCGCAGGACGGAACGGTGGCCTTGTCAGGGTGGGCGCCCGCTTCTTACTGTCGGCACATGCTCACCACCGAGGAACTCGAAGCCGCTGCGGTGGCCCTCCGCACCGCCGAAGCCACGCGGCAGGTCATCGGCCCGCTCACCGACGCCTATCCGGGCATCGACGTGGTCGATGCCTACGAGATCCAGTTGATCAACATCCGCAAGCGTCTGGCCGAGGGGGCGCAGGTGCGGGGCCACAAGGTTGGCCTGTCGGCCAAGGCGATGCAGCAGATGTTGGGCGTGCACGAGCCCGACTACGGGCACCTGCTCGACGACATGTTCGTCGACGAAGGCGCCTCGATCCGTGCCGATCGTTTCTGCCAGCCGCGTGCCGAGATCGAGGTGGCGTTCGTGCTCGGCGCCCGCTTGGAAGGCCCCGGTGTCACGGCCGCAGATGTCGTGCGAGCCACCGACTATGTGCTGCCCTCGATCGAGATCGTGGACAGCCGACTGGCGGACTGGAAGATCAAGATCCAGGACACCATCGCCGACAACGCCTCGTCCGCGGCGCTGGTGCTGGGCGGCCGCCCGACCCGGCTGACGGATGTGGACCCTGCGCTCATCGGCGCCACCTTGCGCAAGAACGGGGAGATCGTCGAGACCGGGTGTTCCGGCGCGGTGCTCGGCAACCCCGTCATCGCCGTGGCGTGGCTGGCGAACAAGGTGGCCCAGTTCGGTGTGGCGCTGGAACCCGGCAACGTGATCATGCCGGGGTCGTGCACACGCATGATCCCAGTGGCAGCAGGCGACCATGTGCGCGCCGATTTCGACGGGTTGGGCCATGTCGCCGTTCGCTTCATCTGAGGCCCCGCGTTCCGTCAGTCGGAACGGCGGCGTTGCCTTGACCCGCCGGCTCGTGGTGGGGTGATGGACGTGCAGAAGATCACCGCCGCCATCGTCGGGCCGGGCAACATCGGTACCGACCTCATGTACAAGCTGCTCCGCTCGGAGCTCATCGAGCCGCGCTACATGGTGGGCGTCGACCCGGACTCCGCGGGCCTCAAGTTGGCCCGCACGGCCGGCCTCGAGGCGTCATCGGACGGGGTGGACTGGCTGCTGGCGCAAGCAGAGCTGCCGTCGATCGTGTTCGAGGCCACCAGCGCCTACGTTCACGTGCGCAACGCACCGCGCTACAAGGCGGCCGGCATCCACGCCGTGGATCTCACGCCTGCGGCTCGCGGGCCGTACGTGGTGCCGCCGGTCAACCTGATGGAGCACATCAACGAGATGAACGTCAACATGGTCACCTGCGGTGGCCAGGCGACGATCCCCATGGTCTATGCCGTCAGCCGCTGTGTGCCGGTGGAGTACGCCGAGATCGTCGCCACGGTGTCGTCGGCCTCCGCCGGGCCCGGCACGCGCAACAACATCGACGAGTTCACCCGCACCACGTCGAAGGCGGTGGAGGTGCTCGGCGGCACGCCGCGTGGCAAGGCGATCATCATCCTCAACCCGGCGGAGCCGCCGCTGATGATGCGCGACACGATCTTCTGCTCGCTCCCCGCCGATGCGGACCACGACAAGATCGCCCAGTCGATCCACGACATGGCGGCCGAGGTGCAGACCTATGTGCCCGGGTACACCCTGCGCGGTGAGCCCCAGTTCGACACCATGCCCGACGGCACCGGTCGCGTGGCCACGTTCGTCGAAGTGCGCGGCGCGGGGGACTTCCTGCCGCCCTATGCCGGCAACCTGGACATCATGACCGCCGCCGCGGCGAAGGTGGGCGACGAGATCGCCCGCCACCTGCTCAGCCAGAAGGGGCTCTGACCATGCCGTACTCCGACCTGCTCGACATCCGCATCACCGACACCTGCCTGCGCGACGGATCGCACGCCAAGCGCCACCAGTTCACCGAGGAGCACGTGCGCTCGATGGTGGCCGCGCTGGACGCCGCGGGCATGCCGGTGATCGAGGTCACCCACGGCGACGGCCTGGGCGGCTCGTCGTTCAACTACGGCTTCTCCCACACCAACGAGCGGGTGCTGATGAAGGCCGCCGTGGAGACCGCCAAGCAGGCGAAGATCGCCGCGCTGATGCTGCCCGGCCTGGGGACGAAGGACGACATCAAGGCGGCCGCCGACGTGGGCGTGTCCGTCATGCGCATCGCCACCCACTGCACCGAGGCCGACATCAGCATCCAGCACTTCGGCATGGCCCGCGAGCTGGGCCTGGAGACCGTCGGCTTCCTGATGATGGGCCACTCACAGGCCCCGGAGTTCCTGGCTGCCCAGGCGCGGATCATGGCCGACGCCGGCTGCCAGTGTGTGTACGTGGTGGACTCCGCCGGGGCGATGATCCTCGAAGACGTCACCGTGCGCGTGCAGGCACTGATCGCCGAGCTGGGCAGCGATGCCACGGTCGGGTTCCACGCCCACGAGAACCTCGGGCTGTCCGTGGCCAACAGCATCCTGGCGGTGCGTGCCGGTGCGGTGCAGATCGACGGCAGCACCCGGGCGTTCGGCGCCGGGGCGGGGAACACCCCGCTGGAGGTGTTCGCCGCAGTGGCGGAACGGCAGGGAATTCGTACCGGGCTCGACGTGCTGCAGTTGGTCGATGTGGCGGAGGACGTCATCCGGCCGGTGATGGACGGCGAGTGCGTGAAGGACCGTCTGGCCATCATCATGGGCTACGCCGGGGTGTACAGCAGCTACCTCAAGCACGCCTACCGGGCGGCAGAGCGCTACGGCGTCTCGGGCGCTGAGATCCTGCTGGAGTGCGGCCGCCAGGGTTTGGTGGGCGGCCAGGAGGACCAGATCATTCAGATCGCGGCAGCGCTCGCGAAGAAGGAAGTTGCCGCATGAGCAGCACGAACACGATCATCGAATGCGCTGACATCATCGAGGGCGCCGTCCACGGCCGCACTGCGATCGGCCGGCTGACGGAGCGCTTCCCGGACCTCACGCTGGACGACGGCTACGCCATCCAGGACGAGATCACCAGCCGCCGCATCAACCGTGGCGAACGGCTGATCGGCGCCAAGCTGGGCCTCACCTCCCGGGCCAAGCAGGTGCAGATGAACGTCGCCGAGCCGATGTACGGCCGCCTGTTCTCCACCGGGCCGCACCCGTCGAACGAGCCGTTCGTGGTGTCGTCGCTGATCCACCCGCGGGTGGAGCCGGAGATCGTGTTCGTGATGAAGGAGCGCCTGGCGGGCCCGGGCGTCACGGTCGGCGACGTCATCGCCGCCACCAAGTACGTGTGCTGTGGGCTGGAGATCATCGACAGCCGCTACGACAACTTCTCGTTCACCGCCGCCGACGTGGTGGCCGACAATACCTCCGAGGCGAAGATCGTGTTCGGCCCGGTGATGATCAAGCCCACCGACGTCGACCTGGCGCTCATCGGCCTGCTGCTGGAGGTCGATGGCGAGCAGGTGGCAACTGCGTGCGGCGCCGCCACCATGGGCCACCCCGCCGAGGCCGTGGCCATGCTGGCCAACTGGCTCGGCTCGCGTGGCGAAGCGTTGGAGCCCGGCTGGTGCGTGTTCAGTGGCGGGCTCACTGCCGCCGTGCCGCTGGCCGTCGGCTCACATGTCACGGCCACGTTCGGCCATCTCGGTTCCGTCACTGTCAGAGGGGTGTAGTCATGCCGTTGGTTTCGGTGTCGATGGCCAAAGGCCGCACGGTGGAGCAGAAGCGCGCGTTGCTGGAGGGGATCACCAAGGTGATCAACGAAACGCTCGGCGCGCCGGTGCCGTCGATTCGCGTGTGGATCAACGAGTTCGAGACCACCGATTTCATCGCCGGTGGGGAGATCCTGGCCGACAAGCGGGCTCGTGAGGCGGCGGAGCGTGCCGCGCAACAGGGGAGTGCATCATGAACGTCGGTCCCGCCCGCCATTTCATCGGCGGCGAGTTCCGCGACTCGCTTTCCGGCCAGACGTTCGACGTGATCAGCCCGGTCACCGAGCAAGTGGTCACCACCGCCGCCCGCGGCGACGCGGCCGACGTGGCTGATGCCGTGAAGGCCGCCAAGGACGTCTTCGACGCCGGCGACTGGTCGCGGGCCAAGCCGTCGTTCAGGCGCCAGGTGCTGATGAAGGCCGCCGATCTCATTGACGCCCGCTACCCGGAGATCAACCGCCGCGAGGCGTTGGAGATGGGCCACCCGCTCGGCGCGCCTGTGCAGGGCCCCAGCCGGTCGGCCTGGAACCTGCGCTTCTTCGCCATGGAGCAGGAGCTCGCCGGCGACCACTCGTTCAACCGCGACGACAACCTGCGCACCTACACGATGTGCGACCCCGTTGGCACGTTCGCGCTCATCAGCCCGTGGAACGCGCCGTTCATGCTCAGCACGTGGAAGCTCGGCCCGGCCATCGCCTACGGCAACTCGGTGGTGCACAAGCCGAGCGAGCTGTCGCCGTTGTCCATCGGCGTGCTCGGCGAGATCTTCAACGAGGCCGGCCTGCCCGCGGGCGCGTACAACACCGTCCTCGGCTACGGCCGCGAGGCCGGTTCACCGTTGGTGGAGCACCCCGATGTGGTGGGCGTGTCCTTCACCGGTTCGCCGGCTACGGCAAAGGACATTGCCGCGCGGGTTGCCCCGCAGCTGAAGCGCACCTCCTTCGAGTTGGGTGGCAAGTCGGCGGTGTTCGTGTTCGCCGACGCCAACATGCCCAAGGCAGTGGCCACCGTGGCCGCCGGCATCTTCACCAACTCGGGCCAGCTGTGCATCGCCGGGTCACGCATCCTGGTGGAGCGCAAGGTCTACGACCAGTTCCTTGAGCTGTTCGTGGCCGAGAGCAAGAAGTGGACGCCGGGCGACCCGATGGACGCGGCCACGCGCATCGGGCCGGTGGTCTCCAAGGCGCAGTACGACAAGGTGATGGGCTACATCGAGCTGGCCCGGAGCGAAGGCCGTGTGCTCAGTGGTGGCGGCCGCCCGGTCGGCCTCGACAGCGGCTACTTCGTCGAGCCGACGATCATCGTCGACGCCGCGCCGAACGCACGCGTGTGCCAGGAGGAGATCTTCGGCCCGGTCGCGGTGGTGGTGCCGTTCGACACGATCGAGGAAGGCCTGGCGATCGCCAACGACAGCGACTACGGGCTGGCCGGCTACATCTGGACGGAGAGCCAGACGACGGCCCACCATGTGGCTGCACGCCTGCAGACCGGGATGATCTGGGTGAACTGCTTCTTCGAGCGCGACCTGCGCCAACCCTTCGGCGGTGTGAAGCAGAGCGGCCTGGGCCGTGAGGGCGGCGGCTACAGCCGCGAGTTCTTCACCGAGACCCGCTTCGTCGCCTTCCCCACCACCCCGCGGTAACAGCGGCCGGCGGCGGGCCGCGTCGGCGGCACACGTCGCTACAGCGCCTTCTGGGCGGGTTTCGTCTCCGTGTTCGAGACGAGACCCGCCCAGTTTCGCGTGTGCCGCCGGGGCATCTGGGGCTGGATCGTCCCAGAAGTGCTTCTCGGTCGGATTCGTCTCGGCGTCCGGGACGATTGCCGCCCCGATTGGGTGCTCCACTCACCGTCGCCGAACCGCGCCGCGCTGCGGATGTTTCCCTCGTTTCGACACCGCGTTCCAGATATCGGAACGCAGCCATGTACCCCGGCAGGTACCACGGCGCACACTGCGCAACGTGGGGATCGAGGGGATGCCTGAGCCGGTCGGCTTCGACACGACACGCAGATTTGTGCGTGTCGTGGAGCACCGACCGGACGGCTTCGTCGAGTTCCGCTTCTCCATCGGCGACCCCGGGTTGTTCGTGGAGATGTTCCTCGGCGAGGCCGCGTTCGCGGAGTTCTGCTCGCTGAACCACACCGAGCTGCTCGACCCCGTCGTGCACTCGGAACACGAGGACGAACCGGACGACGACCACGAGGTCGACGACTGGGACTGGACGATGCGCGATGCCGCGCACCGTCGATTCAGGTAGCTCGCACACGCGGGCACGAACGGAAGGAGACACGATGCAGATCGACCTTCGGACGGTGACGATCAAGCCGATCCGACAGACCTTCACGCACATCGCGGACAGGATCGGGCCCGACAAGGCGGCGTCCCGGTACCAGGAAGCGACGCTGAACGTGCAGGCTGACGCGAACTTCCACTACCGGCCCACCTGGGACCCGGACCACGAGATCTTCGACGCCAGCCGCTCCGCGCTGGTGATGAAGGACTGGTACGCGTTCAAGGACCCGCGCCAGTACTACTACGCCACGTACACCATCGCCCGGGCCCGCATGCAGGAGACAGCGGAGGCGGACTTCGAGTTCATCGAGCGTCGAGGCCTGGCCGACACGTTCAACTCCGCGGCAGCCCAGAAGGCTCTCGACTTGCTGGTGCCGCTGCGCCATGTGGCGTGGGGCTCGAACATGAACAACTCGTCCATCTGCGCCTACGGCTACGGCACCTCGTTCACCGCGCCGTGCATCTTCCAGGCGATGGACCAGTTGGGCATCGCTCAGTACCTCACCCGCGTGGGGCTGCTGTTCGGCGACGCCGGCACGCTCGACGACGCCAAGCAGGCCTGGACCACCGGTGCCGAGTGGCAGGAACTGCGTCGCTACGTGGAGGACACGCTGGTGCTGCAGGATCCGGTCGAGCTCTTCGTGGCTCAGAACCTGGTGCTCGACGGGCTGCTGTTCCCGCTCGTGTACGAGAAGTTCGACGCCGCGCTGACCGCCGAGGCCGGCCCCACGGTGTCGATGCTGTTGCGCTTCCAGGCGGACTGGTTCGCCGAGACGAGCCGCTGGGTCGATGCCACGATCAAGACCGCTGCGGGTGAGTCGGCTGCCAACGCGGCCCTGCTGAGCGGGTGGGTCGCCGCCTGGCGCGACCGCGCCGTGACGGCGCTGAGCCCGGTGATGGACATGGCGCTCGGCGCCGATGCCCCCGCCGCCTTGGCCGATGTCGTATCCGCGTTCGACGCCCGCGCCGCCAAGTGCGGCCTGGCCATCTGAGAGGGGCAGCCATGTCCACCGTGTTCATCGCATTCCAGACCAACGAAACCAGCCGCGGCATCGTCGAGGCCATCGAGGACGACAACCCCAACGCCGTGGTCAGCGAGATGCCGGCCCTGGTCAAGGTCGACGTCCCCGACTCGATGACCATCCGCCGCAGCACCGTCGAGGAGAAGCTGGGTCGCCGCTTCGACCTCCAGGAAATGCACGTCCACCTGATCACCCTGTCGGGCCACATCGACGAGTCCGACGACGAATTCAACCTGAGCTGGAAGCAGTGAGGAACGAGCCATGACTGATATCGCCAACGCACCGAAGAAGAAGCTGGGCCTCAAGGAGCGCTATGCGCTGATGACCCGCGGCCTCGACTGGGAGACCACCTACCAGCCGATGGAGAAGGTCTTCCCGTACGCCACCTACGAGGGCATCAAGATCCACGACTGGGACAAGTGGGAAGACCCCTTCCGTCTCACGATGGACGCGTACTGGAAGTACCAGGCGGAGAAGGAGCAGAAGCTCTACGCGATCATGGACGCGTTCGCGCAGAACAACGGCCACCTCGGCCTCACCGATGCGCGGTACCTCAACTCGCTGAAGCTGTTCCTCACCGGTGTCTCGCCGCTGGAGTACATGGCCCACCGCGGCTTCGCGCACGTGGGTCGCCAGCTGCCCGGCGTGGGTGCCCGCGTGGCCTGCCAGATGCAGAGCCTCGACGAGCTGCGCCACGCGCAGACGCAGATCCACTCGATGTCGAACTACAACAAGCTGTACGACGGCTTCCACAGCTGGCGGCACATGCACGACCGTGTGTGGTACCTCTCGGTGCCGAAGAGCTTCTTCGACGACGCGATCACCGCCGGCCCGTTCGAGTACATGATCGCCATCGGCTTCAGCTTCGAGTACGTGCTCACCAACCTGCTGTTCGTGCCGTTCATCTCCGGTGCCGCCTACAACGGCGACATGGGCGCGATGGCGTTCGGCTTCTCGGCGCAGAGCGACGAGAGCCGGCACATGACGCTCGGCCTCGAGGCCATCAAGTTCATGCTCGAGCAGGACCCGGACAACCTGCCGATCGTGCAGCACTGGATCGACAAGTGGTTCTGGCGCGGCTACCGCGTGCTGACCCTCGTGGCGATGATGCTCGACTACATGCTGCCCAAGAAGGTCATGAGCTGGAAGGAAGCCTGGGAGATCTACGCCGAGCAGAACGGCGGCGCCCTCTTCGCCGACCTCGCCCGCTACGGCATCCGCCCGCCGCTCGGCTGGCAGCAGGCGTGCGACGACAAGGATCACCTCAGCCACCAGGCGTGGGCCACCTTCTACCAGTACCAGGCCGCCGCTCCGTTCCACACGTGGGTGCCGAGCGAAGAGGACATGGCCTGGGAGGCGGAGAAGTACCCGGACACGTTCGACAAGCACTACCGCGCCCGCTTCGAGGAGTGGACCCGGATGGAGGCCGAGGGCAACCGCTTCAACAACGGCACCCTTCCCCAGCTGTGCCAGGTGTGCCAGATCCCGATGCTCTTCACCGAGCCCGGCGACCCGACGCGCATCTGCTACCGCGAGAGCGAGTACAACGGCGAGACGTACCACACCTGCAGTGACGGGTGTAAGAACATCTTCGACCACGAGCAGGAGAAGTACATCCAGGCCTGGCTGCCCGTGCACCAGATCTACCGGGGTGCCTGCTTCGGGCCCGACGCCGACCCGACGTCGCCCGACTTCAACCCCTTGCTGGAAGTGATCAAGTGGTACCGCTACGACGTCGGCGTGGACAACCTGCCGTACGAAGGGTCGCGGGATCAACAGAACTTCCAGGCATGGAAGCAGATGACCACCTCCAACGCGCCGACTGCCGGCTGACCGACACACGACTGATTCGAAAGGAGCCCACCATGGCCGTGAAAGCCGTGAAGGAATACGTGTTCGACCCTGCGGACACCCAGGAGAAGATGGGCGGCGCCCAGCTCACGTTCATCGGGTGGCTGGACCACCTGATGTTCTGCGCCCCGTTCGCCTTCCCATTCCCGCCGGACATGCCGTTCGGCGCGATCATCGAAGCCGTCCTGCCCGGCGCCTTCGGGCAGCACCCGGAGTTCGCCCAGATCGACTGGTCGACGGTCGTGTGGACCAAGGGCGGCCAGCCCTTCCACCCGGACCCGAGCAAGTCGTTGGCGGAGAACGGAATGCGCCACAAGGACAGCCTGACGTTCCGCGCTCCCGGCCTCACCGGGATCAAGGGCACGTCCAGCTGAGCGTGTCGTGACCTACGAACTCACCATCGAGCCCCTGGGGCAGACCGTGGAGGTCGAGGCGGGCCAGACCCTCCTCGACGCCAGCCTGCGCGCCGGCGTCTACCTGCCGCATGCCTGCGGACATGGCCTGTGCGGGACCTGCAAGGTCCAGGTGCTCGATGGTGAGGTCGATCACGGCCCCATCTCCAGCTTCGCGCTGATGGATTTCGAGATCGCCGAAGGCATGTGCCTGGCGTGCTGCGCCACCGCCGAGACGGACATCACCATCGAGGCGGACATCGACGACGAGCCCGATGCGCTGAACCTGCCGGTGCGCACGGTGATGGCCACCGTCAGCCGCATCGAGCAGCTGACACCGACGATCAAGGGCGTGTTCGCCACCGTCGACGACGAGGCGGGGATGGCCTTCCAGGCCGGGCAGTACGTCAATGTGGAACTGCCCGGCGGGAACGGGCATCGGCCGTTCTCCTTTGCCCAGTCGCCGTCGAACCCTCGGGAGGTGGAGCTCGACGTGCGCTACGTGCCCGGTGGCGTGGCCACCACCTGGATCCACGAGCAGCTCGCCGTGGGCGATCGGCTGCGCCTTTCCGGCCCGTACGGGCGCTTCCACGTGCGCAGCTCGGCCAACCTGCCGATGCTGTTCCTTGCCGGCGGCAGCGGCCTCTCCAGCCCACGCTCGATGATCCTCGACCAGTTGGAGCGCGGCTGCACGCTGCCGATCACGCTGGTGTACGGCGCCCGCTCGCGCGACGAGCTGTACTACGTCGATGAGTTCATGGAGCTGGCGGCACGCCATCCCAACTTCACCTATGTGCCTGCGCTGTCGCACGAGCCGGAGGGAAGCGACTGGGCTGGCGCTCGCGGGTTCGTCCACGAGGCCGCGGCTGCCCACTTCGGTGGCGACTTCCGCGGCCTCAAGGCCTATCTGTGCGGGCCGCCGGCGATGATCGACGCCTGCATCACCACGCTCATGCAGGGGCGCCTGTTCGAGCGCGACATCTATCAGGAGCTGTTCATCTCGGCAGCGGACACGGCGCGGGCGCGCAGCCCGTTGTTCAAGAAGATCTAGTCATGGCCGCGCATCTCGTCACCCTTGTCGACAGCGGCCTGCAGTTCCGCTGCCGCGCCGACGAGAACCTGCTCGTCGGCATGCATTACAACGGGCCTGGCGGAATCCAGATCGGTTGCCGAGGTGGCGGCTGCGGTGTCTGCCGTGTCCAGGTGCTGTCCGGCACCTACACGGCGAAGAAGATGAGCAAGTCGCAGATCAGCGAGGCCGACCTCGCCGACCAGATCGTGCTGTCCTGCCGAATCTTCCCGACGAGCGATCTGTCGGTCCGTGCGTGCCCACGCGTCCCCACCGAAGTGGCTGCGCCGAGCACCACCACCACCTCCTCAGACGAGCCCATCGCCGGGGACCATTCGTAGATCACCAAGCAAACACTCAACACACCAACAAGGAGACCAACATGGCAATGACCGGAGTGCTCCGACCGGGGCACATGCAACTCAAGGTCATCGACCTCGACGAGTCGGTCGAGTTCTACTCGAACGTGCTCGGCATGGTGCAGACCGGCCGCGACGCCAACCGCGCCTACTTCAAGGGCTGGGACGAGCGCGACCACAACAGCCTCATCCTGCGCGATGCGGGTGAGGCCGGGATGGACTTCTTCGGCTTCAAGGTCGCCAGCGATGCGACCCTGAACCAGCTCGAGGCCGACCTCAAGAACTACGGCGTCACCACCGAGCGCATCCCCGCCGGTGAGCTGCTGGAGACCGGGGATCGGGTGCGGTTCGAGATCGCTTCCGGGCACCAGATCGAGCTGTACTCGCAGAAGAAGGACGTCGGCAACGGCTCGGGTTACTTCAATCCGCCGCCGTGGAACGCCGCGTCGGAGGTGGGCATCGCCCCGATCCGCATGGACCACGCCCTCATCTACGGGCCGGACATCGAGAAGGTGCAGGCGCTGTTCTGCGACGTGCTCGGCTTCTACCTGGTGGAGCACATCCTCCTCGAGGACGGGCAGACCGACCTCGCCATCTGGCTGAGCTGCAGCACCAAGGCGCACGACATCGCCCTCGTGCGCAACGAGGAGCCCGGCAAGCTGCACCACACCGCCTTCCTGCTGGAGAGCTGGGAGAAGGTGCTGCGCGCCGCCGACATCATGTCGATGAACAAGGTGCCGATCGACATGGGCCCCACCCGTCATGGTGTGACCCGCGGGACGACGATCTACGCCTTCGACCCGTCCGGCAACCGCTTCGAGACGTTCTGCGGCGGCTACCAGAGCTACCCGGACTGGGAGCCGATCACCTGGACGTGGGACGAAGTCGGCCCGGCCGTCTTCTATCACGACCGTCAGCTGAACCCGGCGTTCCTCAGCGTCTACACCTGATCCGCAGCGGATCCCAATGCGACGGCCCCCGGTGCACAC
>JBPOIX010000198.1:0-27807 GCA_052034175.1 Actinomycetota bacterium
CCGCGAAGACCACGCGGGTCGCGGCGAACAACGCGCGCAGGGCGGGGGCGACGCGGGCGGCCTGGCGGGGGGCGGCGGGGCCGTGGGCGCCGGGGGGCGGGGGGCCGGGCCGGCCGGGGGGGCGCCCCCCCCGCCCCCCCCCGGGGTGGGCTGGGGGGCCCCCGGGGGGGCCCCCGCGGCGCTCGTCGGCGTGCTGCTCACCGCTGGCACTGCGGCTGCCGCGTCGGGTGCGCTGACGTCCGACGAACCGCCGACGGCCGGCTCGACCACGGATGCCCCGTTAGACACCACCGTCGACGGCACCGTTCCCGGCACCGACCCGGACACGACGGACGGCCCCGCCACCACCGACAGCGTGCCCGGCACCGACGTGTCCACCCCGGACACGACGGGCGACACCACGACCTCTGAGGTGCAGGGCCCCGACGCCACCGGCCCGGCGGCCTACGGCCTGTGCACGGCATGGACGAACGGTGCGCCGAAGAACACGGACAACCCGGCTTTCAGCGCCCTCGTAGCGGCTGCCGAGGCCGCCGGCCAGACCGTGGACGACTACTGCGCCGACGTGCTCGAGGACAAGCACTCGACCTCCACCTCCGTCGACGATGACGATGACGATGAGGCCGACGACGAGGACGACGACGGCAACGGCAACTCGGGCCACGGCAACGGCAACGGCAACTCGGGCAACGGGGGCGGCAACTCGGACGGCGACGACTCCGATGGCGACGACGCGGATACCGACGAGGCCGACGACGACACAGATCGCGGGAACCAGGGAGACAACGGGGCCGGCAACGGCAACGGTGGCTCGAACGGCAAGGGTCAGGGCGGCTGACCCGTGTCACGACCCTGAGCGGGCGGTACCTCCGGTCCGGCATCCGCCGGACCGGAAGTGCCGGCTCAGCGGTGGCTACGTTGACGCGATGCAGCAGCTGAACGAACTGGCCTTCTACGGCCTTGCCGGTGCGCCCAACTCGCCCGCAGACCTCTTGCAGGAATGCCGCGACGGCGAAGCGCTCGGCCTCGGCTCGGTGTTCCTCAGCGAACGCTTCAACATCAAAGAGGCAGTCACCCTCTCCGGCGCCGCCGCGGCGTGCACCACGTCACTGGGCATCACCACCGGCGTCACGAATCACAACACTCGTCACCCTGTCGTCACGGCCAGCTACGCCACCACGATGCACCGTCTCACCGGCGGCCGGTTCGCGCTCGGCCTCGGCCGCGGGATGGACCGCATGTTCGACGCCTTCGGCCTGCCGCGCATCACCACCGCGGCGATGGAGGACTTCGCCGGCCTGATGCGCCGCCTGTGGCAGGGCGAGGTGGTGATGGGGCACGACGGCCCGGCGGGAAAGTGGCCGGTGCTCGCGCTCGACCCGGAGTTCCGGGAGGACATCCCCCTGCTGATGAGCGCCTTCGGGCCGCAGAGCCTGCGTCTGGCCGGCCGTGCCTACGACGCCGTGCTGCTCCACACGTTTTTCACCGACGAGACCCTGCAGCGCTGCGTGGCCACGGTGCGTCAGGCCGCCGAGCAGGCCGGCCGCGACCCGGCGCAGGTGCGCGTCTGGAGCTGCTTCGCGGTCATCGGGGATTGGGTGCCGGAGGACGTGCGCCTGAAGAAGACCGTTGGCCGGATGGCCACCTACCTGCAGGCGTACGGCGACCTGATGGTGCGGACGAACGGGTGGGACCCTGAGGTCCTGGCCCGCTTCCGCGCCGACCCGTTCGTGGCCGGTTTCCGCGGCGCCATCGACGGCAAGGCCACCACCAGCGAGCTGGAGCACGTGGCCACCCTGATCCCCGAGGAGTGGCTGGCCGCGGCCGGCTACGGCTCGCCCGAACAGTGTGCGGCCGCGGTGCTGCGCCAGATGGACCTCGGGGCGGACAGTGTGATCCTCCACGGTGTGGCGCCCACCGAGCTGGCGCCGGTGATCGAGGCCTACCGCGCCCTGCGCCCCACCGCCCGCTTCGACCACCTCCCCGCCAACCCCGGCGCCTGACCACCGCTTTACGTAAAGGCTGTCGAGCTGCGACCTGGACCGAAGCTCGCCACTTCTTGACACAAACCGGGCGCCAGGACCTCGGCCACGCTGCCGACCACGAAGTTGGGGGACAGGGCGACATGGTCGTAGGTGAACTGCAGCACGGTCAGACCTTTGCGCACCAAGTGGTTCACCCGCTCCGTGTCCCGGTTCATCTGCGACCGGCTGCGGTGCCACCGATAGCCGAGAAGCTCCACCACCAACTGGACCTGCGGATAGAAGCAGTCGACTCGGATCATCCGCCCGTCAACCCGGCCCATCACCCGTTGCACCTCCGGCCGTGGCAGGCGGGCAGCCGCGGTGATCTCGAGGTACTTCCGCTCCAGCCATGAGTGGCCGCCCCGCGTCGTCTCGGACCCCTCGATCACACCCAGCAGCTTGGGAATGCCGTAGCGGCCCTGGCTGCGAATCGCGGCGATCCGCTCCATCAGGTGGTCCTCCGTCAACAGCCGGTCCCGGAGGGCCCCGTCGAGGGCAGCCGTGAGGCGCTTCGGACCGAGATGACTCGAACAGTCGATGAGCGTGCGCACCGGGTTCGTGACGGGCAGGCCGTGGATGAACACCCGATCCGCCAACGGCATCTCGCTGCTCGTGTGGACTCGAAGGTCGTGGCGGGCGACGAACGAGCCGCGTGGAATGAGGATGTGATAGGGCGCGCCGAACTCCGGGAAGTCGTCGAAGCGGTGCATCCCGCCCGCACTGTCCCGGGCCAGCCATGCGGTGGGGCGGATGTCGAGGAGGTGTGCCGCGGCGTCGTCCTCCGGCGTGAAGTCGGTGGTTGCGCTGCGCAGGGTTCGGGCACCGAACCGATCGAGGAGGCCGCTCGTGATCCAGCCTCGAAGCACGGGGTCGGCAACGCCGGCCCGACGAGCCTGTTCCAGAAGGAAGGCTCCGTGCTGACCACGTGCGAGGGCATCGAGCCCGGCGTCGTTGGCCATGGCTCCCCGTCCTATCGCCGGCCGGCCGTGGCCCCAACCCGGCCCGGCGGATCCGCCTTTGTGTCAAGAACCTGGACCCGTCGGCCCAGGTCCCGGGCCGACAGCGTTTACGTAAAGGCTGTCGAACTGGGGGCACGGTTGGACGGGCGGGGTGGGGGCCGCGATGCTGGGGGCTGATGTTCTTGGCACTGCGCGAGATGCGACGGGCGAAGCTGCGCTTCGGGCTGCTGGCGGGCGCAGTCGGCCTGTTGGTCTTCCTCATCCTCTTCCAGCAGGCGCTGCTCGGCGGGCTGATCAACCAGTTCATCGGCGCGCTGAAGAACCAGTCCGCCGACGTGCTCGTGTACAACGACCAGGCGCGCAAGAACGTGGAAGGCTCGATCATCCTGCCCGAGCAAGCCGCGGCCATCGCTGCAGTGGACGGCGTCGCCGCCGTCGGGCCGCTCGGCCAGGGCACCTTCACCGTCACCGCAGACGGGGGTGAGGACGACGCGGTCATCTTCGGCTACACGCTCGGCGGCCCGGGTGCGCCCACCAGCCTCAGCGCGGGGCGCCTGCCCGAGGCAGACGGTGAAGCCGTGGCCAGCGCCAAGGACGAGGAGGACGGCTTCGCAATCGGCGACACCATCACCGTGCTCGGCCCGGGCGGGACCCTCGAGCTCACCGTGGTCGGCCAGGCCGACGACCTCAACTTCTCCGTGGCCCCCACCCTGTTCACGTCCTTCGACACCTTCGCCGCCGCCAAGCGGGTGCGCAACGGTGTCGGCCCGGAGGTCGAGGTGCAGCCGTCGCTGATGGCCATCGACGTGGCGTCGGGCGTGGCACCGCAGACGGTGGTCGACCGCATCGCCGCCTCGGTGGACGGGGTGGAGCCGCTCACCCGGCAACAGGCCGTGGACGGCTCGCCAGGCGTGGCCAGCGTGCGCTCCAGCTTCAGCGTGATCCTCGGCCTGTTCTACCTCGTCGTCCCGTTGGTCACCGGCCTGTTCTTCCTCATCGTCACCTTCCAGAAGGCGTCATCGCTGACCCTGCTGCGCGCCATCGGCGCCCCCGCCCGCGCCCTTGTCGGCAGCCTGTTCATCCAGGTGGTGGTGGTGATGGCGGCCGGCTCGCTGATCGCCTTCGGCCTCTACGCGGCGTCGCTGCAAGGGGTGAAGAACCTCGGTGTCCGGGTGGAGATCACCCCGGTGGTCGTCACGTCGCTGGTGGTGCTGGCACTGGCGCTGCTGACGTCGCTGGTGGCGGTTCGCCGGGTGCTGCGCATCGACCCGATCGAGGCCACGACAGGGGCGGGGGTGCACCTGTGAGCCTGAAACTGCCCCTGCGCGAACTTCGCCGGCAACCGAACCGGTTCGTGGTGGCCACCGTGGTGCTGACCTTCCTTGCCACCCTGTTGCTCTTCCTCGGCGGCCTCCTCGACGGCCTGTACCTCGGCTCGACGGGTGCCATCCGTGCCCAGCAGGGCGACGCGATCGTGTTCTCCTCCACCGCTCGGGACTCCTTCCTCCGCAGCCGCATCGACGCCGACACCCGTGCCGCGGTCGAGGGTGTGGAGGGGGTCGAGGCCGTGGGCGGGTTGGGGTTCGTGCTCCTCGGCGCCGCGGTGCCGGGGGAGGACGACCCTGCGGACGTGGCGATCGCCGGCTATGAGCTGGCGCCGGCGGGCGTGCCGGACGTGGCCACCCTTGCCGACGGCGAGGGCATCGCCGACGACCGCCTGCAGGACCAGGGTGTGGGCCTGGGCGACACGATCCTCGTCGGCCCGCAGGCCGTGCCCGTCACCGTCGTCGGCTTCACGGAGGACACCGCCTACCTGTTGCAGGGCTCGGTGTGGGTGAACCTGCCGACGTGGCGCGCCGTGCAGAACGCCAACCGGCCGGATGCCGCGGTGGCGGACACCACGGTGCAGGCGCTGGTGGTGCGCGGCGCCGGCGGCGACCTGCCGGCCCGCATCGACGCCGCCACCGGTGGCGCCACACGCACCCTCACGGTGGACGCCGCCGTGCTGGCCCTGCCGGGCGTGGAGCAGCAGGAGTCCACCTTCAACCAGATCATCTACTCCACGCTCGTGGTGGTGCTGGCCGTGGTCGGCCTGTTCTTCAGCCTGCTCACCCTGGAACGCCTCGGCCTGTACGGGGTGCTGAAGGCCATCGGTGCCTCCAGCGGTCGCCTCTTCGTGGGGGTGGTCGTGCAAGCGGTCGTGGTCAGCACCGTGGCCTTCGTCGCTGGCTCGCTGCTGGCCATCGGCGCGGCGGCCGCTCTGCCGGCCAGCCTGCCCCTGCAGCTGGAGCCGAGCCGCTTCGTGTTCACCTTCGTCGCCCTGCTCGTGGCCTCCGTGCTCGGCAGCGCAATCTCCCTGCGACGCGTGCTGCGCGTCGACCCCGCCTCGGCCATCGGGACCGCGTCGTGAACGCGCCCGCCGCTGGAAAGGACCTCCCTCGATGACCGTGCTCGACATGCGTGACGTGCGCAAGGTGTACCGCAGCGGCGACGCCGACATCGTCGCCCTCGACCATGCCACCCTGCAGGTGAACCACGGCGAGATCGTGGCCCTGCTGGGCCCGTCCGGTTCCGGCAAGACCACCCTGCTGTCCATTGCCGGCGGCCTCCTGGCCCCCACGGCCGGCACCGTGGTCGTCGGCGGGCAGGACATCACCGGCTACGACGCCAAGCAGCTGACCGCCTTCCGCCGCGGCAACGTCGGGTTCGTCTTCCAGTCCGTCAACCTCGTGCCGTTCCTCACAGCGGAGGAGAACCTGCTGGTGGTGGACGAACTCGGCGGGGGGCGGGAGAAGACGGGCCGGGCGCGGGCGCGCTCCCTTCTCGGCGAGCTCGGGCTCGGCCATCGCACCAAGAACCTGCCCTCCCAGCTCAGCGGCGGCGAGCGCCAGCGCGTCGCCATCGGGCGGGCACTGTTCAACAACCCGTCCCTGGTGCTGTTCGACGAACCGACGTCGGCGCTGGACACCAAGCTCGGCGAGCAGGTGATGGAGCTGATCCGCACCGAGATGAAGGCCCGCGAGACGGCCGCCGTGATCGTCACCCACGACACGCGCATGACCCACTTCGCGGACCGCATCGTGCGCATCGTGGACGGCCGCCTCGGCGCCGAGGAGACCGCGCTCGCGTAGATGCTTGGGCCAAGGTCCCTGTGCGCAGAGTCCTTGTGCCCTCAAGTATTGCGGGCGCGCGGCGCAGGCTGAGGCCAAGAACTGCGGGGCTTCGGAAGCCCCACACAGGGAGGACACCAACCATGAAGCGACGCACACTCGACCTCGCCTTCAGCATCGGCGGCGCACTGTTCGCCGTCCTGCTGCTGGTCCTCGGCCTCGTGCTGGCCGACCAGGCGAGCTTCGCCGACGACTATGTCGGCAGGGAACTGCAGGCCCAGAAGATCACGTTCACCCCGGCCGACTACCTCAGCGATAGCGAGAAGGCCGCCATGGGTGGCTGCCTCGTCACCTACGGTCAGGTCGATGGCGACACGAGCAAGGGCCAACTGTTGAGCGACGGCAAGATGGCCGAGTGCTACGCCACCGCCTACATCGGCACGCACATGAAGGAAGACGCCGCCGAGACGGGCTACGAAGGGGCCACCTACGCCACCATGGGTTCGTTCGTGCGGCCCGGGAGCGGCCCGGACTCGATCCCCGACCAGATCGCCGCTGCCGAAGAGGCAGGCGACACGGCCATGGTGGAGGAATTGACGGCCAAGCTCGACGAGGCCAAGGGGCTCCGCACCACCCTCCAGCAGGGCGAGACCCTGCGTGGCCTGCTGCTCACGGTCTACGGCTTCAGCGTCTTCGGTGACAAGGCCGACCTGGCTGCCACGGTCTGCTACATCGCCGCCGCCCTCCTCCTGTTGCTCTCGATCGCCGGCTTCATCCACGCCATGACGAAGAGCGCCAAGGAGCACGTCATCGAGTGAGTTCCCCCAACTCACGTTCGGCATGCCGGCCGGTGCGGGTCATCCGCACCGGCCGGTGCCGCGTCCGGGGTCGGGTCAGTAGCTGCCGTCGCCTTCGTGCACCGGTGCGGCGGCCGGGCCGCGGCGGCGGTCGTTGGCCGTCTTGGCGATGGCCAACACCCAGCACGTGATGGCACCGAGGCTGAACAGAAACCACTGCACGGCGTAGCCGAAGTGCGGGCCCTCACCAAGGTCGGGTGCGGGCACCACGTCCAGGGCCGCGTCGTCCGGTGTGGCGGAGATCCGGTCGAGCACGAACGGCACCGGCTGCTGGCCCACCTGTTCGGCGAGGGCGTTCGGGTCGAGCCGGTAGATCAGCACCGGGGAGGTCGCATTCGCCAACTGGCCGGTGCCGTTGCCCTCGGGGAGCTGGAGGCGCCCGGTGACGGTGACCGGGCCCGTGGGCAGGGACGGTGCGGGGTCGCTCAGTGAGGCGTACCCGCGATCCACCACCACCACCCGGCCGTCCTCCAGTTGCAGCAGGCCGATCAGGTCGTAGCCGACGGAGTCGAAGGTGAGGCGGAACTCGGGTGCGGGCAGGTAGGTGCCCTCGGCCACCACCGTGCGGAAGCGCCAGTCCTCCAGGTCGGCGTCGGCCGGGACGTCGGCAAGGGCGATCGCCGGTTCCTCGGCGCGGGCTTCCACCAGGGCGTTGTAGGCGCGCCGCTCGTCGAGGCGGCGGAGCTGCCAGAAGCCGAGGCTGACCATGGCCGCCACCATGGCCACGAAGAACAGGTGCACGAGCAGCCACTTGGGGGAGAAGAAGGTCCGCAGCATGCGGCCGAGGGTAGTGCGCGCCGGCCGCCGGACACCCGGCCGCTGGGCGGCCGGGGCGACCGGCCAGGGTCAGTCGTCGCGCTGCATCGTGGCCCACAGGCCGTGCTCGTGCAGGCGGAACACATCCAGCTCGGCCTTTTCCCGCTGACCGCTGCTGACCACCGCCCGGCCCTTGTGGTGCACGTCCAGCATCAACGATTCGGCCTTCTCGCGGCTGTAGCCGAACACCTTCTGCAGGACCATCGTGACATAGCTCATCAGGTTGATCGGGTCGTTCCAGACCAGCACGATCCACGGCCGGTCGGGTACGACCTCGTCGTCGACGGAGGGTTCGTCCTGGCGGACGGGGGAGACGACGGGTGGCACCCTGCCATTGTGCCGTGGCGGCGGGTGGTGCACCAGCCACGGGTGGCCGGTCGGGCGGCGGACACCTCTACGATTGGGCCCTATGTCACCCGGCTCCCGCCCGATCGTGCCGTCCCGGATCGCCCCGGGCGGGGTGGCCCATGGCGGCCGGCGCACCCCCACTTCCCGCCTCGGCGGGTTCGTGGCGCTCACCAAGCCGCGCATCATCGAGCTCCTGCTCATCACCACCGTGCCCACGATGGTGCTGGCCGAGCAGGGCTGGCCGAGCACCATGCTCGTGCTGGTCACGCTCATCGGCGGCACCCTCGCGGCTGGTGGCGCCAACGCCATCAACATGGTCATCGACCGGGATATCGACGCCGTGATGCCCCGCACCCAGGGCCGCCCCCTGGTCACCGGCCTGGTCTCGCCCACCGAGGCAATGGTGTTCGCCCTCCTGCTAGAGGCAGTGGCGTTCGCCGTGCTCTGGATCTGGGCCAACCTGTTGTCGGCCATCCTCGCCTTCTCGGCGATGCTGTTCTACGTCTTCATCTACTCGCTGTGGTTGAAGCGCACCTCCACCCAGAACATCGTCATCGGCGGCGCCGCCGGTGCGGTACCCGTGCTGGTCGGCTGGTCCGCCGTGCGGGACAACGTGGAGTGGGCGCCCGTGGTGCTGTTCGTCGTGATGTTCCTCTGGACGCCACCCCACTTCTGGGCGCTTGCCATCCGTTACTCGGAGGACTACCGCGCCGCCAACGTGCCGATGCTGCCGGTGGTGGACACCGCGATGGCCACAGCCCGCAAGATGACGCTGTACACGGTGGTGATGGTGGCCTTCACCCTGGTGCTGTGGCCGGTGGGCGAACTGGGCTGGATCTACGGCGTCGCGGCCATCCTGCTGGGTGCCCTGTTCATCGCCGGCACCGCCCAGCTCATCGGCACCCCCACGCCGGAACGGTCGATGAGGGTGTTCGCCTACTCGATCACCTATGTCACCCTGCTCTTCGCCGCCCTCACCATCGACGTCCTCGTCGAGCACGGTGTCTGAGGATTTCCCCTCAGAGGACGGCATGTGGGTAATCTCGCGGTTCGAGAGCACCCACATCGACCGATCGCTGGCCGCCGGAGCGCGCCCGGGATGAAACGAGTTCGCAGCCTATGACCACCATCGAGACACATGCACCCGGAGCCGAGCCGATCGGCACCGGCTTGGCGTGCATCACCGACTGGGTCACCACCACCGACCACAAGAAGATCGGCCGCCTCTACATCGGCACGTCGGTGCTCGCTGCCCTGGCCACGCTGGTCGTGGTCGGCCTGTTGGCCCTGGAGCGAATCGACATCAGTCGCGAGCTCCTCGACGGCGGCTCGCTCACCCAGTTGTTCACCCTGCAGCGCTTCGGCCTCCTCTATCTGGTGCTCGCACCGGCGGTGGTCGGCATTGCAGTCGCCGTCGTGCCGATGCAGATCGGCGCTCGTTCGATCGCCTTCCCCCGCCTCGCCGCGGCGGGCTACTGGGCCTGGCTGTTCGGCGTCGGCCTCGGCGTGTACGCCACCGTGATGAACGGTGGCCCGAACGGCGGTGAGGGTCGCTTCTACGACCTGTTCGTGCTCTCCACGATCCTGGCGCTGGCCGGCCTGCTGGCCAGCATGGGCAGCGTTGCCGTGTCCGTGCTCACCACCCGGGCGCCGGGCATGAACATGCGTCGCCTGCCGTACCTCGCGTGGGCCAGCCTGGTCGGCGGCCTGGGCATGCTCGTGGCCCTGCCGGTGCTGATGGGCGTGCTGCTGTACCTCTACGTCGGCCACCACTACAACCCCACCGGCACGGAGTTCGGTGGCAACCAGGAGTTCGCCACGTGGGCCGGTTTCGGGTTCACCCAGCCGCTCACCTTGCTGTTCCTGCTGCCCGTGCTCGGTGCAGGTGCGGACATCGTGGCCACCGCCACCGGGCGCCGCCTGGCCCCGCGCGGCGGGCTGTACCTGGCCCTCGGCCTGGCCGGCCTGGCCTTCGTGGCCGGTGCCACCCAGGGCACGGCCTCGATCGCCGACGGCTTCAGTGCCCTCGGCTGGACGGACAAGCTGTCCCAGCTGCTGCCCTACGGCATTGCCTACGGCCTGCCGGCGCTGGGTGTGTTCCTGGCCACGGCGCTGGTGCTGCAGCAGCTGCGCAACAAGCCGCGGATGCTCGGTGGCGTGCTGCTCGCCGTTCCTGCCCTGCTGGTCGGGGTGCTCGGCGCCGCGGCCTCCGTGCTCGGTGGCGTGGGCGGCACCAAGTTGCCCGGCACCACCTTCGAGGAAGGCACCCTGTTCGCCCTCACCGCGGCCGGCCTGCTCGGTGGCTTGGCCACTCTGGTCCACTGGGCGCCGAAGTTCACCGGCCGCACCGTGCCCACCAAGCCGCTGCTCCCGATCGCCCTGCTCGGCCTGGCCGGTGGCGCGCTGGGTGCGCTCGGCCCGATGATCGCCGGCTTCGCCGAACAGCCCTCCGGCATCTTCCCGGCCGTTGAGGGCGGGAGCGACTCGATCGTCAACTTCACCGCCGTCGACGGCCCGTCGGAGTTGTGGAACTCCATCGCCCTCGCCGGCGCGGCGGCCCTGCTGCTGGCCGTGCTGGCCGCGGTGGCGGTGCTGCTGCGGGCGTGCGCCAAGGGCGATGTCGCCGGCGACGACCCGTACGGCGGCCTCACCCTGGAGTGGGCCACCACATCCCCGGCCCCGGTGGACAACTTCGCGGACGTGCACATCGTGCGTTCCGCCGAGCCGCTGCTCGACCTCAAGATCTCGAACGGGAGCGACGCCTGATGCACGCACTACCTTCGGCTGCCGCGGCCCCGCGCCGCCAGGTCTTCATCGGCACCGCGCTGGCCGGTGCTGCGGCTGCGGCCGCCCTCGGCGGGATGCTCGCCCTGTGGTGGCGGTTCCGCAGCGAGGCGCTCGCCTCTGTCGGTTCGTGGGTTCCGGCCGACGTCTCCATCCCGATGGTCCCGGCCAACGTGATGCTGATCGCCTGCCTGCCGATCTGCATCTTCGCCCAGTGGGCCGTGTACGCCGCCAAGCGTGGCGACAAGCCGCACGCCGGCGTGGCCCTCGGCCTGGTGGCCCTGTTGGGCCTGGCCTTCATCAACGCCCAGGCGTACATCTTCGCCGTGATGAAGTTGCCGGTGGGTGAGGGTGCCTACGGCGCCATGTTCTACGCCCTCACCGGCGTGCTGATGGTCCTGGCCATCGGCGGGGTGGCGTTCAGCGCCATCGTGGCTTTCCGCTTCCTGGGCGGTCGCACGACCGACGTGGAAGTCGTGTCGGCCCACGCGCTCTACTGGTACGTCTTCAGCGCGGGGTACTCCGTGCTGTGGTTCGTGGTCTACGTGACGAAGTAACGAGGAACGATGTTCACCACCGGTTCGAAGCTCTTCATCGGAGCGACGGTTCTCTCCGTCGTCAGTGCCCTCCTGTTCGCCGTCTGCGTCGACGGTGAGGCCAGCGCGGTCGGCACCATCGGCATGCTCTCCGCCTCGGCGGTGTTCGCCTTCCTGGCGGGCATCAACCTCTTCGTCCGGGACACCAACGCCCCGGCGATGCAGCCCGGCATCGAGTACACCGCCAACGCTGCCCGCCGGCCCGTGCGCAACACCGGCTGGCCGCTGATCGCCGCCCTCGGCGTGGCCGGCCTGGCCATCGGCGCCGTCAGCAAGCCCGTCGTCTTCAAGGCGGCGCTCGTGGTGGTGCTGGCAGCCCTCATCGAATGGACGGTCTCGGCCTGGAGCGAACGCGCCAGCGACGACGACCACTACAACGGCGGCATTCGCAGCCGGGTGCTGAACCCGCTGGAGTTCCCCGTGGTCGCCGCCGTCGGCCTGGCCGCCATCATCTACGCCTTCTCCCGAGTGATGCTGTCGGTGGACAAGAGCGCCGGCCGCGTGGTGTTCATCGCCATCGGCGCGTTGCTGCTCGCCGGGGCGTTCATCATCGCCGGCCGCCGCGGTGCCGCCCGGCGCACCGTGGCCACGGTGTGCACCGTCGGCGCCTTCGCCCTGGTGGGTGTGGGCGTGGCCTCGGCAGTCTCCGGCCAGCGGCACATCGAAGAGCACGAGACGGCCATGTCCGACCCCGCAACGCTGTGCCTGGAGGGCGTGGAGGAAGAGCACCTGGACAAGGGCTCCCCCGGTGCACCGTCGGCATCCGCCAGCGTGTTCGCCACGATCGTCGCCCAGGCGGACGGTTCGCTGGTTGCGGTGCCGAGCGGCGCCAACCTGGCATCGGGTTCGTCGCTCACGGTCAGCCGCGGGGCGCAGATCACCGTGCTGTTCCGCAACGACACCGACGAAGCGCAGCGGCTCACCGCCCGCCTCGGCAAGGTGGGCGACGCCGAGGAGATCGTGTCCTGCACGGCTGGGGTGGAGCCCGGCGAGGAAGGCTTCCTCAGCTTCAAGGCCACCGTCGTTCAAGGCGCGAGCACGGAGCCGCTGGCCCTGCAGCTCGGTGGCGACGAGACCGCCAGCGTCGAGCTGTTGGTGCCCTGAGGCGCCTTTCTGCGGCCCTTGCCGCCGTCGGTGCCCTTGGCGGCACTGCCGGCGTGCTGAGCAGTTGTGCGGCGGCCCCTGCTGGGGTGCGCATCGAGGATGCCTGGGTGCGGCCCACCCCTCCCGGCACCGATGAGGCGTCGATCTACCTCGTCGTCAGCAACGGCCTGGCGGCCGATGTCTTCGTCACCGGCGGTGCCGCGGCCCCGTGCATGCTGGTGTCCGTCCACCTCACCGAGACGGGCGCCGACGGGGTGAGCACGATGGGCGACGCCGACGGCCGGGTCACCCGGGTGCCCGCCGGCGGCCAGCTCCGGTTCGAGCCCCTCGGCCTGCACCTGATGTGCCACGGCCTGGCCGCGCCACTGGTGGAAGGCGACCACTTCGCGCTCACGGTGGAGTTCCAAGGGGCCGATCCGCGCACCGTGGATGTGGTCGTCACCGACCGGTAACGCGCCGGCAGTGGATGTGGGACTTTGGTCCCTGGTCGCATCGGGAAGGGCTGGGCACACTTGCCCCCGCCATGGCTACGAGACCTACTTCCGCGCGCAAAGACTGGATCTTCTTCGGAGTCTTCTGGGTGCTGCTCACCATCATCGGGATCGCCCTGCCGATGTGGGCCAACCTGCTGCCTTCGGACAGTTACGCGCGAGAGGCCGAGATCGGCGACCACGCCTACAAGCTGCTGCTGCTGCTCGCGGCGCCGGTGTTCGCCGGTGTGGCGGCGATGCTGCTCACGATCTTCCTGCGCCAGGTGGACCATCGCACGAGCGAAGAGGTTCCGGTGGAGGACGGGCCGCCCACCCAGCCGAAGAAGGGCTTCGTGCCCGTGTGGCTGGTGGTCACCGGTGCCCTGGCGCTGCTGCTGGCCATCAACCCCGGCTTCGTCGGCCTCAAGGAGATCCGTGGCGAGTCCTCGGCCGACGTCGTCATCAAGGTCAAGGCGATGCGCTGGTCATGGGCGTTCACCTATGAGGACGGCCAGCTGAGCACGGAGGAGCTCGTGCTCCCGGTGGACCAGCGGGTGCGCTTCGAGATCGAATCGGCGGACATCGTGCACTCGTTCTGGGTGCCGGCGTTCCGCACCAAGCTGGACGCAGTGCCCAACCGCACGACGATCCTGTACATCACCCCGGAGAAGGTGGGCGACGGCGCCAACGACTCCACCCTGCGGGTGCAGTGCGCCGAGCTGTGCGGCATCGACCACACGGCGATGGTGGTGCCGGTGCGAATCGTGGAAGAAGACGAGTACAACGCGTGGCTGGACAGCCTCGCAGGGGGGAACTGAGCAACCATGTGGCCTTTGATGCGCGCTGTCTTCGGCGCTGTGATCGGGTACCTGATCGGTGCCGCCACCGTGCTGCTCATCCAGCAGGACGGGATCAACTCCCAGCTGGCGGTGCTGATGGGCTATGTCTTCGGCCTCATCGGCTGGCTGTTGGGCATCGGTGTCGGCAACACCTGGCTGCGTGAGTGGCTCGGCCTCCCGCCGAAGCCGGACAACCTCAAGGGTTGGCGGCGCTACTTCACGTTCAGCACCGACCACAAGGTCATCGGTGTGCAGTACGGCGTCACCTTCCTGGCCGTGCTCGGCCTCGGCGGCATCTCCGCCATGTTGATGCGCATCGAGCTGATGTCCCCCGGTCAGGACATCATGAGCAACGATCGCTACAACCAGGTCATGAGCATGCACGGCGTGCTGATGGTGGCGGTGGCGGTGGCGGCCACGATGGGCTCGCTCGGCAACTACTTCATCCCGATCATGATCGGCGCCGACGACATGGCGTTCCCCCGCCTGAACGCCATCAGCTTCTGGCTCATCCCGCCCGTGGCGTTCGGCCTGCTGGCTGCGCCGGCCATCGGCTCGTTCGACTCCGGCTGGACGGCCTACCCGCCCTTCAGCGTGATCAACAACGACGGCCAGGTGCTCTTCTGCCTGGCGGTCATCGTCTTCGGCCTGTCCTCGATCGTCGGTGGCCTGAACGTCATCACCACGGTCTGGACGATGCGGGCCCCCGGCATGAGCTGGAGCCGCCTGCCGATCTTCGTGTGGGGTTCACTGTCGGCTTCCATCCTCAGCCTCCTGCTCACCCAGTTCTTCGCCGCCGCCCTGGTGATGGTCCTGATGGACCGAATCGCCGGGACCACGTTCTTCAAAGTGGGTGAGGGTGACCCACTGATGTATCAACACATCTTCTGGTTCTACTCCCACCCTGCCGTCTACGTGATGGTGCTACCCGGCTTCGGCGCGGCCCTGGAGGTGATCACGCACATGGCCCGCAAGCCGCTGTTCGCCTACAAGGCGGCAGTGGCCTCGATGCTGGCCATCGTTGCCCTCTCGGTGGTCGTGTGGGCCCACCACATGTTCACCAGTGGTATGGCGAACTACTTCCATGCCCCGTTCATGTTCCTCACCGAGAGCATCTCGATCCCCACCGGCGTGATCTTCCTCTCGGCGTTGGGCACGCTCTGGCGAGGACGAATGCGCCTCGAGGCGCCACTCCTGCTCGGCCTGATCTGGGTGTTCCAGTTCCTGATGGGCGGAATCACCGGCATCTTCCTGGCCGACGTGGCCACGGACGTCCAGTTGCAGGACACCTACTTCGTGGTCGCCCACTTCCACTACACGATCATGGGCGGTGTGGTGTTCGGCTTCATCGCCGCCGTCCACTTCTGGTTCCCCAAGATCACCGGGCGGATGTACAACAAGAAGGTCGCGACGATCTTCTCGGTCTGGATCGGTGTGGCCTTCCAGTTGACGTTCATCCCGATGTTCTGGATCGGCACGAACGGTATGAACCGTCGTGTGGCGGACTACCCGGCGAACCTCTCCGGGGCGAACACGTTCGCCTCGATCTCCGCCTTTGTGCTCGGTGCCGGCTTCCTGCTGTTCTTCGGCAACCTGATCTACTCGGCGATCAAGGGGCCCAAGGCCGGCAACAACCCGTGGGGCGCCACGACGCTGGAATGGCAGGTGTCCTCGCCGCCGCCGGAGCACAACTTCCCCGGCTTGCCCGAAGTGGTGGCCACCCCCTACCCGTACGGTGTGCCCGGCCTGGTGCACGCCACGATCGGCGCCGGTGACGGCGACGCCCACGGAGGTCACTGAGCCATGTCCGACCCCAGGACCACACCCGCCGAGCAGGCGGAGATGCGCCGCCGGTACAGCATGGCCATGAAGAAGGGCGTTGCTGCGGCGCTCGCCCTGGCCGTGTTCAGCATCGCCGAATACATCCTGTCCAACGAGATCGACAACCCCACCTGGTACATGGTGCCGTTCATGTTCCTCAAGGGCTGGGTCATCCTCGACATGTTCATGCACGTTCGGGCGCTGAAGCATGGGGGTTCGCACTGATGGCACTGGCACTCGAAGGCGCTCACATGCGCGCCGAAGCCACCTTCCGGCCCAAGGCCAACCGCATCGGCATCTGGCTGTTCATCCTCTCGGAGTCCTTCCTCTTCGCGGCCTTCATCGCCGGGCGGTACATCACCGCCGGCACGGGGCGCCCGGAGCACCTCAACCAGACGTTGGCGCTCATCCTCACGATGGTGCTGCTGGTGTCCTCCATCAGCGCCTACACGGCCGAGACGGCCATCGCCCACGATGATCGGCGCATGTTCACCTGGGCCATGGTGGCCACGCTGGTGTTCGCCGCGGTGTTCTTCGGCGGCGTGATGATGGAGTGGAACGAGATGCTCACGGACTTCCGTCCGGACACCATCTACGGCACCAACTTCATGATGCTCATCGGCCTGCACGCGTTCCACGTGCTCACCGGCGGCATCGCCCTCGCCTTCGCCCTGTACCAGGGCCGCAAGGGCCACTTCGGCTCGCACAACTACTGGTTCGTCGAGGCCACGGTGAAGTACTGGCACTTCGTCGACCTGGCGTGGGTGGTCATCTACCCGACGCTGT
Organism: Actinomycetota bacterium; assembly: GCA_052034175.1. Classification (GTDB taxonomy): domain Bacteria; phylum Actinomycetota; class Acidimicrobiia; order Acidimicrobiales; family Ilumatobacteraceae; genus UBA668. The sequence continues at coordinate 16,515 of JBPOIX010000198.1, forward strand.
ACCTGGTCGGCCAGCCGTTCGCCGAGGGCCACGGGTGACGGTACCCTCGTCACGGTGAGCGCACCCGCCGCATCCGCGGCGTCTCGATGGTTCCGCAGGGTGCAGGTCGTCTTGATCTGCACCCTCGGCATGTGGAGCATCTGTCTCCTCGCGCTGCACATCTACGCCGGTGAAGGGCGCGACCCGCGCCGCTACGACCTCGTCATCCCCGTGGGGGCGGACGAACAGATCGAGGCCGGCGAGAACCCGCTGGAACTGCCCGGCGAATGGAACCTGGTGTCGGGCGACGTGTTGGTCCTGGACAACCGGGAGGACTCCCCGCAGACCATCGGCGCGTGGGCCGTGGAGCCCGGCCAGCGGCGCGAGATCCTGCTGCGGCCGTTCACGGGCGTCGTGCAGTGCACCCTGCACCCGGCGGGCGAGATCAGCATGAACGTGGCCCCGCTGGCCACGGATTGGAAGCTGGCGTTCATCGCCACGATGGCCTTCGGCCCGGCGCTGGGGTTCGGCGCGCTGGCCGTGGGCAAGGTGATGCGTCATGTGCACGACAACGACCCGGACCGTGTGCTGCCCGACCCCGATGCCCCGCCCGTCACGCCCTCCTGGGTCAGCCGCCACCCGGTCGGCCTGGCCCTGGCCGGGATGTCGGTGGTGGGCCTGGTGGCCACCCTCCTGGTGCTGCAACCGTGGGAGGAACGCCGCGACGCCACGCTGGCAGGCTTCGTGGAGTCACCGACGCCCGTCGTGGCGGGTCTGGCCCTTCCGGGCGTCGACGGCATCGACGTGCCCCTGGCGGCCGCTGAGGGCGGCCTGCGCCTGGTCTTCTTCGGCTATGCGTCGTGCCCGGATGTCTGCCCCACGACGATGTCGTCGCTGCAGCGCGCCATGGAGGCCGCGGACGACGCCGGGGTGGACGTCGGCAGGGTCGATGTGGCGATGGTGTCCGTCGACCCGGCGCGGGACAGTGCCGCCCACCTCGACGAGTACGTGAAGTTCTTCATCCCCACGGCGGACGGCCTGCGCACCGACGACGGGCTCCGCCTGGCGGAGGCGGCCGCGGCGTTCGGGGTCACCTACGAGCTCGGGCCGCAGGAAGCGAACGGGTCGTACGAGGTGGTGCACTCGGCGTTCGTGTACGCCGTGGACGACGCCGGCAACGTGGTGGTGTCGTGGCCCTCCACGCTGGCGCCGGAGTTGATCGCTCACGACCTGGCCATCCTGCTCGGCCGCGACGACGGCACGGCGCTGGGCTGAGCCTCGTGAGGAGCGCAAGAACCTCGCCCCGGAACACGTGCAAGGACCTAAGTCCCTAGCGACTGCACGGAGCCGCTGGCAGATTCTGTGGCCGTGAGAGACGCGCACTCAGCCACTGGCATGCCCGCGCACGGGCAGGCAGGCGGGCATCCCCCGGTTCGGGCCTGGACGCGGGCGTTGCTGGTCATCGCCACGGCCGCCTACGTCATCGCCACCTTCAGCTTGCTGAAGGCGGATCGCGGCGGCAAGGGCATGCAGGTCGCCATGATCGCCATCGCCGGCGTGGTGCTGCTGGTCACCCTGGTGGTTCGTCGCCGAGCCATTCTCGCGGCGTTCGGTGTGCAGCGTCAGAAGCTCGGCCAGCACCAGCTGTGGCTGCGGTTCATCCGCGTCATCGCCCTCGGCGGGGCGGTACTGGCAGCCTTCGGTGCAGCCCGCTCGAAGGACCACCAGATGCTGTCGGCGCTGATGTTGGTGATCGATCTGTGGGTGCTGAGCATTGCAATTCGGCTGGACAATGCGGCGCGCGCCGCGAAGGTGGAAGGAACAGCATGAGTGGTCACGACGCACCCGAGCAGGCCGTCGAGGTCAGCCCGGCCGAGCAGTACCTCGGTCACAAGGAGGGCTGGCTCGTCGCGCTGTCGGTGGTGGCGCTGGCCACCCTCGTGCTGTCGTTCGCCGGCTTCATGCGCGCCGGCCACGTGGAGTCCGCCGCCCTCGGCAGCGGCGAGTACGGCGGCAACTGCGCCTCTTGCCACGGCGCGGGCGGCGAGGGCGTGGGTTCGTTCCCCGGCTTCACGAATGGGGCCGTGGTGGCCACCTTCCCGAACCCGGTGGACCATGTCCGCTGGGTCATCCTCGGCTCGAACAAGGGCGCGGACCTGTACGTCGCCGCCGGCAAGGAAGTGGCTGGCGGCATGCCGACGTGGGCCGAGAACGGGATGTCGCTCACCCAGATCGTGCATGCAGTGATCTACGAACGTCAGACGCTCAGCGGCCAGCCGCTCGAGGGCGACGAGCTCGATCAGTGGGACGGGTTGTCGGCAGTGATCGCGGACTACCCGGAGTACGGCTACACCCAGGCCGAGGTCGACGCCTTGCTGGCGGAGATCGAGGCCCTCGCCGGGTAAGGAGGCCCGCTACTCGGAACCGGTTGCCGCAGCAGCCAGCGCTTCCAGGGTGGCATCGTCCAGTTCCCCGAGGTGCACCGCCACCACCCGCCCGTCCGCGGTGACGGCGATGGTGGCCGGCAGCGCCGCAACGGAGAACGCCGCCAGCACCGCCCCGTCCGGGTCGCGGTACTGAGGGTAGGTGGCACCCACTTCCTGCAGGAAGGCCGTCAGCGTGTCGGCGTCGTCGAGCGGGTTGACACCCACCACGACCACCGCGTCGGTCGTCTCGACGAAGCGCTGCAACACGGGCATCTCCGCCCGGCACGGCCGGCAGGTCGATGCCCAGACGTTCAGCAGCATCGGCCTTCCCGCGAGATCGGCCAGATCAGCGGCCGCGCCGTCGACGGTGGCGACGTGCAGGTCGAGGTCGGTCAGGTGGGTACCCGACGGGACGAACGTCTCGGGTGGGGCCAGCGAACCGGGAGACGAATCGGCAATCACGGTGACGTACGGCCCGGGCACGCCGGTGTCGTGCGCCACCCACCACGCCGAGGCGGCAGCGCCGCCCAACACCACGGTGGCCACCACGTAAGGGGAAGGCCGCCGCAACGCCATAGGTGCAGCGTATCGACTGCATTGTGACGAAAGTCCCTGGTCACAACGGTGGCCCAGGGGTTGAGTTGACTGCGCCCTCGCGCGCCCCTATAGGCTCGCGCTCGTGTTCGTACCTCACTCTCGCCGCCGCGCGGCTGCGGCTGTCGCCATCGGCCTGTTGCTGGCCGGCTGTGCGGACAATGCGCCGCAAGATCTCTTCGAACCTGCTGGCCCCAACGCCCGCAAAATCGACGAGGATCTCGGTGGCCAGCGGTTCATCTTCATCGTCGCCGGGATCGTCGCCGCGCTCGTCATCGCCGCGGTGCTGTACATCGTCGTCAAGTTCAAGGACCGCGGGCAGGAGCTCCCGGACCAAGGCCACGGCAAGCCGGTGCTGGAACTGGTGATGACCATCGGCCCGGCACTGCTGCTGGCCGCGGTGGCCGTCCCCACCTGGATCAAGGTGATGGAGCTCAACGAGTCCAGCGACGCTGAGTGCGTGGTCAACGTCACCGGCCAGCAGTGGTGGTGGGAGTACGACTACCCGGCGCAGACCTGTGGCGGCATCACCATTCCCGAGCCGATCGTCACCAGCGGCGAGATGGTCATCCCGGCAGGTGTGCCGGTGCAGTTGCGCATCACCAGCCGCGACGTCATCCACTCCTACTGGATCCCTGCGCTGAACGGCAAGCGAGACGCCGTGCCCGGCCGCCTGCACCCGCTGCGCATGGAGGCGGACGAGCCCGGCATCTATGTCGGCCAGTGCACCGAGTTCTGCGGCCTCAGCCACGCGCGCATGCGCCAGGCCGTGGTGGCCCTCGACGGTGCGGACTTCCAGACCTGGGTGGACAACCAGCTGGAGGAGTACGTCGCGCCTGAGGAAGGCTCGCTCGCTGCCGAGGGCGAAGCGCAGTTCATCACCAACTGCTCCTACTGCCACCAGGTGAACGGCCTGCTGAACAGCGAAGGCGGCCCCGTGCTGGCCAGGCCGGACCAGAACCTGGTCTCCGGCGCGGCCCCGAACCTCACCAACCTGATGACCCGCACCGGCTTCGCCGGCTTCACCTTCGACCTCGTCACCGAGGAGTGCCGGGACATGTTGTGGGATGCCGACCCGGCCGAGTTCGGCGAGATGTACCTCGCCGGCGTGTGGATGAACACACCCGAGGGCGCCACGACGCCGGCCTGCTTCAACGAGGTCGAACTGCGCAGCTGGCTGCGCAACGCGCCGGCGATGAAGCCGATGTACACCGACCCCAACAAGCTCGAAGCCTCCGACGGCCTGATGCGTGGCATGCCCGACCTGCCGCTCTCCGAGGAACAGATCGATCTTCTCATCTCCTACCTGCTCGAGCGGAAGTAAGGGAGCCCCGTCATGGCACTCATCGAACAACCTTCCGGCATCCCCACCTTCGCCGGCATCCGCACCGGTGGCACCGCCGCCGTCCCGCCCTCCGAAGGGCTCGGCGTGTTCCGCCGCCCGGTTGCCGCCACCGGCTGGAAGTCGTGGCTCTTCACCGTCGACCACAAGAAGCTGGGGATCATGTACGGCGCCGTGGCGCTGTTCTTCTTCCTCGTCGGCGGTGTCGAGGCCCTCCTCATCCGCCTGCAGTTGGCCGCACCGGACAACACGGTGCTCGACGCCGGCCTGTACAACGAGATGTTCACGATGCACGCCACGACGATGGTGTTCCTCTTCGTGATGCCGATGGCGGCGGCGTTCGCCAACTACTTCCTGCCCCTGCAGATCGGCGCCCGCGACGTGGCGTTCCCCCGCATCAACGCCCTCGGCTTCTGGATGTTCCTCTTCGGCGGCATCTTCCTCAACACCTCGTGGTTCCTCGGCGGTGCGGCGGACGGCGGCTGGTTCATGTACTCGCCGAACTCCAACCCGATGTTCTCCCCGACCCACGGTGTGGACTTCTGGGTGCTCGGCCTGCAGATCACGGGCATCGCATCCCTGGTGGGTGCGATCAACCTGATCGTCACCGTGCTCAACATGCGGGCGCCCGGCATGAGCATGATGAAGATGCCGATGTTCACCTGGATGGTGTTGGTCGTGCAGTTCCTGCTGGCCTTCGCCCTGCCGGTGATCACCGTGGCGCTGTTCCTGCTGAGCTTCGAGCGCAACTTCGGTGCCACGTTCTTCAACGTCGAGATGGGCGCCGACCCGCTGCTGTGGCAGCACCTGTTCTGGATCTTCGGCCACCCCGAGGTGTACATCATCATCCTGCCGAGCTTCGGCATCATCTCCGAGGTCCTGCCGACGTTCGCCCGCAAGCCGCTGTTCGGCTACAACTTCGTCGTCTTCTCCGGTGCGGCCATCGGCTTCGTCGGCTGGGGTGTGTGGGCGCACCACATGTTCGCCAGCGGCCTCGGGCCGATGAGCGTGGCCATGTTCTCGGTGGCCACGATGCTGATCGCCATCCCCACTGGCGTGAAGATCATCAACTGGACGGCCACGTTGTGGGGCGGCAAGTTGTGGTTCACGTCGGCGATGAAGTTCGCCATCGGCGTGATCGTGCTGTTCACCATCGGCGGCGTCACCGGCGTCACCCACGCCGTGGCCCCGGCGGACACCCAGCAGACCGACACGTACCACATCGTCGGCCACTTCCACTATGTGATCGTCGGCGGTGCGGTGATGGGCCTTTTCGCCGGCTTCTATTACTGGTGGCCGAAGATGTTCGGCAAGTTGCTGAACGAGAAGCTCGGCTCGTGGAACTTCTGGCTGATGTTCTTCGGCGTCAACCTCACCTTCGGGCCGATGCACATCCTCGGCATGCAGGGCCAGCCGCGGCGCATGGTGGTGTGGCCGGACAAGCTCACCGGTGACGGCTTCTTCGACCTCGCCTTCTGGAACCAGGTGGCCACGTGGGGTTCGTTCATGATCGGTCTCGGCGTGCTGCTGTTCCTGGTGAACATCGTGGTCACGGCCCGCAAGCCGGAGCGTGCCCCGCTCGACCCGTGGGACGCCCGCACCCTGGAGTGGATCACTGCCAGCCCGCCCAAGGAGCACAACTTCGACCGCGTGCCCACCGTTGCCGTGCTCGACGAGTTCTTCTACCGCAAGTACGAAGAGATCGAGGGCGAGGACGGCCACACCAAGCTGGTCAAGGTGCGCTCGGCGGAAGAGGTGCTGGCCGAGGAAGAGGCCGCCGCGGATGCGCACATCCACCTGCCGTCGCCGTCGTACTGGCCGATCGTGCTGGCGCTCGGTGTGCCGATCATGGCCTACGGGCTGATCTTCAACCTGATGCTCACCGTGGTCGGTGCGGCGGTGGTGCTGCTGGCCAGCTTCGGCTGGGCGCTCGAGCCGTCCGTCGCCGACGACAGCGACTACGACCCGCCCGCGAGCGGCGATTCGACGAAGGAGTTGGTGACCGTTGGCTGACATCGCCATCCACGACCCCGGCCACACCGCCGGACACGAGGCGCACGACGCGCACGACGCGGGGCACGGTGCTCATGTCACCGCCACGGGCCTGAGCAACAACAAGCTGGCCATGTGGTTGTTCCTCGGCACCGAGTGCCTGCTGTTCGGCGGCCTGATCAGCACCTACATGCTGTATCGCGGCCGCATCGGCACGGGCCCCGGGCCGGGCGCCATCTTCGACATCCCGCTCACCTCGGTGAGCAGCTTCATCCTGCTGATGAGTTCGCTGACGATGGTGCTGGCCGTGAACTCCGCCAAGGAGCACGACGACCGCAACACCAACCTGTGGCTCACGGCCACGGCGATGCTCGGTGCCCTGTTCGTGGGCGGCCAGGTGTACGAGTTCACGGCCTTCTACCAGGAGGGCCTGGGCTTCACGACCAGCCTGTTCGGCTCCAGCTTCTACACGCTCACCGGTTTCCACGGGGTGCACGTCACGCTCGGCATCATCATGTTGATGGCCCTGGTGGGCATCATCTCCCGCAACCGGGTGCCGGGCGACAAGGCCGAAGTGGTGGAGCTGATCGGCCTGTACTGGCACTTCGTCGATGTCGTCTGGGTGATCATCTTCACCCTCGTCTACCTGATCCCCGCCTGAGGTCCGAACCATGAGCGCAGTCATCGAACCAGCTGACGCGGCGCACGCCGCCCCCGCAGCGGCCCACGGCCACGACCCCCACGCCGAGCACAAGGTGCGCAACATCACCTTCATCAAGGTGGCCATCTTCCTGGCGATCATCACCGCCCTGGAGACCTCCACCTATTGGTGGCCGGACGACATGCACACGGTTGGCATGGTCGTGCTGTTCGTGTCCATGATCATCAAGTTCTTCGTGATCCTGCTGTGGTTCATGCACCTCAAGTGGGACAGCTGGCTGTTCAGCATGCTCTTCTACATCGGGCTGTTCCTCGCGGTCGCGGTGTACGTGGTGGCGCTGTTCACCTTCAAGTTCTTCGCCTGAGCCCGGCCCGGTGATGTTCGCCGCCGCGTCCTACCCGGACCCGTGGCGTTTTGTGCCCAACCCCGAGGTCTACCTGCTGGTGGCCTTCCTCATCGGCGCGTACGTGTACCTCGTGCGGGTGCTCCAACCGAGTGCGGTGGCCGCCGGTGCCGCACCGGTCAGCCGGCGCCAGTGGGGGGCGTTCGCCGCGGCGATGGTGGTGCTGTTCTTCGCCGGAACCTGGCCACTGCACCAGGTCGGTGAGGACTACCTGTACTTCATGCACATGGTGCAGCACCTGTTGCTGAGCATGGTGCTGCCACCGCTGATCTGGATGGCCACACCCGCTTGGCTGCTCCGTGTGCTGATCGGCCAGGGGCGCCTGTTGCGGGTGGTGCGCTTCATGTCCAAGCCCGTCGCCGCCGCCGCCGGGTACAACGTGATGGTGGCCGTCCTGCACATCCCCGGGGTGGTGAACGCCTCCACCACCAACGGGACGTTGCACTTCGGCCTGCACCTGCTGGTGGTGCTGAGCTCGGTGGTGCTGTGGTTCCCGGTGATCGGGCCGCTGCCGGAGATGCAGCTCGGCTACGGCGCCAAGATGGTGTACCTGTTCCTCTCCAGCGTCATCTCCACGGTGCCGGCGATGTGGATGGCCATGGCCGACGGGGTGGTCTACGACCACTACGGCGACCAGCCCGTGCGCGTGTGGGGAATGTCCGCGATGGAGGACCAGCAGATCGCCGGGATCATCATGAAGACCGGTGGCGGCCTCTACCTGTGGGCCGTGATCCTGACGATGTTCGTCCGCCGCTTCAGCCGCGAGCAGAAGGCCGGTGGCGCTGCTCCAGCGGCCACGGCGGCGCCGTCGGCCTCGCCGGCGCGGGTGGGCTGACCCGCCTGCGGGCGCTCAGGCGTCCCAGCGGAACAGCCACGCGGCCAGCAACGGCGTGGCCGTGGCCCAGGCGCCGAGCACGGCCCAGCTGGCGCCGGGGCGGGTGCCGGCACCTGCCAGCGCCTCGCGCAGCACATCGGCCAATGCGCCGCTGGGCAGCAGGTGGGCAACCGTGCGCAGCGCACCGGGCAGCTCGCCGAACGGGATGACCATGCCACCGAGCAGGAGCAGCACGAGGTACAGCCCGTTCTGTGCGGCGAGGTTGATCTCGCCGCGCAACCGCCCGGCCAGCGTGAGGCCGATGCCGGCGAAGGCCAGCGTGCCGAGCACGACGGCACCGACCGCGGCCAGCCAGTTCGGTGACGCCGGCGACCAGCCAAGGGCGTACGCCACGGGCACGAGCACGGCGAACTGCAGCAGTTCGACGGCGGCGACCGTGGCGATCTTCGCCGCGATGAGGCGCGGGCGACCCAGCGGCGTGGTGCCGAGCCGCTTGAGCACGTGGTAGCTGCGCTCGAAGCCGGTGCCGATACCGAGCGACACCATCGCCGTGCTCATCACGGCGAGTGCCAGGATCCCGGGGGCCAGGAAGTCCACGGGGTCGTCCGTGCCGGTGGGCAGCACGTCCACCAGGCTGAAGAACACCAGCAGCAGCACCGGGATGCCGAGGGTGAGCAGGAGTTGCTCACCGTTGCGCAGGTTGAGGCGCAGTTCGGCGCGTAGCTGAGCGAGCAGCGGCTTCACGACTGCCCCTCCGGACGCTTGACGCGCTCCGCCTGATTGGTGCGCTCCTCCTGATTGGTGCGTTCAGCCTGATCGTTGCGTTCGGTGCGTTCCGCGGTCAGCCGGCGGAACACGTCCTCCAGCCGTTGCGCCCCGGCCCGCAGGTCGGTGAGGCCATGGCCCTGGTCGGCCAGCCATCCCGTCAGTTGGGCCATCAGCTTGGGCAGCGGCGGGGCGTCGATGACGTACTCGTCGGCCCCGAGGCGGCTGGCCACCACACCGGTGGCCCGGGCCAGCGCGTGCACGTCCAGGTCGGGGCTGCTGCGGAAGCGGATCTCGTCGTGCCCGCGACGCAGGTCGGCCAGCGTGCCGTCGGCGATCACCTGGCCGCCGTCGAAGATGACCACCCGATCCGCCAGCCGCTCCGCTTCGTCCAGTTCGTGGGTCGCGAGCACCACGGCGCAGCCATCCGCGGCCAGGGAGCGGATGATGCCGCGGATGGTGTCCCGCCCGTTGACGTCCACCCCGGCGGTGGGCTCGTCGAGAAAGGCGACCTCGGGTTTGGCCGCCAGGGCCAACGCCAGCGACAGCCGCTGCTTCTCGCCGCCGGACAGCCGACGCCAGGTGCCCTTGGCCCGCGCGGTGAGCCCCACCTGCTCCACCAGGGCCTCGGCGTCCGCGCCCTTGCCGTAGAGCGCGCAGTAGTGGCGCACGGTCTCCAGCACGCGCGCTGCGGGGTACACGCCGCCCTCCTGCAGCATCACGCCGATGCGCTCGCTGAGGCGACGTTGCTCCTTCGCGGGGTCCATCCCCAGCACCTGCACGGTGCCGGCGGCCGCACGGCGATAGCCCTCGCACACCTCGATCGTGCTCGTCTTGCCGGCCCCGTTCGGCCCGAGCACAGCGGTGACGTCGCCGGCGGCGGCGGTGAACGACACGCCCTGTACCGCGGTGAGCGCGCCGTAGCGCACCGTGAGGTCCGTCACTTCCACCGCTGCCACAGGCGACGACCTTATCGGCCGGGGCGCGGCCGCACCTGCCGCACTAGCCTCGGGGGTGTGATCGACGTCCGACTGCTCCGCACCGACCCGGAGGGCACCCGCGCCGCGCTGGCACGGCGGGGCAAGCCCGACCTGCTCGTCCAGCTGGCGGAGGCGACCTCCCTGGACAGCCGGTTGAGGGAGATCCAGACCCAGCGGGACACCATCCGCGCCGAGGTCAACGAGCTCTCCAAGCAGGTCGGCCAGGCCCGGCGCGACGGCAACAGCGAACTGGCGGAGGAACTGCAGGCGCGCAGCCGCGCTGCCGGTGAGCAGGAGAAGATGTTGGCCGCCGAGGCCGAGGCGGATGCCGCGGCGCTGCGCGACCTGTTGCTGCGCATCCCGAACCTTCCCCACCCGGAGGCCCCGGATGGTGCCGACGACCACGACAATCCGGTCGTCAAGGGCCCGTTCCTGCCGGCGGACGGCTTCCCCGAGCACCAGCGCGTGCCCCACTGGGAGACCGCCACGGCGCTCGGCATCCTGGACAACGAGCGCGCCACCAAGATCAGCGGCGCGATGTTCACCATGCAGCGCGGCCCGGGCGCCCAACTGTCGCGGGCGTTGTGCCAGTACGCGCTGGACCGCAACAGCGACGCCTTCGAGGAGATCCGCCCGCCGTCGCTGGTCACCACCGCCACCCTCACCGCCACGGGGCAGCTGCCGAAGTTCGCCGACGACGCCTACTCGATCGATCGCGACGACCTGTGGTGCATCCCCACCGCCGAGGTGCCGCTGACCTCGATCTATTCGGGCGAGACGCTGGACGCGGCACAGCTTCCCATCCGGATGATGGCCTACACCCCGTGCTACCGCCGCGAGGCAGGCTCGGCCGGGCGGGACACGCGCGGCATGCTGCGCGCCCACGAGTTCGACAAGGTGGAGATCCTTGCCGTCACCACGCCCGAGCAAGGGCCGGCGATGCTGCTGGAGCTGCGCGACCGGGCGGAGGCGCTGATCAGCGGGCTCGGCCTGCCGTACCGGATCATCGAGATCTGCACCGGTGACATGGGGCAGAGCCACCACCGCAGCTTCGACATCGAGGTCTACGCGCCCGGGTGCGACAACTGGCTGGAGGTCAGCTCGGTCAGCTGGTTCAGCGACTACCTGGCCCGCCGCGGCGAGAGTCGCTTCCGCACCCCGGGGGAGAAGGGCACCACGGTTGCGAACACGCTCAACGGTTCGGCGCTCGCCGTGCCGCGCGTGTGGGCAGCGATCGTGGAGAACTACCGCCAGGCCGATGGCTCGGTCGCGATCCCCGAGGTACTGCACCGCTACATGCGTGGCCAGACGGTGAT
>JBPOIX010000087.1:0-4141 GCA_052034175.1 Actinomycetota bacterium
CCCCTCCGGCAGGCTCGACGCACTCGTCGCCGCGGGCCGGGCGCGTCCTGCCCGCCGCCTGCTGGCCGACCTCGACCCGCCACGCCCAGGGCCGGCCCTCAGCGATGCGCTGGCGGCGATGCGGGCCGACGAACGGGGCTGAGGTGGCGTTCTACGTCGACACGTCGGCCCTGACGAAGCTCGTGGTCGCCGAGGCGGAGTCCAGAGCCCTGCGGCGTTGGCTCGCGCCCACCCAACGAGTTGCCGTTTCGTCCGACCTCACTCGCACGGAACTCCTCCGCGCTGTGGGCGATCCGCCCCCGACCGGATGGTGCAGGCACGCGCCGTGCTCGACGCCCTCGTGCTGTTGCAAGTCACCACCGACGTCTTCGAGACTGCCGCGCTCCTCGAACCGGCCACTCTGCGCACACTCGATGCCGTCCACCTCGCATCCGCACTCACCTTGGGAGATGAGCTGGAGGGCCTTGTCGCCTACGACGAGCGCCTTGCGACCGCCGCAGCGTCCCTCGGCATCCCGGTCGTGGCTCCCACCTGACCACGACGGTCCTTACGCCTCGCATTCCGCATCGCCGACACGGCACACGAGGTCTTGGCTCGGAGCGGTGTCCACGAAGCGCGACGTCCACCAACCGTGCGGGCCGTCGTTCGCCATCGCCAGCGCGTTCGCCCGGTTGGGGTCGCCCGCCACAGCGATGAGGAACTTCGACGGTTCGGTCACGATCGGCACCAGCCGCTCAGGGTCGGCCGACTCGGCGAACACAGCGGGCAACTCACCCTCGGCCACGAGGTCCACCAGCGTCCGACGGCCTGCGGTGAGGTTGCTCCACTCCCCGATCAACGCCTCGAACTTCCACGCCGGCACCCGCGCCTGGGCGAACAACGCCTCCTGCACCTGCCGCTTCGTCCACCCGGCGCGCCCGAACACGCGGGCGATCATCGGCGAGATCAGCAACAGCGGGCGGTAGTGGCCGCGCCCCAACCCGAACACATGCGTCAGGTCCCACCCCGTCGCCCGCACCAGCCCATCCGCCAGGTAGGGAAGGATGGCCGAGGGCGTGGCGCCGAACACACTGCCGATCATCACCGTCGAGTTGATCCGGCCCACGGTGACCGCAGAGTCGCCCGGCGCGAACCCGAACGCGCCCGCCAGCGACGGCCAGCCGATCTCCGCCAGCGCGCCCATGTCCTCCGCCAACACCGGTTTCATCGGGTTGCCGAACGTCGCCTTGTCGTGCTCGTCGCCGGTGAAGCCGCACACATTGCGCAGGAACAGCCGCAGCCAGCGACCCGCCGCGGTGTTCGCCCGATGGCCCTCCCGGTGCGCGCCCGGCCCGTGGTGGAACCCGAGCTCGGCGACCACCGGCCCGCTGAGCACCATCAGCGCATCCGCGCCCGTGGTGTTGCCGCTGTGCTCCACGCCGTACTGCGGGCCGGCCAGGATCTCCGCTACCGCCAGCAGCACCGGCAGATGTTCGTGCGCACAGCCGGCCATCACCGCGTTGACGGCGACCGACCACACGGTGATATCGCGCCCGCTCGGCCGGGCCACGCCCAGCGACCGCCACGGGTCGTGCCCCGTGGCACCGATGAACGCCTCCACCCGTTCGCGAGTCGGTGGGATGAACGGCAGCCCGTCGCTCCAGCCGCGCTCGCAGAACAGGTCGTGCAGCTCGTCGATCGTCCCGCTGGTCACCACGTCCAGCGCCGCAGGCTCCGAGGTTGTCGCGCCCTCGACGGCACTTTCCACGGTCAGGCCCGCGACAACCTCGGCGATGGTGGCGGCCCGGAAGGCCGCCAGCATGTCCTCCGACGACTGGCCGTCCGGGTGAGCGGCCAGCACGGCGAGGCGCATCCCGTCGAACCCCAGGCCGCGCCCCGTCGCCAGCGCCTGGCGCTCGAAGCCGGGGGTCACCAACGACACGGACGGCGTGCCCGCCCGTTCAGCAGCAACGGATGCCCGCAACACGGCGGGCGTGCAGCTGCCTCAAGCGCCGACGCCGCTGACCACCGCATCTACACCGCGGGCGGCGATCACCGACGGGATCTCCCCCACCACCTGGGCTTCCTCCGGCCCATGGGTGTTGCCGAACACGTCGTAGCCCACGACCTCGACGCCGCGGGCTTCCAGCTCGCGCGCCAGCACGGGGAAGAGCTCCTCCCCACGGAACATGTAGTCCCACAGGAAGCCGACCCGCTTCCCCGCGAGGCCGCCCTCCAGGCGGGGCGCCAACGGGCGGCGGGCAGTGGCGAGGGGCGACTGCGGCCAGACCACGTCGTAGGTCGGTTCGGAAGCGGGCATGGGCGCCATTCTGCAGCAGCCGTCGTGGCAGTCGCTGGCAAGATCGGCCAGGAACGTCGGCGATGTAGCATCTCCTGCTGTGGACGACATCGATCGCGCAATTCTCTACTGCCTCCAGCGGGACGGCCGGATGAGCAACCAGGACCTCGCCGACAAGGTCGGCCTCACCCCCTCGCCGTGCCTGCGTCGGGTGCGCCAGTTGGAGGCCGCCGGCATCATCACCGGCTACACCGCCCTCGTCGACCGGGTGAAAGCCCGCTGCGCCTACGAGCCGCTGGTGTGGGTGACGCTCACGGAGGTGACCCGCGAGTCCATGACCCGCTTCGAGCAGGCCGTCGCGGAGATCCCCCAGGTCATCGAAGTGCTGCGGATGATGGGCCAGCCCGATTACCTGCTGCGCATCGTCAGTGCCAACCCCGACGACTTCGAGGGCCTCTACATCGACCGGCTCGCCGGCCTGCCGTACGTGCAGACCCTCACCTCACAGCTGGCGATGAAGGTCGTCAAACGGACCCAGGTGCTGCCGATCCGGCGCTGAGCGCGTCGGCCACCACACGAGAACCGAGCTGTAGCACGTCGTGCTACAGTGATCGCATGGCAACGCCGATCACCCAACGAGAGCTGCGCAACGACAGCGGCGAGATCATGCGCCGGCTCGACCCCGGCGAGACCTTCGTCGACACCCGAGCCGGCGCGCCGGTCGGCGAGCTGCGCCCGCTGCGGCGGCTGCGGTTCGTGGACGCCGCCGCGGTGACAGAGATCTTCCGCGGTGCGCCCGCGGTCGACGCCAGCCGACTGCGCGAGGACCTCGACCGTCACGCGGATCAAGGGCTCACCCCTCGTGCCTGAGGAGCGCCCGCCGCGCGGCATCCTCGACACGTCAGTCGTGATCGATCTCGAACGGATCGACCCCGCATCGCTGCCGAATGAGGTGGCGGTCACCGCCATGACCATGGCGGAACTGGCGGCCGGGCCGCACGCGACGACGGATTCCGCCGAGCGGGCCAACCGGCAGGACCGCCTCCAACGCGCCGAGGCAGTGTTCGACGCGCTGCCGTTCGATGCCGCTGCGGCCAGGGCCTACGGGCGGGTGTACGCAGCCGTCGTGGCGCAGGGCCGCAAGGCCCGCGGGCCGCGAGCCGTGGACCTCATGATCGCCGCCGTCGCCTGTGCCACCCAGTTACCGCTGGTCACCCGCAATCCCGTCGACTTCTACGGGCTCGACGGCATCGTCGAGATCGTCGCCGTCTGACCACGCTGCGGATCAAGTGCTGAGCGCGTCGGCCAGCAGCTGTTGCTCGGCGGCGCCGAGGGGGATCGACGCCACCGCCCCCAGCGCGGCGGGCGACATCTTGCGGGCGGTCTTGCGGATCACGTCGATCAGGTGATCGCGCTCCAACTGTTGGGCCACCGACGCCAGCTGGGTCTCGATGAACACCAGGCACGCGGCGTCCTCCACCGCCTGCGCACCGGCGTTGCCGGCGGCCAGGCCCTCTCGTTGCACGAGCGCCTGCACCAGCGCGATCTCCTCGGCGGTGAACCCGTGCTCGCTCAGCAGCGCCCCCACGTCGGCCGCGTGGCGCGCCCGCTGGTCCCGTTTCCAGCGGTGGTAGCCAGCCTTGCCCTCCGGGTACTGCGAGCGCGGCAGCTCCCAGCGGCGCAGGTGGTGAGCCCGCGCGGCCAGCCGCCACAGGGGCGACACGTCGTCGCCGTGTAGGCGCACGACCCACTCCTCCGCCAGCTCGCCGTGCACCACCGCGAGGGGACGCGGGCCCGCGCCGCGCACCGCCACTGCTCCCGGGTCAGCCGCATTGGCCGCATCGATGGCGGCGACAGCCGAGG
>JBPOIX010000282.1:0-2652 GCA_052034175.1 Actinomycetota bacterium
GCGCAGCGGATGCCGAACCTGCGCCTCGACGGGCCCACCACCTGGAAGCCCGACGGTGTGGGCATCTTCGGCCCGGCGCACATGCCGATCGCCTTCGACCCCGGCCACTGACTGGCGGGCTAGCGCCCCTCGAGTTCGGCCAGCCGAGCCTCCAACGCCGCGGCACGAGCCTCCGCGGCGTCCGCGCGAGCCGCTTCATCGTCGGCGCGAGCCGCGGCTTCGTCGGCGCGAGCCGCTTCATCGTCCGCGCGAGCCGCAGCTTCGTCGGCGCGAGCCGCAGCTTCGTCGGCGCGGGCGGTCAGTTCGTCGCGGCGCCGGCCTTCGTCCATGGCGTACCCCCACCGGCGGCCATCCGAGTCGAACACCGCAAGTTCGTGGCCGATGACCATCACGGTGACGCCGATGTGCGGGCTGAGGAACCCATCCGCCGGAATCGCCTGACGGACGAGGTGTTCACCCTCCCGCACCCACACCTCCAGCTCGCCGTCGATGGGGTCGAACACCCAGTACTCGTCCACCCCGTAGCGGTCGTAGAACGCCAGCTTGCGCTGCATCTCCGCCCAGGTGTTGCTCGGCGACAGCACCTCGGACACGAACATCATCCGGCCGCCGAGCGCCCACGGGCGATAGCTGCCGCGGTCGCGCAACGACGGGACACTGGGCAGGTCGACCACCACGTAGGCGTCAGGCGCCACCGTGATCTCCGGCCGGCCGTGCACGGGGTACCAGAACTGATCCGCACCGACGTACGCATCGGGGCGACCCCCGAAGTGCCGGTCGAGGCCGATCTTCAACATGATGATGACTTCCGTCTGGATGGCGTTCTCACCCATCGGCTGGCCGTCGCTCTCCGGGTAGACGACCGCCGCGTGATCATCGATCAACGACATGGCCATGACGCTACTCCTTGCTCGAGTTGCTCTTGGGTGCGTGGGCACCGACGCGGGCGCGTGGCCGAAGAAGGCGGAAGCTATCCGGGAGGACGGCGGTTCAGCGCGGATTGCGCCACATCAGCCACATGCGCGGGCCACCGCGGCGGTGCTGCAACTCGCGCTGCACCTCGAAGCCGAAGCGGGCGTAGAAGGCGGTGTTCTTCTCCTTGGAGTTCTCCAAGTACATGCCCACGCCCTCCGTGTCGGCGCGCTCCACCATCGGGTCGAGCAGGGTGCGGGCCAGGCCCTTGCCCTGGTGCGCCGGGTCGGTGCCGATGAACTGCAGGTAGTAGTGCGGTTCGGCGGGGTGGGCCTTCTCCAGGTCGGTGAGCACCAGCAGGTTGGGCAGGGTGCGCCAGCGGTACAGGCGGGCGAAGCGTGGCGAGTAGCGCAGGACCGTCGGCACGCCCACCTTCCACCTGTCCGGTGGTGCCCAGATGGCGACGGCCTCGTTGCCGGGCGTCGCCCAGGTCTCGCCGTGCGGGCCCATGATCCGCAGGAAGGCGTCGAAGAAGGGCGTCGTCTTCTCCGTGGGGATGGCCCGCCCGCCGCACAGGAACGCCTTGATCGGGTCGTCGTGGAAGGCGTTCGCCAGGGTCCTGGCCAGGGCCGGGTAGTCGTCAGGCGTAGCGCGGCGAGGCTCCGAAGGCATACGGTCAACCCTATGGCACGTGAGATGAAGCTCGGATACAACAGCGGCTACTGGGGCAGCGGCCCGCCCAACGGCGCGCTGGACGCCATCAAGGAGGCCGAGCGCCTCGGCTTCAGCTCCGTGTGGACCGCGGAGGCCTACGGCAGCGACGCCCTCTCGCCGCTCGCGTGGTGGGGCGCACACACGTCCACCATCCAGCTCGGCACGGCCATCATCCAGATGAGCGCTCGCACACCCGCGGCCACGGCCATGGCGGCGATGACGATGGACCATCTGTCCGGTGGCCGCTTCATCCTCGGCCTCGGCGCCAGCGGCCCGCAGGTCGTGGAGGGTTGGTACGGCCAGCCGTACCCGAAGCCGCTCGCCCGCACCCGCGAGTACGTCGAGGTCATCCGCCGCATCCTGCGCCGTGAGGAGCCTGTCGACTTTCACGGCGAGTTCTACGACATGCCCTTCCAGGGCGGCGCCGGCCTCGGCAAGCCGCTGAAGAGCACCGTGCACCCATTGCGCTCGGACATCCCGATCTACCTCGGCGCCGAGGGCCCGAAGAACGTCGCTCTGTCGGCCGAGATCTGCGACGGCTGGCTGCCCCTGTTCTTCAGCCCGAAGGAAGACGGCTTCTACCGCAAGTGCCTTGCCGAGGGGTTCGCCGCCAGTGGTGAGGCGGGCAAGGCGGACCGCTTCGAGGTGGCCGCGACGCTGATGATGATCCCCGGCGACGACGCCGAGCAGTGCGCCGACTTCGTGCGCCCCTTCCTCGCGCTCTACTGCGGGGGCATGGGCGCCCGCGGCGCCAACTTCCACTTCGAAGTCTTCGCCCGCATGGGCTACGAGGACGTGGCGCTGAAGGTGCAGGAGCTCTATCTGCAGGGCAAGAAGCAGGAGGCCGCGGCCGCCATTCCCCTGGCGATGGTGCAGGACGTGGCGCTGGTCGGCCCGATGGACAAGATCCGCGGGGAGCTGGAGCAGTGGAAGGAGACCTGCCTCACGACCTTCCTCGTGAGCGGCCCCAAGCAGGTGCTCGGCCAGTACGCGGAGCTGATCCTCGGTTGACACGGCGCCGGCCGC
>JBPOIX010000134.1:0-8638 GCA_052034175.1 Actinomycetota bacterium
CACCCACCACCGGGCCGGTTCCGCTGATGGTGCCCGGCCGCCCGGCCCCTGGCACCGAGCCGCGCGCCGTCCACCCCGTGGTGGAGGAAGCCGCCGCGGCCGCGGAGCGCGAAGCCGCGGCCGGTGAAGCTGCGCAGGACGGTGCCGAGCTGGATGAGGCAGCGGACCTCGACATCGTCGCCGAGGTGTACGACGCCGACCTCGAGGACACCGACGACGAGGACGATGCCGAGGCGGAGTACGACGACGCCGCCGAATACGACGACGACGCTGAGTACGACGACGACGCCGAGCTGGTCGAGGCCGAGGCCGACGATGAAGCCGAGTTCGACGACGAGGCCGACGACGATGTCGTCGAAGCCGAACTGGACGACGAGGCTGAGGCCGAAGCCGACGATGAAGCCGAGATCGACGTCGACGAGGCCGATGATGACGACTTCGTCGAGGCCGACGCAGACGCGGACGACGCCGACGCGGACGACCGTGAGTTGGCGCCCGTCGTGGCCCTGTTCGCCGGTGAACTGGACGTGCCCGCGCCCGCCGATGCGCCGGTGCAGGCGGAACCTGCCGGGTCGTCCGCCCCCGCCGCAACGGTGGACGACCTGTTCGCCCGCCTTCGTGCCGCCCGCGCGGACTCGGTCGTGCGCAAGCTGGCCGACCGCGACACCGAGGCCACCGAGGCCACCGTGGCCGCCGAGCCGGCCGCAGCCGTCGCACCCTCACCCGCCCCGGTGGAGCCTGCCCCGGTGGACGACACCGTCGTCCTGTCGGTGTTCGCCCGCTCGCCGGAGGCACCGGCGGCGGACACGCCCGATGCGTTGGACTCTCCCTTCGCCCGCCGCGACGCAGCGCTCACCCCGCTGATCGTGGCCGGGGCGCGCAAGCTGAAGCGGGTGCTGGCCGACGAGCAGAACGACGTGCTCCACGCGCTCCGCCGCCCCGGCGATGTCGCCGGGCTGGTGCCCTCCACCGCTGACCATGTGCAGCGGTACGCCCATGCGGTGGCGGACGAGCTGCGGCACGCCGCGCTGGCCGGCGCGGCGGGCCTGGATGGCCGGGAGGCCGCCACCCACGAACGGGACATCGTCAAGGCGGATGCCGTGCGCCCGGCAGTGGAGGCGCTGGCCGAGAGCCTGGTGGTACCGCTGCGCGACCGGCTGGATCGGGCCGTGGCGGATGCTGCGGGCGACCACGCCGAGCTCACCGAGCATGTGCGCAGCATCTACCGCGAGTGGAAGACGCAGCGGATCGACGAGTCGTTCGAGGATGTCGTTCGGCTGGCCTACGGGCATGGCGCCTTGGCCGCCGTGCCCGCCGGCACGCCGCTGTGCTGGGCGGTGGACCCGAACGGCCCGGCCTGCCCGGACGCCGACGACAACGCGCTCGGTGGCGAGGTGGCGGCGGGCCAACCGTTCCCCACGGACCATCTGTGCGCGCCGGCCCATCCGGGGTGCCGCTGCCTCCTGGTGAAGCCGCCCCGCTAGCCTCGGCCGCGTGGCCCACCCCTCAGACCCGCCCCCGGTAACCCGAAGCCGCCGTGGCAGCGACCGCGGGCGAATGATCATCATCGGCCTCGCTCTGGCGCTGGTGGTCTTCGTGCTGTCGGCTCGCTTCCTCGCCAGCTTCTACGTGGACTACCTGTGGCACGAGTCCGTCGGGCGTACGGACGTGTTCTGGGGCATCCTGCGTTCCAAGCTCGCGCTGTTCGCCATCTTCGGTGGCACCTTCATGGCGCTGGCCGCCGTGAACCTGGTGATCGCCGACCGCCTGGCGCCCTCGAGCTTCGCGGCCAACACCCATCCGCTGGTGGAGCGCTTCCACGAGTTCTTCGGCCATCGCTTGCGCCTGGTTCGGTTCGCCACCGCCGCAGTGCTCGGTGTGCTCTTCGCCCTTCCCACCATGGCGCGCTGGCAGGACTGGAAGCTGTTCCGCAACAGCACGTCGTTCGGCATCAACGATCCCCGCTTCGGCAACGACGTCGGCTTCTACATGTTCAAGCTGCCGTTCGTGACCTATGTGGTGGACTGGCTGTTCCTGGCGCTGATCATCATCACCCTGCTGGTGTTGGTCACCCATGTGCTGTCCGGCGGCATCGTGCTGCAGCAGCCGCGGCCGAAGTTCCGCCGCGCCACCAAGGCGCACCTGGCGGTGCTGCTGGCGCTGCTGGCGCTGGTGAAGGCCGGCGACTACTGGGTCACCCGCTACGAGCTCACCACCGCCAACCGCGGTGCCGTGCGCGGCATCACCTACGCCGTGGACAACGCTCAGCTGCCCGCAGTGTTGCTGCTGGCGCTGGTGGCTGTGCTGGTGGCCGCCCTGTACCTGTCCACCCTGAAGACGGACAAGTGGCGTCCGGCCGTGGTGGCCTCCGCCCTGTGGGCCGTGGTGGCCCTGGTGGCCGGTGTGATCTACCCGTCTGCCATCCAGAGCCTGGTCGTGAAGCCGAACCAGAAGGACAAGGAAGCCGAGTACATCGCCTACAACATCGAGGCCACGCGCCACGCGCTGGGCCTGGACGACGTGCAGGTCGAGACATCGGAGTTCGGTCAGCTGAACCGCAGTGAGGTGTCCGCCAACGTCGAAGCGCTGCGCGACGTGCGCTTCATCCGCCCCGACGAGGTGATGGAGAACCTGTTCCGCAACCAGCAGGGCCAGCCCGGCCAGTCGATCGTCGATCTGGACCCGGACCGCTACGAGGTGGACGGCGAAATGCGGCAGATCATCGTCGGCGCGCGGGAGCTGGACCTCACCCAGGTCGGCAACACCTCCTGGCAGGGCACGCATCTCATCAGCACCCACGGTTGCGGCCTGGCGGTGTCGCTGGCGGGCCAGATCACGGCCACCGGCAGCCCCGTCTACCGCGACGACGTGCTCGACGTGGAACGCCCGCAGCTGTACTTCAGCCCGTCCCTCAGCGGGTACGCCGTCGTCGGCACGAACGCCGAGGAACCGGCGTGCGAGGGGGCGGAAGGCGGCTACGAAGGCGATGCCGGGGTGCAACTCGATGGCACCTTCCGTCAGCTCGCCGTGGCGATCGCCGAGTTCGACTACAACCTCATCGGCTCCAGTGCGATCACCGATTCGTCCCGTTTCGTGTCCGTGCGCAACGTGCGCGACCGTGTCGCCAAGGTGGCCCCGTTCCTGTCGCTGGAAGCCGACCCGTACGCGGTGGTGGTGGACGGCCGGGTGCTGTGGGTGATCGACGGCTACACCACCAGCAACCGCTACCCGTACGCCGAGTCGGGCGACACGTCGCAGTTGGCACCTGGCGCCGGCCTGGATCACTCGTTCAACTATGTCCGCAACTCGGTGAAGGCCACGGTGGATGCCTACGACGGCAGCGTGGTGCTCTACGCCGCCGACGACACCGACCCGGTGCTGAAGGTGTGGAGCGCCGCCTTCCCCGACCTGTTCACCCCGGCGGCAGAGATGCCCGCGGGCCTGGTGGATCACCTCCGCTACCCGGAGGAGTTGTTCACCGTGCAGACCTGGGCGTACTCCAAGTACCGCCTGGACAACCCGGACTTCTTCAGCCGCAACGGCGCATGGTCCGTGGCCGAGGCACCGAAGAACACGGGTGCGATCACGACGGGTGGAACCACCACCGATGAGGACGGCACGGAATCCAGCTCGGCGGACGCCGCATCGGCCGACTTCGCAGTGGAGGAGCCTGCGGCTCGGTTCGTGCCCTACTACGCGATGTTCCACAGCGCGGGCGACGAGGAAAGCCAGTTCGTGCTGGTGCGGCCCTTCCAGCCGTTCAGCAAGAAGAACGCCCGTAAGGAACTCACCGGCTACATGACCGCCACCCTGGAGGGCGGCGTTCCCCACCTGGTGGTCTACGAGGTGCCGGGCGTCCCGCCGGGCTCGTACACCGTCGGTGCGGACATGCTGGTCGACCCGCGGGTCTCGGCCGACATCACGGCGTTCGACCAACGCGGCTCGAAGGTCAGCTTCGGCGATCTGCAGATGCTTCCCGTCGCCGACGGCTTGCTGTGGATGATGCCGATGTACGTGGAGTCCGAAGGCGCGGGCGTGCCGCAGATCCAACGGATCATGGTCTGGGCGGACAACCGCGTCGGCTACGGCGAGACGTTCTCCGAGGCGCTGACCGACCTGTATCCGGGTCTGTCCGCGGAGCTGAACGACGTCGGTGGGGCCACCGACCCCGACCAGCCGGACGATCCCGACCCGGAGCAAGAGCCGGGTGCCGACCTGACGGCGCAGGAGCTGCTGGAGCAGGCGGACGAGTTGTTCGCCGACGCCGACGCCGCGCTTGCCGAGGGCGACTTCGCCACCTACGACGAGAAGATGGACGCGGCCCGCGAACTGGTGCAGCAGGCGCTGGACCTGCTCAACGGCTGACGAACGGCGCCAGCCTGCGGGCTCAGGTCTGCGGGCTCAGGTCTGCGGGCTCAGGCCCGGCCGTGGCGGACGTGTTCGGCGAGGGCTGCGAGGTCCTGGCGGAAGGCGATCTCGTAGCGGGCCTGCTCGTTGGCCAGCTTCACCTGCGCCGAACGCAAGGCGTCCAGCACTTCGTCGCTGACGGTGCCCTGGCCGACCTGGCCGCTGGTGTTGGCCAGGCCGTCGATGTCCCGGCCCAGTTCGCTGATCTGGTTCGCCAACTCGGTGGCCACATTGTTCAGCCGCTGCTCCATCGCTTGCACCTGCTCGGTGCTCTGGCGCACGGCGACGTCGTTGGCGGTGACCCGCTCGGCCATCTGGCCCAGCTGGTGCAGGAGGGCCTCGTTGCTGCCGAGCCGGTCGGCGATGGCGTTCACCCGGTCGCGCAGGTCGGCGTCGCCGGTGGCGGCCATGGCGGCCGCGCGACGGTCGGTCTGCTCGTTCTGCAGCTCGGTGATGCGGTCGCGCAGGGTGCCGAGCTGGGCGCCGAGCTCGGCCTGGGCCGTGACCCGGGCGTTGAGCTGGGCGATCTGGCCGGCGAAGTGGTCCACCTGCTCGGCCCGTGCTGCCAGGGCATCCAGGCGGGCGAGGGTGTCGGGGTCCGGGGCGGCGGCGATGGGCGCCAGCGACGGCGCGGCCTGGGTGGCCGCCAGCTGGGCGATGCGCGCCTCCAGCTCCCCCAATCTGGCGGTGTGGTCGGGTGCCGGTGCCGGTGCCGGGGCGGGTGCCGGCGTGGCCTCGGCCCGCTCCATCCGTGCGGCCAGTTCCTCCACCCGCGCCGCCAGCGCGGGGTCGGGCGTCGGCGCCGGCGGGACGGACAGCTGCCCGAGGCGCGACGCCAGTTCGTCCCCCCGTGCCGTCAGCACGGGGTCCGCGGCGACGGTGGGCGCCGCGGTGGCCTCCGTGGCGACAGTGGCCGCGGTGGTGGCCTTCGCCGCTGCGGCTTCGGCGGTGATGTTGGCTGCGGTGGCGGTGTCCGTGACAGCCACCAGCTGGGTCTCGACCGCGTGCAGGCGAGCGCGCAGGTCGTCGCCGCCCATCCCGCCGGTGGACATGGCGGTGGTGGTGGCATCGAGCGCCGCCAGGCGGGACTCGACGATGGCCTTCGCCTGCTCGGACGCCTCCAGGCGTGCCCTCACGTCGGACAGCTCGGCGCGCAACGCGAGGAAGTCCGACGGGTCGATGCCCTTCTTCGGCTTGCGGGGCGGTTCGGGCTTGGCGGGCTTCTCCGGCTTGCCAGGCTTGGCGGGTTTGCCAGGCTTGGCGGGCGGGGCCGCGGCGATGGCGGGGGCAGGGGCCACGGGCTGCCCGAGGGTGGGTTGCCCGGGCGCGCCTGCCACGGGCGTGGCCAGGTCGGGTTCGCCCTTCTCGGAAGGCTTTGCTTTGTGGCTTCCCGGCTTGGCCGGCTTGGCCTTCTTGCTGAACAGGCCCATGGGCTGATGTCTCCAGTGTGGGTGTTCGGACGGCGGTCTGTTGCCTACCGTACCGCCGGTAAGGTCGTCGGCCATGCACGCCTCCGGTGATGGCTTTCTCAGGTGCTCGGACGGGCATGTCCGTTGGGGGTTGTTCGGCGCGGCGGGTGTGCTCTTCGTGTGGCGTTCCAGCGGTGTGGAGGGCTTGGCCGACGGCACGCCGCTGGTGATGTTGCAGCAGCGGTCGGCGTGGGCGCACGAGGGTGGCACCTGGAGTGTGGCCGGTGGGGCCATCGACGGTGGAGAGACGCCGTACGAAGCGGCGCTGCGGGAAGCCGGCGAAGAAGTGGGGGAGATCCCCGCGGGCCATCGAGTGCTCGGCGAGTACGTGTTCGCCCCCGCCACGGACTGGGTGTACACCACCCTGGTGGTCGAGGTTCCGCACCACTTCGGCGCGTCGATCAACTTCGAGACGGACGCCGTGGTGTGGGTGCCGTGCGACCTGGTGGAGCACCGCCCGCTGCATGCCGGTTTCGCCGCCGCATGGCCGCATCTGCGGGCGATCGTGGAGGCCGCCCCCGCCGCGTGAGCGGTGTGCCGAACGACCGCGAAGCCAACTCGGCCGATGCTTGCGCGCGCAGGTACCCTCGATACTTGCTGTGACCAACCATCCGTTCACCCCTCTCCGCCATCGCGCCGTGCGGCTGTTGTGGACGGCAGCGGTGGTCAGCGACATCGGCACCTGGGTGCAGCTCATCGTGGTCGGCAGCCTGGTGGCGGGCGACACGGGGTCCGCCGTGCAGACCGGCCTGGTCGCCTTGGCTACGTTCATGCCGCAGGGTTTCGCCTCCCCGATCGGCGGCCTGCTGGCCGACCGCTTCGACCGGCGCAAAGTGTTCGCCGCCGGCCTGATGGCCCAGGCGGCCGTCACGATGGCCCTCGCCGTCACCCTCGCCGCCGGCGTGCGCACGCCCGCGGTGCTCACCCTGTTCATCCTGCTGGCCAGCGCCGCCGGCGCCGTGGGCGCGCCGAGCTACTCGGCCATGCTGCCCGACCTGGTGCCGCCGGAAGACCTCGTGGCCATGCTCTCGCTCGGCGTGTACTCGTGGAACGGGGGGCGGATCATCGGGCCGATGCTCGGTGCCGTGCTGGCCACCTCGTTCGGCCCTGCCTGGACGGTCACGTTCAACGCCGCCTCGTTCGTCGTGCTGGCCTCTGCCGTGGCATTGGTGCGCCGCCCGTTCCGTCCACGCGGCGATGGTGGGGGCACGGTGCGCGATCGGCTGGCGGGTGGTTGGCGGGCCATGCGTGCCGGCCCGGGCTGCCGCACCGGCGTGGTCATCCTGGTGCTCTACAACCTCACCGCCATCCCGTTCATGGGCCTGATGCCGATCTATGCCAAGGCGGTGTTCGGCGGCGGCACGGCCACGGCCGGCACCCTCGCGTCCGCGCAGGGCATCGGCGCCATCCTCGGTGGCCTGGCGGCCGCCATGGCTGCGCAACGCCTGGCCCGTTCCACCCTCGTGCTCGGCATCGTCGGGGTCATGAGCGTGTCGCTCACCGCGTACGCCCTGGCGCCCACGCTGCCGTTGGCGGTGGCGGCGGTGGTGCCCCTGGGTGGAAGTGTGGCCGCGGCGTTCATCGTCATCACCGCGGTGGTGCAGCGCGACGCCCCGGACGCCAGCCGCGGCCGGGTGATGTCGCTGATGCAGGCCAGCATGGGCATCTGCTACGGGCTCGGCTTGCTGTTCATCGGCTTCATTGGCGACATGCGCGGGTTGCGCACGGCCTTCACCGTGGGCGCGGTGCTCACGGTGGTGACGTTCGCCCTGCTCACCCGGTTCCTGCCGAGCTGGCGTTCCGACGTGGACGGTGTGGTAGCGGAGGAGCCCGCCACCGCCGACCTCTGCCCGGCCTGACAGGCGGGTTCGGGTTAGTCCGGGTCAGTTCGGGCCCCGGTTCGGGTCGGTTCGGGTCGGTTCGGGTCGGTTCCCGGTCAGCCCGGTCAGCTCGGTCAGCCCGGGCGGGTGGCGAGCACGACTCGGCGTTCGGCGCGGATGGCGACGTCCGGGCGCTCGCCGAGCTCCACGCTTGTGGCCAACGCGTCGAGTGCGATGGCGTCGGCAGGGGACAGTGCCTCGCCCGCCCATTGGATGCCGCGGCGAGCGTGACGCGGCAGCCAACGCCTGCCTGCCTCGCCGAGCGGGGCCGGATGGAGGAACTCCACCGGCCCGTCGCCGGCCACCGTGCAGCCGGCGGCCTCCAACTCGGGGGCCCAGGCATGGTGCGGTACGTCGAAGCCGAGTCGTTCGACGAGGTTGGCCTCGGCGGCGTCCTGCATGCGTTGCCACGCACCCTCCGCCGGGTCGCCGGGTGGCAGCACGGTCGGCTGGCCGCCGAACTCCACCAGCACCAGCGTGCCGCCCGGCCGCAGCGCATCGTGGAGGCGGCGCAAGGTGGCCACACGGTCGGCAACATGGTGCACCACCATCGCGGCCCACACCACGTCGGCCGGGGAGAGGTCGGGGAGGTCCGCTTCGAGGTTGCCCTCGACGGTTGTCACTCGGTCCGCCACGCCCTGGTGGGTGGCGCGCTCGCGGAGGCGTTGGAGGAGGGGCCCCGCCGTGTCCAGCCCCGTCACCGCGGCTGAGGGTGCGTGGGCGGCAAGGGCGCAGGTGATCACCCCCGGGCCGCAGCCGACGTCGAGCACTTGCTGCGCTTTCGCCTGGGGGGGCCCCAGCCGGGCGGGGATCGTGGCCACCAACGGCAGCGCCAACTCGCCGTCAACCTCCAACGACTCCGCCATCGCCCCCCAGTCGAAC
>JBPOIX010000276.1:0-7588 GCA_052034175.1 Actinomycetota bacterium
CCGACCCACCACCGGCAACTCATACACACCACCAGCAACCAACCCACCAACACCCTGATGCAACCCATCCACCGTCACCAACAACGGCCCCACCCGCGTCTCCAACACCCTCCCCGGCACCACCGTCAACGGCGACCCACCTGCCGGCACAAACCCGTTCACATCCACCACCACATCCGTCGCCGCACTCGCAAACACACACACCTTCCCCCCGGCACCCACCCGCGCCACCACACCATTCGCCACCGTCTGCCCCGCACCAAAGTTCACACTCGACGCATTCGGCCGCACCGACCCACACGGAAACACCGTCAAATACCCACGCGCCTGACCACCCACCGCCGTCACATTCAACACCACCGCCGACGCCGACCCCGGCACACCAGCCCGACCCACCACCGGCAACTCATACACACCACCAGCAACCAACCCACCAACACCCTGATGCAACCCATCCACCGTCACCAACAACGGCCCCACCCGCGTCTCCAACACCCTCCCCGGGGCCACGGCGGCCAGCGTCGGATAGGCCGGCCGCAGCACGGTGACGATGTTCTCCGCCGGGCGACCGACCACCACCGAGCCGTCGGCGAGGAGGCGGTCGGCGACGGTGAGCCGGGCGCCGCCCCCAGCTACCCCACCGAACACGGTGTTCGTCTCCGTCAAGGTCCCACCCGCCCCGCCGGGGCCGACGAGGGTGACGGCGCCGGCGTCGACCACTCCGTTGGCATCGACCAGCGAGCTGTTCACCGCGAACGCAGAGTTGGAGAAGACGGTGATCGCCTTGCCCGCGGCGTTGAAGCCGACCTGGTCGCCCGGGTTACCGACGAGGCCGGCCGGGCCGCCAAGTACCGCGCCGGCGGGGCTCCCCGAACCACGGAACACGGCGCCGCGGTCGCCGTTCCAGTACGGGAACGTGGACACATAGCCTCCGTCGGGAAGGGCCACGTCCTCGCCGGTGGGTGCCGTCGAGGCACCGCTGAAGCCACGTTCGACCTCACCGCCGTTGAGGTCGACCTGATCCCAAGACGTTCCGGCGACCGGCGAGTCACCATCGAGGTACCACACGTGTGACAGCTCCGTGCCGCCGGCGCCCTGCGAGTTCCCCATCTCCAACTGGTTCCAGCGGGCGAGGTAGTCCCCACCCGCCAACGGGGTCACCACGAACGGCACCCCCATGCCATCCCTGTTCTCGTTGAACACCGCCGATGGAGAAGCGCCGCTCGTCGGTTGGGTGCCATCGCCCCACCACAGCGCACCTGCGTCGTTGGTGACGACGTAGTGACCGTTCGCCAGCGGCGTCACCTGCCCACCGACATCACACCCGACGACCAGGCCCGCAAAGCACTGCAGGTGGGAGCTGATGGTGTCGCTCCATGACAACGACCCGGAAACTCCCGCCGAGCCGCTGCCCCAGGTAGCCGCCAGGTGGTCGCCCTGCGTCCCTCCGTCGGTTCCGGTGAGCACGACAAAGTTGCCGTTGGTCAGGGCTGCGACATCGGCGTTGCCAGGTTCGACGACACTGCACACCAGCAGGAACTCCTCGAAGTGGCACCCGGCGAAGCCTGCCGTGAGCGCGACCGCACCTTGGGTCGCGTTGCCCGAGCCGGCTGCTCGGAAGTCCACCGTGCTGCCCAACCCGTTTCCGTGGCTGCGAACGACGAAGTTGCCGTTCCCGACGGGCACCACGCCGCCTGAACCGATGCGCGACCCACTGGCCTGCCCCGTCAGCGTGTGGCTGGCGGTCAGCGGGCCACTGCTCGGCCCCGCACCGCTCACCCACGTCACCGTGCCTCTGGTGTCGGCAGAGTGGGGGCTGGTCACGACATAGCTGCCGTCGGACAGGGCGGTCACGCTCGACGCGGCGGTGAGGTGACCCTCGCGGCTGTTGGCAGCGGTGGCCTCACCGACCGTGCCACCGGCACCGTTCCCCCAGGTGACGAGGTCGGTCGCGTCCGCAGCAGTGGTCAGGGTCGCCACATAGTGCCCATTGGCGAGTGGCACCACCTGCCACGGCCCGTGGAGGCTGTTGCCGAGGCCGACCACGCCGCTCACCCCGGTGGCACCGCTCCCCCAGGTGGCCCAGCCGTCCGCCGTGGCAGTGGCCGTGGCGACCACGTAGTTGCCGTTGGCCAGCACGGTCACGCCAGCCCCGCACAGTGGGAACTCACTCGCGCCCGGGCCGACGAGGCTGTTCGTCGCGCTCACCGCCCCGTCGAGGCCGGAGACGCCGTTGACGAAAGTGGCCGCACCGGTTGCGTGGATGCCAACGACCTGATCCGACCGCCAGCTGGGCGAGCAGACGACGAAGTTGCTGCCGCCGACGACCGTGATCCCACCTGAGCCGATGCCGTCACCGGCCTCGGTGCCCACGAGGGTGCTGATCAACTCCAACGTGTCGCCGTCGAAGAGGTGGACCGCTCCGGCGTTCGGGCCTCCGACGCTCGAAAGCGGGTCGACCACCACGATGTTGCCGTTCGGCAGCACCACGACCTCCTCACCGAAGGCGACCGAGCCGGCCGGCCCGACGAGATCGACCTGGCTGCTCGTGTCGGCCACGGCGACCGCCGGGCTCATGACGCACATGCCCGAGAGCACGACAACGGCGGACAGGACGTGGGGGAACCTCTGGCTCGGCACAGGCCGATTCTGCGCCGCACGACGTGTGCGGGGTATTGGGGAAAACCCCAAACCGCCCGAACGAGGCCCGCGGGCCGAGCGTCAGGCCTTCTTCTTGGCCGGTTCCTTGGCGGGCTTGAGCACGCCCTTGGCCAATGCTTCGTCCAGATAGCGCTCCGCTTCCTCCGCGCTGACCTTCAGAGCCGGGGCGATCTCGCTGACGAGGTTGATGCGCGCCCTGTCGTACATGGTGCGCTCGGCGGCGGAGAGCGAGGCGTCGCGGTTGCGGGCGGCGAGGTTACGGACCACCTCGGCCACCTGGTACACGTCGCCGCTCTTCAGCTTCTCCTGGTGGTTCTTGAACCGGCGGCTCCAGTTGGACGGCACGCGCGGGTCGGGCTTGCTGAGCACTGCCACCAGGTCTTCCAGCTCCTCCGGGTTCACCGGCGGCCGTACACCGACCTCGCTGGCCTTCAAGGTGGGAACGGAGAGGGTCATCTCGTTGATGACCGTACGCAGGATCAGGTACTCCTGCGTGGCACCGAAGGCTTCCATCTTCTTCGTGCCAACCACGATGCACGCACCGTGCTGGGGATAGATGACGGTGTCGCCCTTCTTGAACTTCACATCGACCTCACGCAATCGGGGGTTCGGCGCCCATAGGGACCTCCCCAGGGTAGGGCGAAGGGGGCGATTTCCCTACCGTTCAGGCGATCGAGGCCAGGACGCGATTCCGCCCCAGCCGCTTGGCGTGGAGGAGGCGCTGGTCCGCGAGGTGGAGCAGGGACGGCCAATCCACGCACTCCGAGGTGTCGGCGACCCCGGCGCTGAAGGTGTAGGCGGGGCAGCATCCGTCGCTCAACACGACCGCCAGCTCCAGGCGGGCGCGTTCCAGCACATCGGTGCCGTGCCGTTTGGCGGCACGCGGGAGGATCACCACGAACTCCTCACCCCCGTGGCGGGCCACCACATCGCCCTGGCGGACCGCACCACGCAGGGTGCGGGCGAACAGCTGCAGCGCCGCATCGCCGGCGTCGTGGCCGAAACCGTCGTTGAGTCGCTTGAAGTGGTCGAGGTCGCAGATCGCCAGCGCGAACGGCACTCCCTCATCGACAAGGGCGTTGACGATCTCCTCGGTGGTGCGTCGGTTCGGCAGCCCGGTCAGGGCATCGGTGGCGGCGGCCCGGCGGGCCTGGCTGGCGGCCTGGATGATGCCGTGTCGCTGACGCACCAGCAGCGTCCGCAACGGCACCGCCACGAGTGCGAAGACCAGCAGCGCGGACAGCCCGACGAACCAGGCCCATCGCCAGCCGGGGTTGGTGATGCGATCGGTGACCGCCTTCGCCGCGGAGACCAGCCCGACCACCACAGCCAGGTCGAACAGGACCATCGGCCATGTTCCGTTCATCGGATTGAACCGGTGTGTGGTCTGCCCGCCGCCTGTCACGCCAGGAAGATCGGTGCACGATGTCAGTTCGTGAGTCCGGACATGGAACCTTGACACTCTCGTGACAGATGGGCTGACATCAGCTGCAGAACCACTGCAGCGTGACCTGGATCCCGACCCCTTCGGCGGTGGTGTAGTCGATGCTGACCGTGCCGCTGAGGTCGGCACCGACCGTGACGGGAGCTGCCAGCGGGACGGTGGTGGCCGTGCCGTCCGACAGCACCAGCTCAATCGACCCGACGCCGGGATAGGTGCCAGGGCCGTTGTACGGGGCAGCGGTGATCGACGCCGACACCATGACGCGATCGGTGACCGCCGCCGAGTCGAAGCTGGCGGTGTAGCGCCGTTGAGCTGCGGCGCACTGCACCGGCACCGGCGCCCAGCCGGCCACCTGCACCGGCTCAGCCACGTCGAGCGACACCGTACCCGGCTGCCCCTCCGAGGTGTTCTGCCGCGGGAGCGTGGTGAACGTCGGCTGCGGAATGCTCGGCAAGGTGCGCGGCGCAGTTGTCGGCGAAGCGGTAGCGGGCACTGTGGTCCCCGCGTCCGCCGGCGCCGCGGACGGGGCGGTGGTCGATTCGGGAACCGACGCAGCCGGGCCTGTTGGCGAGGCGGGAGGGAGGGTGGTGGTGGTGTCCACCCCTGGCGCCGTGGTGGTTGCCACGGCGCTCGTGGACGGCGTACTGGCCGGCGACGCCGAGCTCGTGCTGCCACACCCCGTGGCGAACAGCAGCGCGGCGCCCACGAACAGGGACCACCGGTGACGACGGGAAAGGCTCATTGGGGACGCTCCTCAGTGGTCGGTGCGCCGCCACCGGCTTGCTGCAGCAGGGTGACGACGGCATCGACCCGCGCCGGGTCGCCGTCGAGCCCTGCCCGCACCGTGGACAGCACGAGGGAGAACATCACGGTCTGATACCCGAGCGCCATCTGCTCGGCATCCACCGTGGGGTCGAACTGGCCCGCTGCCTGCCGTGCCCTCAGGCCGGCCGCGATCAGGCTCATCGGGGTGACGAACAGCGGATGCTCGAGCACCAGCCGCAGGTCCTCCGCGCTTCCCTCCTCCATCACCCGGCGGGCAAGGGGGTGGCGCGGCAACTCCTCTGTGAGGCCCTGCATCAGCCCGAGGAAGGGGCGCCCCGAGGCGAGGGCGCGCGGCCCGACGACCGCCAGGATGGAATCCAGGTCCTGATGCAGCGCGGCGCGCCAGAGTGCCCGCTTGTCGGGGAAGTAGGCGTAGGCGGCGGGTGGAGTGAGGCCGGCTTCGCGGGCCAGCGCGCTCACGGACGTGGCCTTGAAGCCGAGGTCGCCGAAGTGGCGCACCCCAAGGCCGACGAGGCGGGCGCGGGTGCGCCGCCCCTTGGCGGAAACAGGTTCTTCGGTCAGCACGGATCGAACGATATCACAGATCGTTTGAATTTACATATTGACTTCTTTGTTCATTTCGCGAAGATACCTCCCATGACCAACACCGTCTCCTCCCCCTCCCGGCTCGGCGCCGATGAGCTCGGCCCGCTCCTACCCGACCTGCTCGCCGAGCCAGCGGCCACCCTTGCCACCCTGGTCGCTACTCACGGACGCCTCGTCGAACTGGCGGCCGGCCCGCTCACCGTGCTGGTCGTGGCCGAACCCGAGGCGATCCGCGAAGTGCTCGTCGAGCAACAGCACTCGTTCATCAAGGGTGCCGCGGTCCGTTCCACGAAGGTCCTCCTCGGCGAGGGGCTGCTGACCTCCGAAGGCTCCGAACATGCCCGCCAGCGACGCCTGGTTGCGCCCGCCTTCCACCGGCCGCAGTTGGCCCGGTTCGCCGAGACCATGGGCGCACTCGCCGGTGAGGAAGCCGCCGCCTGGGCTGACCACGCCCCCGGCGTGGACGCTCCGGTCGTCGACGCGCACGCCGCGCTCACCACGATCACGATGCGGATCGTCGGCGCCACCCTCTTCGGTGTGGACGTCACTGCCGACGCCGCCGGCATTGCCGCGTCGCTCGACGGGGTCCTGGAGCTGTCCAACCGCCTCTTGCCGCTCGCACAACTGATGGGGCAGGGCCTGTCCCCTGCCGAGGAAGTGGAAGCCGCGCGCCTGATGGCCCACCTCGACGACGTGATCGGCGGGGTGATCGCGGCCCGACGTGCGGACCCTGGCGCCGCCGACCTCGTCGGCCTGCTGACCCGCGCCGTGGACACCGACGGAGACGGCGGCGGCCTCACCGACCGGGAGATCCGCGACCAGGCGATGACGCTCTTCCTCGCCGGCCACGAGACCACGGCCAACGCGCTGGCATGGACGATGGCGTTGCTCTCCCAGCACCCCGAACTGGCGGAGCAGATTCACGCCGAGGTGATGCGGGTGGCGGCGGATGGGCCCGTTCCGTTCGACCGGGCAGGCGAGATGAGCCTCACCCGGGCAGCCATCCAGGAGGCCATCCGCCTGTACCCGCCGGCATGGATCACCACCCGCGAGGTGGTGCAGCAGGTCACGATCGGCGGCGTGCCGCTGCCCGTGGGCGCGCAGGTGGTGGTCAGCCCATGGGTCACCCACCGCGACCCGGCGTGGTGGCCCGAGCCGGACGAGTTCCGCGTCGACCGCTGGTTGTACCCGGACGCCAGTCGGCCGAAGTGGGCGTACTTCCCCTTCGGCGGCGGCTCGCGGTCCTGCATCGGCGAGCACTTCGCGCTGCTGGAGGCGACGGTGATCCTGGCCGAGGTGGTGCGCCGCTGGCGGTTCGAACCGGCCGGAGCGTTCCCCACACCGGAGTACCGCGTGACAATGCGCCCAGGTGGCGGCGTGCCCCTCCGCCTGGACCGCCGCTGTTGACACCCGCTCGGGCGGGCGCGGGGCCCACCGCGCAACCCGGCACACGGCCGCCTTGCGCCCCCGGAGAGACTCGAACTCCCAACCGACGGGGTAGAAACCCGCTGCTCTCTCCATTGAGCTACGGAGGCATGGCGCCAGGCTAGCGAGCCACCGCCAGCGCCGACGGAGCAATCAGCGGGCCGCCGACGCCCACCCGGCGCGATGCAGCCGCTCGATGCCGTCGAGCAGCAGGTCGAGCGCGAAGCCGAACTCGAACTCCTCGTCGCACCCCACTGCGCCCGGCCGCCTGGCCGCGGCATCCGCGGCGACGGCCATGATCCCCGGCAGCGCGGACACATCCGGCGCCGTCGCCGCACGAGCCGGCCGCCCCTCGACGGAGTTGAACAACTCCGGGCTGAACCCCCAGATGCGGTTCCCCAGCGCATGCATCGCGTGGTGCGCAAGGTCGGGGGACAGCCCACCCCCGATCATCAGCGAGGTCAGTGCCTCCATGTGCCCGAGCACGGCCGCCGTCCGCACGGTGCGGCTCTCGATGGCGCGCCGCGCCCACAGGTGCCGGCCGATGGCATCGTGGGCCGACATCACCGTCGCCCGGGCAGCCGCCTTCCATCGACCCCGCTGCAACACCGCCGGCTCGAACTCGGCGATCACCGCATCCACCATTCCGTCGAGCAGGTCCTCCTTGTCGGCCACATGCTTGTAGAG
>JBPOIX010000371.1:0-3720 GCA_052034175.1 Actinomycetota bacterium
CCTTCCCCCGCCCGAGCGGACCCGCCCCGCCCCCGGCCGCCCCCGGCCCTGCTCCTCGGGTCAGCCCCGGTCCGCGGTCGCCCGCCCGTCACCCGTGGCTCCAACCCTTAGTCGAGTGAACGACCCGACAGGGCCGCCGCCCCCTTTTTCGCGACCATGTCACCCCCTGACGCGTCGAATCGGCGCGTAAGGGGACGACGTGGTGGGCTCGGCGGCGGGTGGACGGGCTGTGTGAGCGCAGGGACGGAACGCGGGCGAGGTGGGTGAAGGTCTCGGGTGGTGACGGCGGTGGCCCGAGGGCGCTGGTGGAAGGCGCCCGGGTTTTCGCGACCATGTCATGCCGGTACGCGTCGTTTCGGCGCGTGTGGGGGAGACGTGGTGGGCACTGCGGCGGGTGGATGGGGACGGGTCGGGACGGGACGGGGCGCTGGACGGGGACGGGTCTGGACGGGTGGGAGTCGTACACTCGCCGGCGTGCTGCCGGTGGAACTCGTCCAACTCGACGCGGAGCTGCCCCTGCCCGCGTACGCCCACGAAGGCGACGCCGGGCTGGACCTGCGGGCGCGGGAGAGCGGCGTGGTGGCGCCCGCCGGAGGGCGGCTGCTGATGCCGACCGGGATCGCCATCGCCATCCCACGCGGGTTCGCCGGCTTCGTGCTGCCGCGCAGCGGCAACGCCCTCAAGCACGGGCTCACCGTCGTCAACTCGCCCGGCCTGATCGACAGCGCCTACCGCGGGGAGATCAAGGTGGTGCTGTTGAACACCGACCCCCGCGAACCGTTCCACGTCCACCGTGGTGACCGCATCGCGCAGCTCGTGCTGCAGCGGGTGGAGGAAGTGCACTGGCAGGTGGTCGAGGCCCTCGACGGCCACGACCGCGGCGGCGGCTTCGGCCACAGCGGCCGGGCGTAGGACGCCGCCGCACGACCGCCACCCAACGGACTGCGTCGCGTGCCGCCCGGCGCGCCGAGGCACTACTGCCAGGCGAAGACCGGCTGCTCGAACTCGTGCACGCGCTCACCGGCTCGGCCGTCCAGCGCCACCCAGCGGAACTGCACCAGCACGGCGCCCGTGGGCGCGTGGATGAGGTCCTTGCCCAGCGGCACCTGCACCACCGGGCGGTCGCTCTCGGGGATCCGCACGAAGCGCGGCGAGTCCTCCCGGCACAGCTCGTGCAGGCCGATGCGATAGGCGTGGGCCACCTCGCCGGGGTCGGGCACGAGGTCCACCCAGCCGTCGGTCCACAACACGACGGGGGTCATCACATAGCCGGAGCGGGTGACGTAGTCGTCCAGCCGGCCGAGCACTGCGTCGTGCCCGAGCGTGAGCCCGAGCTCCTCATCCAGCTCGCGCAGCGCAGTCTCCTCCGCGGTCTCGCCCGGGTCCACCCTGCCGCCGGGCAGCGCCCACTGACCGCCGTGACGGTTCAGCTTCGCCGCTCGCCGGCAGAGGAGGAATGCCGCGCCGCCGGCCACGCCGGTGACCGAGCCGTCGAAGCCGCGGGTGTCGCCCGGCACGACCGCCATCTCTTCGGGCGTGAACGAGAACGGGTCGGCGGCGTCCGAGCCGGCCTCGCTGGCCACCACCACGATCGCCACCGCGGCCCGCTTCTCCGTCCCGTGCGGCACCTCGTGCAGCGGGTGGGCGGCCAGGTTGCGCACGATGCGGTCGCGCAGCGCACGGTCGTGGGCGATCACGGACTCGGGCACGGCGGTCACGGCGGCAACCCTACGGCGGCATCGCGGCCGGGGAAGAGGCGCACGCCAGGGCGACGCGGCAGACTGGAGGGGTGATCGATCTCTCGGTGGCCGTCACCCCCGCCTACTTCGCCAGCATGGCGTGGGAGAAGAAGGCGCTGGAACGCCGCGCCGAGGCGGAGGGCCCGTCGTCCGCCGACTACGAGCAGCCGGACACGACCACCAGCCTCGGCATGGGTGTGCTCAGCCTCACGTCGCCGGTCACCGCATGGCTGGCCAGTTTCGCCGTGCCGTTCGCCACCACCAAGGGCCGCGGGCGCAGTGGCCGCATCGGCAAGGTGGTGCTCGGCGTGGCCGTCACCGCGGCGGTGGCAACCACCGTGGCCGACCGTGTGGCGCGCTCCGCGGACACCGCCACCGCGGCCGGCCGTCGCCTGCGCGGCCGCGCTCGCACGGTGGCGGAAGTGGGCGGGGTGGCCACGATCGCCGGCGCCGGTGTGGTGCTGACGGCCACGACGGCGCAGCTCACGAGCGCCTCGCGCCTGTGGAAGCGGGGCCGCCGTCGCGACCTCGGCACGGGCGTGCTGCCGTGGGCGATCGCGATGACCTGGTGGGACTTCGCGTACTACTGGAACCATCGCTTCATGCACCAGATCCGGGCCATGTGGGCTATCCATGTGGTGCACCACAGCAGCGAGCACTACAACCTGTCCACGGCGCTGCGGCAACCGGTGGCCGGCGCGTTCGGCGTGTGGGTTCCGTACGGGCTGCCCGCAGCGGTGGGTGTGCGGCCGTCGATCATCGAGACCAGCCGGGCCATCAACCTGATCTACCAGTACTGGATCCACACCGACATGGTGCAGTCCATCGGTGCCGGCGAAGAGGTGCTCAACACCCCGTCGCACCATCGGGTGCACCATGGCAGCAACCAGCGCTACCTCGACCGCAACCACGGCGGCATCCTCATCGTGTGGGACCGCCTGTTCGGCACGTTCACCCGCGAGCGGGCCGAGGAGCCCGTGGTGTACGGCCTGACGAAGAACATCGAGACCTACAACTGGTGGACCGTCGCCACCCATGAGTACCGGGACATGTTCCGCGAAGTCGCGGCCAGCACGAACTGGCGCGACCGGTTGCAGTTCGTGTTGCGTGGCCCCGGTTGGGCGTATCGCCGCCGGGCCGAGTTGGCGGCAGCCGACGACTAGTGTCCCGCGGGAGCACGAATCACAGGAGGCGCTCACATGGCACCCAGGTTGGGCAAGTTCGAGATCTACACGGCGAAGAACGGCAAGGTCCGCTTCCGTCTCAAGGCTGCGAACGGAGAGATCATCGCTGTCGCCAGCGAGGACTACGAGACGAAGGCGGCGGCCAAGAAGGGCATCGCCAGCATCAGGAAGAACGCGGCGGAGGCCGAACTGGTGGACACCGACGCAGCCGCGAAGCCGGCGGCCAAGGCCCCCGCGGCGAAGAAGGCACCCGACGGCCGCGTGGTGCCGACGAAGGCCGACAAGTAGTTCGTTCGCGCTAGGAGGCCGCGGCGGCGACATCACGAGTCGCCGCGGCCGCCTGGTGCATTGCGGTCACCCGGCCGAGGAACTCGAAGAGCACACGGTTGAACGTGGTGGCGTGTTCCACCATGAACCCGTGTGCCGCCCCGCTGATGACCACCAGCTCGGCGTTCGGCAGCCGGTCGGCGATCTCCTCACTGTCCCCGCGGGGCGTCAGGATGTCCTGGTTGCCGACGAGCACGAGCGTCGGCGCGGTGATCTCGCTGAGCCGATCGGCGACGGTCTCGTCGATGTCGAGGATGGCGTTCACCTGCGCCACGAAGGCGTGCGCCGTGCGGCCGAGCGCCAACGGCCCCAACCATCCGAAGGCCGGCACGAGCCGCCGGAACGAACGTGGGCCGATGACCCAACGGGCGGCCACATGGGTCATCGCCCCCATGCCGTTCTCGGTAGCGGCGGTGGCCCAACCGTGCAGCAGCTCGCGCCGCCACGGATGGTTGCGGCAGGCAGTGCAG
>JBPOIX010000010.1:0-8732 GCA_052034175.1 Actinomycetota bacterium
CGTTGCGGGTGAAGCCGACGCCCGTGCCGCTGTTCTGGTCGCGGTTGCCGAACACCATCGTCTGCACGTTCACGGCAGTGCCGAGGTCGTGGCTGATCTTCTCGCGCACGCGGTACGCCACCGCACGCGCGCCGTTCCAGCTGCGGAACACGGCCTCCACGGCGCCACGGAGCTGCTCGCGCGGCTTCTGCGGGAAGGGCTTCTTGGTGGCCTTCTTCACCGCTGCCAGGTACTGGACGCTGAGCTTCTTCAGCTGCGCCGCGGTGAGCTCGGCGTCGCTCTTCACGCCGGCCTTGGCCTTGGCCTCCTCCAGCGGGTGCTCGAACACCGCGCCGTCCACACCCAACACGATGCGGCCGTACATGGCGATGAAGCGGCGGTAGCTGGCGTACGCGAAGCGCTCGTCGCCGGTGACCGTGGCCAGGCCCTTGACGCTCTCGTCGTTCAGGCCGAGGTTGAGGACGGTGTCCATCATGCCCGGCATGGAGAACTTGGCACCGGACCGCACACTGACCAGCAGCGGGTCGAACGGGTCGCCCAGCTTGCGGCCCATGGCCTTCTCCAGCTTGAAGACGTGCTGCGCGATCTCTTCGTCCAGCCCTTCCGGCCAGCCGCCCTTCATGTACGCCCGGCAGGCATCCGTGGAGATGGTGAAACCGGGGGGTACGGGCAGCTTCAGCACGCTCGTCATCTCGGCGAGATTGGCGCCCTTGCCGCCAAGGAGGTCCTTGTACTCCATGGGCGGGCGCTTGTGCTTGTGGTCGAAGGCGTAGACGTATGACACGGCGTTCAAGTGTACGGCCCGTAGGCTCGCACCGTGGCTCAATCGGCCCCTGCGTTCACCCTGTTCGGCTTTCCGGTGCACGTGCGCGCCGGGTTCCTGCTGTTCATGGTGCTGGTCGTCACCCTGAACGGCACCGAATTCGGCCTCCCGCTGGCACTGTTGATGGCGCTGTTCACCCTGCTGCACGAGTTGGGGCACGCCTTCGCGGCACGTGCCACGGGCGCCCGTGCCGAGATCGCGCTGGACTTCCTGGCGGGCTACGCCTCCTTCGCCCCCACCCGCCCACTCACCAAAGCGGAGCGGATCGGCATCTCGCTGGCCGGGCCGCTGGCACAGATCGCCGCGGGCTCCGCCCTGTACTTCGCCCTCGGCGGCGAATGGTGGCATCCCCAGCCGGGGCACACCCCGTTGCAGATGGCCGCGTGGTGGGCCGGGCCGATCATCGGGTTGTTCAACCTGATCCCGATCCTGCCCCTCGACGGGGGCAATGTGCTGCAGGTACTGATCGAGGTCGTGGCGCCGCGCCATGCCCGCCGGGTGATGTACGGCGTCACCATCGCGCTCGCCGGCGCGGCGATCGCGTGGATGGTGATCGACCCCGACCTGCAGCCGCTGATCGTGTTCGCGGCCATCCCGCTGATCACCGTGGCCCAGATGATCTCCAACGACCGCCAGCACAGCCGCCGTGCAGACGGCCAGGAAGCGCTCGCCCGCGCCGAGGCGCTGGCCTGGGCCTCGGGCGACTACGGCCGTTTCCCCGGTGGCGCGGTCCCGTCGCCGTGGGCTCGCGCCTGGCAGCACTTCCAACACGGGCAGCCGGAGGCCGCCCGCGAGGTGTTGCTCGCCGACCTCGCCGACACCGCGCCGGTGAACTGGTGGCCCCCGGACGCCGCACCCGTGGATGCACTTCGCCAGCTGGTGGCGCTTCTCCCGGCCGACCTTCCTGCGGGCCGCTCGTACAGCGCATTCGTGCTCGGCAACGTGCTGTTGCGCACCGGGGAGGCACACCGGGCCGGGCTGCATGCCGCGGCCGCGTACGGCACCCACCGCTCCCCCATGTTGGCGCTGCAGGTGGCCAGAGCGGCCGCAGCCCTCGGCGACCGGGCGACCGCCTTGGCGTGGCTGGCAACCTCGGCCCGCAACGCCGACCGCGGCGCGCTACGGGCCGCTGTGGCTCAGGCCCCCGAGTTCGACACCCTGCGCCACGACCCCGACGTCGCGGCCGCGGTAGCCGGCTGAGCACGGCGGCGGCTTCTTCCCTACTCCACCTGGGCGGCGAGCTTCTTGGGGGCGATCAGGCGGTAGCTGGTGTGGATCAGCTCGCGCACTTCGGTCCAGTCCACCGGGGCGGCAAGTTCGATTCGCACCCAGCCGCCACGGGCCAGGTACGGCGCAGGCGTCACCCGCGGATCGTCGAGCAGTGCCACCCGTTCCTCCGGATCGGCCTTCACGGTGAGCACATCACCGTCGGCGGGAAAGCAGAAGATCTTGTTCCGCACCCGGAAGTTCACATGGTCGCCCCATGTGAGCTCCTCGGTGGCCTCCGGGAGGGCGAGCGCGATGGCCCGCATGCGCTCCATGTTCTTCGTCAGCTGCGCTTTGGTGAACGCCATGGAGTTCAGTCTTGCAGGGCGGCCCGGGCCACGTAGGCGAGCACGGGAGTGCCGTCGGCACCGACCACTCGCTGCAAGAGGCGAGGCGGCTTGGCCCCGCGGGAGTCCATCCGCTCCACCAGTTCCTGACCCGGGTAGCAGCCCTTGGTGAAGCTCACGGCCATCGCGGTGACGCCGGTCTCGGCAGGGATCGTCTCGCCCGGCACGATCTCCGAGCCCATCGCCGGCCAGACCGCGTCGACGCGTGCCGCGTCGAGGTCGGCCGCTGAGCCCGCGGGCACGCCTGCAGGCGGTTCGACCTCCTCGGCGGGCCCCAACAGGTCGTAGCCGTCTCCCCATCCCGCCAGCGCACCCGCCGGTGCCTCACCGACATCGCCCCGCACGGCGATGCAACGCCACGCTGCCGCAGGCGCCTGGACTTCCGCCTTGACGCGGATGCGGAACCGGTTCAGGCGCGCGCTCAGCGCCTCTCCGAAGCCGGCGTCGGTGTCCAGGGTGAACTCGTCGTCGCCGGTGCGCCAGACGCGGGCGAGCACGTCGATCTTGCCGGTGGGCTGCAGCACGAACGTCCACGCGCTCTGCCCCTGTTGCAGCTCGCGCAGGTCTTGCGACACCTGGGACTGCAGGTACGACGCCGCGTCGGCACCGCGAACCTGGACCACGTCTCGGGGGTACTCGCACCAGAACATGGCGCCAGTGTCGCACCCCCACCGCGGGGTGACACACTGCAGGGATGGATTCCGAGCTCGTCGCCCGCGACATCGGCCAGCGCCTCCAGCAGACGTTGCGCCGTCTCTCCACACTCGCCACCGGGCTGGCCGCCCTCGCCCTGGTGATCGGAGTGGCCACCTTCGCCACCGGATGGTGGGTGTTCGACGGCAGTCGCACGGCCTGGCTCGTCATCGGCGGCGTCGTGTGCCTCATCCCCGTCGGCGCGGCGCTGATCGCCTGGTTCCAGATGCGCACCACCGCCAAGCAGGCCCCGGCCCTGGTCACCGACGTGCAGCAGTTCGTCGAGACCTCGGTGAAGTCGGCGCAAGTCCTGCTGGACCACGACAGCGGCCAGCCGATCGGCGGCTATGTGAAGAGCTTCGCCACCCTGCGGGGCGAGCTCAACGATCGTCGCCGGGAGCTCCCGGCACTGTTCGCCGGGGTGCGGGCCATCACCAGCGTGCCCGGCCTGGCCGCGGTCACCGTGCTCGGCACCGTGGGCGTCGGCCTCCTCGGCACCATCCTGCTCATCGGCGGCCTGATCGACTGACCCCGCGCAAGCCCCACGCCTTGGAGGGTTTGTGTCCTTGGACTGTTTGCGTCGCGACAGGTGCTACGCAAACCCTCCACGCGGAAAGCCCTCCATGCGGGCCGTCATGCGGCGGGCGGCGGGGACGGCGGCCATCAGCGCGGCAGCCTTGTTGCGGCACTCGAGGTCTTCATCCTCGGGCACGCTGTCCGCCACCACCCCTGCACCGGCCTGGAACGACGCCCCGTGCGGGCCGACGAACATCGTGCGGATGGCCAGCGCCGTGTCGAGGTTGCCGCTGAAGTCCACGTAGCCGACCACACCGGCGTACGGCCCGCGCTTCACCGGCTCCAGCGCGTCGATGATCTCCATCGCCCTCACCTTCGGCGCACCGCTGACCGTGCCCGCCGGCAGGGTGGCCCGCAGCACGTCGATCGCCGTCTTGCCGTCCACGAGTTCCCCCGTGACCTGGCTGGTGAGGTGCATCACATGGCTGTAGCGCTCCAGCGTCATCAGCTCGTCCACGTGCACCGTGCCGTAGCGCGCCACCCGGCCCACGTCGTTGCGCGCCAGGTCCACCAGCATGATGTGCTCGGCCACCTCTTTCGGGTGCTCCTTGAGCTCGGCGGCCATGCGGCGATCGTCCTCGTCGGTGCGGCCGCGGCGGCGGGTGCCGGCGATCGGCCGGCTGACCACCTTGCGGCCGAGCACCTGCACCATCGGCTCGGGTGACGACCCGGCGATGGTGACACCCTCGTGGCGCAGGAAGTACATGTGCGGGCTGGGGTTCACCTGGCGCAGCACGCGGTAGAAGTCGAACGGGTCGGCTTGCAGGTCGATGTCGTAGCGCTGCGCCAGCACCACCTGGAAGATGTCGCCGGCGAGGATGTGTTCCTTGGCCACCTCGACCGCCCGCTGGTACATGCCATCGGCCATCGAACTGCGCACCTGGGGCAGCGCCTCCCCCGTCTGGGGTGGCTCCGCCAACGGCATGGCAAGGGGCTGCGCCAGCTTGGAGGCTGCTGCACGCACGCGCTCGCACGCCAGGTCGTACTCGCGATCGACCTCGACCGGGCCCATGTGCAACACGGGCACGCTCTCGATCAGGTAGGCCCGCTGGCGCCAGTGGTCGAACGCCACCATCGAACCGATGATGCTCATCACGGCATCGGGCAGGCGGCGATCGTCGTGCGGGGCATTCGGCAGGTGCTCCACTTCGCGCACCACGTCGTAGCCGAGGTAGCCCATCACCCCACCCTGCAACGGCGGCAGGTCGGGCATGATCGGCGCGTGGTAGGCGGCCACGATGGCATCCAACGCGGCCAGCATGCCCTGGTCGTACGGGATGTCTGCGCTGAGGTGCTGGCCCCGTTTGGTGATGACCCCGTCGCGCAACTCCAGGGTGGCCACGGGGTCGTGCCCGACGAAGCTGTATCGCGCCCAGCGCTCGCCGTGCTCCACGGATTCCAGCAGGAAGCCCTCCCCCTGCCCCACCAGTTTGAGGAACGCCGCCACCGGGGTTTCGAGGTCGGCCAGGACCTCCGCCCACACGGGCACCACGGTGTGATCCGCCGCCAGCCGGTGGAACTCGTCGCGGCTCGGCCGCATCTGCACGTCCATCGCGCCGGCCGCCGTCAGCCGCCGAAGGAGCGGTAGAAGCAGGTGTACTCGCCGGTGTGGCAGGCGCCCTTGCCTTCTTGCTCCACCAGGAACAACAGGGTGTCGCCGTCGCAATCGAAGTACGCCTCACGCACGAACTGGCGGTCGCCGCTGGTGTCGCCCTTGCGCCACACTTCCTGCCGGCTGCGGCTCCAGTAGACCATCCGCCCCTCGGCCAGGGTCATGCGCAGGGTCTCGGCGTTCATGTACGCCAGCATCAGCACGGTGCGGGTGTGGATGTCCTGGCACACCACGGGCACCAGGCCCTGGGAGTCGTACTTCACCGCGGCAAGTTGCTCTGGCGTGGCCTCGATGGAGATGGCGTCGGGCATGGCCCCGACCCTACAGGTAGAGCCCTGTATGGGCCTCAATGCGTTTCGCGGCCACGGCGTGGATGTCCCGCTCGCGCAACATGATGTAGTCGGTGCCACCGACCTCGACCTCGTAGCGGTCTTCCGGGCTGAACAGCACCCTGTCACCGACCTCGGCGGTGCGCACGTTCTGCCCCAGCGCCACGACCTCGGCCCATACCAACTTCTTCGACAGTTGGGCGGTGGCGGGGATGAGAATGCCACCGCTGGAGCGGCGCTCGCCGTCCTTCTCCGGGATGCGGACGAGCACCCGGTCGTTCAGCATCTTGATCGGGAGCTTGTCGTCCTGCACGGCCACGGGCGGCAGGGTATCGGCTCACGATCCCGGCCCAACCGGCCGATAGAACAGGGTCCGTCGAAAGGGAATCCCCGTGCATCGCCTGCTCCTCACTGCCACTCTCTCCACCGCGCTACTGGTCGGCGCCGCAGCGTGCAGCGACGACGATGGCGGGGAGGGTGCGGCCGCCGGTGCCGCATCCACCACCGTTGCCGGCGCACCCGCCGGCAGCACCACGCTGGGCCCCACCACGACATTCATGCCCACCTGCGGGACGATGCCGGCACCGACGGAC
This sequence comes from Actinomycetota bacterium, assembly GCA_052034175.1. Taxonomy (GTDB): domain Bacteria; phylum Actinomycetota; class Acidimicrobiia; order Acidimicrobiales; family Ilumatobacteraceae; genus UBA668. Next base: position 6,240 of record JBPOIX010000010.1, read on the forward strand.
ATCGCCGCGGCCGTCGGAGTGCCGCTCGGAGACGGCGAGGTCGTGGAGAGCGGCACGTGCCAGTTCCTCGGCCTCAACGACCAGAGCCTCGTCGTGTTCGTCGCCGCACTCACCGACCCCGCGGATCAGGCGGCGTTCGCCGACCTGCAGAACTCCCTCGGGCCGGCGGTGGCCGTGGCCGACCCGGTCGGCGCGATGCTCGGGCCGGACGGCCAGGTGTTCATCAACAAGGACGGCACGATCTACAAGGTGATGACCATGGTGACCGGTGGTACGGCCTACGAGCAGGCCAACCTGTCCGCCGCCGTCTTGAAGATGTGGCTGGGCATCTGACGTCCCCCGCACGCACGGCGGCGATTCGGCGACGTGGCGAGGAGCGGCTCGTCAGTCGCCGCGACGGCGGCTGCGGCGCTCGCCGCCACCCTCGGACGGCGCCGAGTTCGTCAGCGGGCCGATGGCCTCGACGATGGTGTCGATCGTCGGCCGCTCGCCGGCCGCGTGGGTGTCCAGCGCTGAACGCATGGCCGCGATGTGCTCTGGCGAGGTGCCGCAGCAACCGCCGATGATCTGCGCTCCTGCATCCACCGCCAGGCCGGCGTACGACGCCATCAGCTCCGGGGTACCCGAGTAGACGATCTCGGTGCCGGCGAACTGCGGAATTCCACAGTTGGCCTTGCTCACCAGCGCCGGCTGTGCGCCCTCCATCGCCAGCACGGACACCAGCGTGTCGCTGGCACCGACGCCACAGTTGGCACCGATGGCCAACGGCTGTTGGGGCAGATCAGCCATCAGGCTGGCCAGCTGCCCCGGCAGCAAGCCCATCATCGTGCGGCCCGCCGTGTCGAACGAGCAGGTGACGGTGTACGGCATGCCCTCGGCGGTGGCGGCTTCGGCCGCGGCACGGAACTCCTCCGCTGCCGACATCGTCTCGATCCACGCCACGTCCGCCCCGCCGGCCTTCAGCCCGCGGATCTCCTCACGGAACGACGCCACCGCGGCCTCGTGGGTGAGGGCACCGAGTGGCTCGAACAGCTCGCCCGTCGGCCCGACCGAACCACCGACCACCACCGGCCGCGGTGCGGCATCGGCCACTTCACGGGCCAGCTCGGCGGCCGCCTTGGCGAGCTCGAACGTGCGGGCCTGCGCCTGGTGCAACTTCAAACGGTGCGGGTTGCACCCGAACGTGTTGGTGAGGATGATGTCCGAGCCGGCATCGACGAACTGCTGGTGCAGGCGCTTCACGCGGTCGGGATGGTCCACCGTCCAGAACTCCGGCGGCTCGCCGGAGGTGAGCCCGGCGGCGAAGTAGTTCGTGCCGGTGGCGCCGTCGGCCAGCAGCGGACGGCCGGTGGCCAGGAGGTCGGACAGCGAGGTACGCATCGCTGTCAGGCTACCCAGCCCGGGCGCGGCGCCGCGGGCGCGTTGTCGACGTCGTTCGGCGCCCGCGACGCACTCCACCGCGCGGTGCGCGGGTCAGGCGATGGCGGCGTCGATGCGGGCCAGGACGGCCGGCGTGAGCAGCGGGAGCACGTTGATGGCCCCGAAGTTGTCCACCACCTGGCTGGCGCGGCTGGCCCCGGTGATCACCGTGCTGACGTTCGGGTTGGCGGCGCACCAGGCGAGCGCGAGCTGCGCCATGCTGCAGCCGAGCTCCTCGGCGATCGGGCGCAGGTTCTCCACCTTCTGCAACGAGCGGCCGTCGGTGAGCCGGTCGGCCAGCCACTCGTACCCGGCCAAGGCGCCACGGCTGTCCTGCGGCACCCCGTCGCGGTACTTGCCGGTGAGCAGGCCGCTGGCGAGCGGGCTCCAGATCGTGGTGCCGAGCCCGATGTCCTCGTACAGGCGGGCGTACTCCTTCTCCACCCGGTCGCGGGTGAGCAGGTTGTACTGCGGCTGCTCCATCACCGGCTTGTGCAGGTGGTGCTGGTCGGCGATCAGCCATGCGGCGCGGATCTCGTCGGCGCTCCACTCGCTGGTGCCCCAGTAGAGGGCCTTGCCCTGCGAGATCATGTCGCTCATGGCCCACACGGTCTCTTCGATGGGGGTCTGCGCGTCCGGGCGGTGGCAGTACACCAGGTCGATGAAGTCCAGCTGCAGGCGCTCCAGCGACCCGTCGATGGCCTGCGACAGGTACTTGCGGTTCAACGTGTTGCGCATGTTGCGCATGTTGCCGTTGATGCCCCAGTAGAACTTGGTGCTGACGACGTACGACTGGCGCTTCCAGCCGAGCTGCTGGATGACGCGGCCCATCTGGCTCTCGCTGCCGCCGCCGGCATAGGCCTCGGCGTTGTCGAAGAAGTTGCAACCGGCGTCGTACGCGGCGGACATGCACTCCAGCGCCATGTCGTCGCCCAACTGGTTGTCGAACGTGACCCAGCTGCCGAACGAGAGAACCGAAACCTGCAGGCCGCTGCGACCCAGCCGGCGATATTGCATCTTGGAAGCCATGCCCTGACGCTACGCCAAGGAATCGCGAAGTGCGGACAGGAGCGC
>JBPOIX010000275.1:0-27570 GCA_052034175.1 Actinomycetota bacterium
GCCAGCAGCAGGATGAAGCCGACGATCTCGATGACCACGCCGACGGGGATGCCGGTCTTCTCGGCGACGCCCAGGTGGAACACGTCCCACGGGGCTGCGCCGAGATGGCTGACGATGAACATGCTGATGCCGAGGCCGAACAGGGCCAGGCCGGCGACGCAGCGGAGGAACCGGACAGCCAGCCGATCCGCGGGGAGCGGCAGGAAGAACCGGGCGAGCACCTCGGCGACGCTACCGGCACACGGCGCACGCAGCAGAGGAGTTTCGCCATCGCCGCCCTGGTTGTCGGGCGGAACGGAGGTGCGGCGGAAACCCTGCAACACCCCTCTGGTACTGATGTGGGCATGCTGTTCTCGACTCATTGCGCAGGGTGCAACGAACCCGGAAGCCTGTTGTGCCACCGCTGCCGGTTCGCCCTGGCGGCCGCCCCGGCCCGCACCGCGGCGCCGGGTGTGCACGCCGCCCTCCCGTTCGACGGGGTGGCCCGGCAGGTGGTGCTCGGCCTGAAGTACCGCAACCGGCGGGGCGTGGCTCGCTCCCTGGCTCGGCTGATGGTCTCCCGGCTCCGCCTCGGCGGGTTCGACCTGGTCACGTGGGCACCCACCAGCGCGGCTCACGCCCGTGAACGGGGGTTCGACCAGGCGGAGCTGCTGGCACGCGCCGTCGCCCGGGAGATGAGGGTGCCGTGCCGGCGGATGCTCTACCGGGCACACGGGTCCACCCCGCAGACGGGCCGCTCGCGTGCGGAGCGCCTCCACGGGCCGGAGTTCCGTGCCCGCCCTTCGGCGAGCAGGCTGCGAGTGCTGGTGGTGGACGACGTGGTCACCACAGGGGCCACCCTGGCCTCGGCTCGCGAGGCGCTGCTGCACGCCGGTGTGGGGGAGGTCGTCTGCATGGCTGCGGCGGCCACGCCGGCGCACCCTGCCGCGGCGCCGGGTCAGTCCGCGAGGCCCGCCCAGCGGCGCACCGTGGCGATGGCCGCGGTGGGGTCCTCCTCCACCAGCACGCCGCGAATCCCCACGGCGTCGGCGGCGGCGACGTTGGTCGGCACGTCGTCGAGGAAGGCCGTGCGCGCGGCATCGGCGCCCAGCCTGGCCAGGGCCAGCTGATAGATCGCCGGGTTCGGCTTGCGCACCCCCACCTCGTGGCTGTCCACCACATCGTCGAACCACTCGTCGAACGGCATCATCGCCCGCCACCGCTCACGGAACTCCAGCACATTGTTGGTCAGCACGCCCAGGCGAAGGCCGGCCGCGCGCAGTTCCTGCACCAGCGCGACCATTGGCTCGCTGCGGGTGAAGGTCACCGTCTGCGGTGTGCCCTGCGGCGGTGGCCGCAGCTCGATACCCGCCGCCTCCAGCGCGGCCCGGTTCAGCTGCCGGTTCTGCTCCAGGGTGATCTCGCCACGCTCCAGGCGGTGCCACGGGTGGTCTCCGTCCTCGGCGTAGTCGCCGACGAAGATGCGCGTCACGGTCTCCGGGTCGGCGTGGGGGAAGCGGCTGGCGAAGTCCGCGTGTCGCCCGTTGGCGGCAAGGACGCCCCCGACGTCGAAGATCACCGTGTCAATGCTGCGCTCGCCCATGGGGGCGCAGTCTGTCCGGCCGTCGTCCCGGCGGGCGACTCGGGCGACTCGGGCGACGCAAGGCGGCGCGGGCGGCGCGTGATGTGCGTGCGTGAACGGTGGGCGGCGTGCCACGGCTCCATCGGCCCCCACCGGTAGGCTTGGAACCCGCATGGGCATCCTCGACAAGATCCTCCGCGCTGGTGAAGGCAAGAAGCTGAAGGCCCTGCAAGGCCTCGTTCCCGACATCAACGCACTCGAGCCCGAGATGCAGGCGCTGTCGGACGACGCGCTGCGGGCGAAGACCGGCGAGTTCCGCACGCGCCTCGACAGCGGCGAGGACCTCAACGACCTGCTGGTGGAAGCCTTTGCGGTCGTTCGCGAAGCCGCCGACCGCACCCTCGGTCAGCGCCACTTCGACGTCCAGATGATGGGCGGCGCAGCGCTGCACTTCGGGTGGGTCGCGGAGATGAAGACCGGCGAAGGCAAGACGTTGGTGTCCACTCTTCCCGCCTACCTCAACGGCCTCGGCGGCGACGGGGTGCATGTCATCACCGTCAACGACTACCTGGCTCGGTTCCACGCCGAATGGATGGGCCGCCTGCACAAGTGGCTTGGGCTGGACGTCGGCCTCATCCTTCCCGGCTACAAGGACCGGCCGGCCGAGAAGCGGGCCAACTATGCCTGCGCCATCACCTACGGCACGAACAACGAGTTCGGCTTCGACTACCTGCGCGACAACATGGCCGCCAAGCTGGCGGACAAGGTGCAGCGCGGGCACAACTTCGCCATCGTCGACGAGGTGGACTCCATCCTCATCGACGAAGCCCGCACCCCGCTGATCATCTCCGGCCGGGTGGCGGATGCCGCCAAGCTGTACTACCGCTTCGCCTCGATCGTGCGCAGCTTGAAGCGCGACGTGGACTACGAGGTGGAAGAGGACAAGCGGGTCGTGGTGCCGCTCGAGCCGGGCATCGAGAAGGTCGAGCGCGCGCTCGGCATCGACAACCTCTACGACGAGGTGCAGCAGAACCTGGTGCACCAGCTGCAGGTGGCGCTGAAGGCCAAGGAGCTCTACAAGCGCGACAAGGACTACATCATCGCCAACGGCGAGGTGAAGATCGTCGACGAGTTCACCGGTCGCGTGCTCGAAGGTCGCCGCTGGAGCGAAGGCATCCACCAGGCCGTGGAAGCCAAGGAAGGGGTGAAGATCAAGGAGGAGAACCAAACCCTTGCGACCGTCACCCTGCAGAACTACTTCCGCATGTACAAGAAGCTCGCCGGCATGACCGGCACGGCCTCCACCGAGGCCGCGGAGTTGTCGAACACCTACGAGTTGCAGGTGGTGCCGATCCCCACCAACAAGCCGGTGCGGCGCGCGGACCAGGCCGACCTCATCTACAAGGGCGAGCCGGGCAAGTTCCAGTCCGTGGTGGAGGACATCGCCGCCAAGTACGAGAAGGGCCAGCCGGTCCTTGTCGGCACGATCAGCGTGGAAAAGAGCGAGTACCTCTCGCGCCAGCTGCAGAAGCACGGCATCCCGCACGAGGTCCTGAACGCCAAGCAGCACACGCGTGAGGCCCACATCGTGGCCCAGGCCGGCCGGCTGCATGCCGTCACCGTCAGCACGAACATGGCGGGTCGCGGCGTGGACATCCTCCTCGGTGGCAACCCCGAAGGGTTGGCGCGCCATGAGGTGCTGAAGGAGGGCTTCGACCCCTCGGTGATGGTGGACGACTTCGCCCTGCCGATGCCGCTCGACCAGATGCCCGAGGAGTTCCGCGAGGCCCGGGCGAAGGCGATGGCCCGCTACGCCGAGCTGCTGGCGGAGTTCAAGGTCTCGTGCAAGATCGAGGGCGACCAGGTGCGCGAGCTCGGCGGGCTGTATGTGCTGGGCACGGAGCGCCACGAGAGTCGCCGTATCGACAACCAGCTGCGTGGCCGCTCCGGCCGGCAGGGCGACCCCGGCGAGAGCCGCTTCTACCTCAGCCTCGACGACGAGTTGATGCGCCTGTTCGCCACTGGTGCGCTGAGCTATGTGATGAACCGCGCCCTCCCCGACGACGAGGCCATCGAGGCCAAGATGGTCACCAAGGCCATCGAACGGGCCCAGGGCACGGTGGAGCAGCGCAACGCCGAGATCCGCAAGAACGTGCTCAAGTACGACGAGGTGATGAACCAGCAGCGCAAGGTCATCTACGCGCGTCGCGACCAGATCCTCGAAGGTGCGGATCTCAAGTCCGCCGGGATGGAGTACCTCAGCGACGCCGTCGACGCCCTGATCGACACCCATTGCGTCAGCGAGGCCGCCGACGAGTGGGACGTCGAGGGCCTGGTGAAGGAACTGAAGTCGTTCTGGCCGAACGACCTCAGCGAGGAGCAGCTCGGCAAGCTCGACGACGCGGACGACATCTACGACCTCGTGATGACCGACGCCAAGGCGTACTACGAGAAGCGCGAAGCGGAGCTGACCCCGGTGGTCATGCGCGACGTGGAGCGCCAGGTGATGCTGCGCATCATCGACCAGCGGTGGCGCGAACACCTCGAGGAGATGGACTACCTCCAGGAGGGCATCAACCTGCGGGCGATGGGCCAGAAGGACCCCCTCACCGAGTGGCAGCGCGAGGGCTTCGAGATGTTCGGCCAGATGATGAAGGGCATCGCCCAGGACTTCGTCAAGTACGTGATGCACGTCCAGGTCGTCCGCAAGGAGGAGCCCAAGCCGGTGGTGCAGAACGTGCAGCTGAACTCCAGTGAGTTCGCTGCCGCCGGCGGAATTGCTGCCGCCGCTCGCGCCGCAGCCGCAGCTGGCGACACCGACGTGCAGCAGGCGCAGGCCGCAGCCGCCGCCAAGCAGCCCGCCGCGGCCAAGCCGCAAACCGTGGTCAAGGACGAATGGTCCAAGACCCCGCGGAATGCGCCGTGCCCGTGCGGCAGTGGCAAGAAGTTCAAGATGTGCCACGGCGCCACTTTGTGACTGGCCCGTGGCGGGAGCCCCATGCGTGATTTCACCGATGAACTGAAGGACCTCCGACGCCGTCTCGGCGAGGCCGAGGGCTATCTCAAGATCACCGCCGGCCGGGCGCGCCTGGCCGAACTGGAGATGGAGGTCGCCCGCCCGGACTTGTGGGACGACCAGGAGCTGGCGAAGAAGGTCAACGCCGAGTACGCCAACGTCAAAGCGGACATCGACACCTTCGCCGCGCTCAGCCGCGAGTTGGAAGACGCCGAAGTCCTGCACGAGATGGCCCGCGAGCTGGACGACGAGAGCCAGGAGCCCGAGATCGCCGCGGCCTGTGGCGGCATCGCCGGCCAGTTGCGCCAGCTCGACCTGCGCAGCCTGTTCACCGGCGAGCACGACGAAGCGGACTGCATCGTGCAGATCAACGCCAAAGACGGCGGGGTGGACGCACAGGACTGGGCGGAGATCCTGTTGCGGATGTACTCCCGCTGGGCCGAACGCCGTGGTTTCGCCCTGGAGATCGACGAGATCAGCCCGGCGGCCGAGGCGGGCATCATGTCCGCCGAGTTCACGCTCACCGGCCGGTACGCCTACGGCCTGATGACCAGCGAACGTGGCACCCACCGCCTCGTGCGGATCAGCCCCTTCGACAACCAGGGTCGGCGCCAGACAAGCTTCGCGGCGGTGCAGGTGTGGCCGGTGATGGACGCGCCCAACGTGGAGCTGAACGACTCCGACATCGAGATGCAGGTCTACCGTGCCAGTGGGGCCGGCGGCCAGCACATCAACAAGACGTCGTCGGCGGTGCGCCTGATCCACAAGCCGACGGGCATGGTGGCCAACAGTCAGGAAGAGCGCAGCCAGCTGCAGAACCGCGAGAAGGCGCTCAACCGCCTGAAGGCGATGGTGGCGGCCAAGATCGAAGAGGAACACGAAGCCGAGCTGGCCCAGATCGCCGGCCGTCAGGCCCAGGTCGGGTGGGGGAGCCAGATCCGTTCCTACGTGGTGCAGCCGTACCAGATGGTGAAGGATCTGCGCACCGAGGTCGAGACGAGCCAGATCGATGCCGTGCTCGACGGCGATCTGGACGAGTTCATGGAGGGCTACCTCCGCTGGCGCCGCCGGGAAGCCGAGTGACGGCCCGGCGCGCGGCAGGGGTGCCGCCGTTGGCCGGTCGCGGCGAAGTAGCGTGTCGCTTCGTGCAAGCGGGCGGGCGGCTCACGGCGCGCGGAGAAGCCATCGCATGATTCGTCTCGACAATGTCACCAAGACCTACTCCACCGAGGTCACCGCGCTGAAGGGCGCGAGCTTCGATGTCGCCAAGGCGGAGTTCGTCTTCCTCGTCGGCCCGTCCGGCTCGGGCAAGAGCACCCTGTTGCGGTTGATGAACCGCCAGGAGCGCCCTGAGCGCGGCTCGGTGTGGGTGGCCGGCAGGAACATCAACGAGATGCCCGACAGCAAGGTGCCGCACCTGCGGCGCAACATCGGCAACATCTTCCAGGACTACAAACTGCTGGCCAACAAGACGGTGTTCGAGAACGTCGCCTTCGCCTTGGAAGTCATCGGCCGGCCGCGCCACGTCATCCGCCAGCAGGTGCCCGCCGTGCTCGACCTGGTCGGCCTCGGCGGCAAGCAGGACCGCTTCCCCCACCAGCTCTCCGGCGGCGAGCAGCAGCGTGTGTCGATCGCCCGGGCGTTCGTCAACCGGCCGTTGATCCTGCTGGCCGACGAGCCCACGGGCAACCTGGACCCCGCCACCGGCGAGGGCATCATGCGCTTGCTGGACCGGATCAACAAGACGGGTACCACCGTGGTGATGGCCACTCACGACCAGCGCATTGTGAACATGATGCGCAAGCGCGTCATCCAGCTCGACCGCGGCGTCATCGTGCGCGACCAGGCCCGAGGGGTGTACGAATGATCTCCCGTGTGCGTTACATGGTCCGGGAGTTGTGGGCCAGCCTGTCGCGGAACCCGACGCTCACCGTGGCAGCCGTCATCACCTCGACGGTGTCGCTGTTCCTGTTCGGGATGACGCTCCTCATCCAGCGCGCCTTCGACAACCAGCTCCGCACCTGGAGCGGTGGCGTGGAGATGATCGTCTACGTCAAGCACGGCGCGGCGCCGAACGAGGTGGAGCTCATCCGCTCCACCCTCGAAGCCCAGGCCACCGTCATCGAGAACATCTCGTACTGCGACGAGGCGTGCACCACGTCCGAGGCCGAGGTGCTGTTCGCCGCCGACCCGGACGCCCTGACCCAGTTGCTCCCGGAAATGCCGTCGATGTTCAAGCTCACCCCGGTGGACAAGGACAGTGGAGATGCGCTTTCCGCGCTGAAGGAGATGGTCGGCAAGCTGCCGAACGTGATCGACGTTGCAACCCCGGACGAACAGGTGGCCGCGCTCAGCGAGTTGAAGAGCTTCTTCAGCCCACGTCTGCTGGTGATGGCCCTGGTGCTGCTGTTCGCCTCGGCGCTCCTCATCTGGAACACGATCCGTACCGCGATGTACGCGCGACGGCGCGAGATCGAGGTGATGAAACTCGTGGGCGCCACCAACTGGTTCATTCGCCTCCCGTTCATGTTGGAGGGCTTGCTCCAGGGCGTGGCCGGTGGCCTGCTCGGGAGTGGCTTCCTGCTGTACATGAACGAGGACTGGCTGAGTGGCATGGAAGCGCTGGATGGCGAAGTAGGCATCAAGAGCATGGTGGTGACGGACGGATACCCGGGCTGGGTGTGCCTCGCCATCATCCTGCTCGGCGCGTTCGTCGGCGCCGTTGGCTCCGGCACGGCCGCCAGCCGCTTCCTCGACGTCTAGCCAAGCCTCGCAGGCCGGCGCGGCCGGATGGCACGAGGTTGGCCTCGGCCCGGGCAGGGCGCGCCGCCTAACGTCGCCGCCATGAGCGCCAGCCACGACTACACCCAGATCCTCTACGAGGTCAGCGATCGCATTGCCACGATCACGCTCAACCGGCCCGAACAGCTGAACGCGTTCACCGGCACGATGATGCGCGAGGTGATCGACGCCTTCGACCGCGTGGATGCCGACGACAACGTGCGCGTGGTGATCGTCACCGGGGCCGGGCGGGGCTTCTGCGCCGGCGCCGACCTCAGCGGCGGCGGGGAGACGTTCAGCCGCGGAGGCAGCGACGAGATCCCCGCGGACGTGGGGGTGCCGCGCGACGGCGGTGGCATGGTGAGCTTGCGCATCTTCGAGTGCACCAAGCCGGTGATCGCCGCGATCAACGGCCCGGCGGTGGGCGTCGGTGTCACCATGACCCTGCCGATGGACATCCGTCTGGCCAGCGAGGGCGCCAAGTTCGGCTTCGTCTTTGCCCGCCGCGGCATCGTGCCCGAGGCCTGCTCGTCGTGGTTCCTGCCGCGGCTGGTGGGCATCAGCCAGGCGGCGGAGTGGTGCTACTCCGGCCGCGTCTTCCCTGCGACCGAGGCGCTCAGCGGCGGCCTCGTGCGGTCGTTGCACGCGCCGGACGACCTGCTGGCTGCGGCACGGGCGATCGCCACCGAGATCGCCGAGAACACGGCCCCGGTCAGTGTGGCGCTCACCCGCCAGATGCTGTGGCGCATGCTCGGCGCCAGCCACCCGATGGAGGCCCACCGCGTGGACTCCCGCGGGATCCTGGAGCGCGGCCGCAGCGCGGACTCCAAGGAGGGTGTGGTGAGCTTCCTCGAGAAGCGCCCGCCGAACTTCCCGGTGAAGGTCAGCGATGGGCTGCCGGAGATCTTCCCCGGCTACGAGATTCCCTCGTTCTCCTAGCCCGGTTCTAGCATCGGCGGGGTGAGCGACGCCGAAGGAATCACCGTCTACGAGGCTGCCGGTGGCATGCCGTTCTTCGAACGTCTGGTGGGCGCGTTCTACGAGGGGGTGCGCTACGACCCTGTGCTGCGGCCGATGTACCCGGACGACGACATGGAAGGTGCGCAGCGGCGGCTGGCACTCTTCCTGGCCCAGTACTGGGGTGGGCCGATGACGTACTCGGAGGAGCGTGGCCATCCGATGTTGCGCGCCCGGCACATGCCGTTCGACGTGGATGCCACCGCCCGCGACCATTGGCTGCTGCACATGGCGGCCGCGGTGGAGCGCGAGACCGAACCTGGCGAGGTGCGCGACCGGCTGATGGGCTACTTCGTGCCGGTGGCGGACATGATGCGCAACGACGACATCAAGGGTGGGCAGCCGCCGGCCTGAGGTGCCAGCAGGCCACGGCCGTTGCCGCGGCCGCGTTGAGCGAATCCACCCCGGCGAGCATCGGAATGCTCACCCGGTGGGTGGCCGCTGCCATTGCGTCGGCCGAGAGGCCGGCCCGTTCGCTCCCGACGAGCAGGGCGGTGCGGGGCGCGGCGACGACGGCCTCCAGCGGCAGGGCATCCGCCGCTGGTGTGAGCGCGCACACCAGCCAGCCATCGGCGCGCAGGGTGGCCGCAACGTGCGCCAGGTCCTGCGTGCGGGCGTGAGGCAGGCGCACCGCATGGCCCATGCTCACCCGGAGGGCTCGGCGGGCTAGCGGGTCGGCGCTTGTGCCGTCCACCACCAGGCCGTCCCACCCGAGTGCCAGGCCGTTGCGCACGATGCTGCCGACGTTCACCGGGTTGTCCACCGCCTCCACGAGGATCAGCCGGCTGCACCGGCCGGCCAGCTCGTCGGCCGTGGGGCGGGGCGGCCGTTCGAACAAGGCCACGACCGGATAGGGCATGCCGAGCTTGGTGACCGCGGCCCGCAGGCGGTCGCCCCCGGCGTACACCTCGCAGCCGCTGGCCTGGAGGGTGGCGGTGATTGCGGGTGGGCGTCGCTCGTCCACCATCGCCAGTACGGGCCGGCAGCCGGCGGCCAGGGCTCGTTCCACCACGAGGTCGCCCTCGGCCATGAACAGGCCGTCGCCATCGTCGCGTCGCTTCTGCGCCCGGTTGGTGAGGGCGCGTTCGTTGAGGCCGAAGGCCGCCACTCGGGGGTCGTCGGGGTCCTCGATGATGGCGATGTCGGGGCCGAGCACTCCGACTCCGGGCGGCAACGGCTGCCGGCCACCCTCGCCCATCAGTAGTGCCAGGGGAAGCGACCCCAGTCCTTGGGCCGCTTCTCGAGGAAGGAGTCCCGCCCCTCCTGAGCCTCGTCCGTGCCGTAGGCGAGGCGGGTGGCCTCACCGGCGAATATCTGCTGGCCCACCAGGCCGTCGTCGATGAGGTTGAAGGAGAACTTCAGCATCCGCTGTGCGGTGGGGCTCTTGCCGTTGATGATCGCGCCCCACTCCAAGCCGACCTTCTCCAGGTCGGCGTGGGCCACCACTTCGTTGACGGCACCCATCTGGTGCATCTGCTCGGCGGAGTACTCGCGGCCGAGGAAGAAGATCTCGCGGGCGAACTTCTGGCCCACCTGGCGGGCCAGGTAGGCGCTGCCGAAGCCGCCGTCGAAGCTGGCAACATCGGCGTCCGTCTGCTTGAAGCGGGCGTGCTCCCGGCTGGCGAGGGTGAGGTCGCACACCACGTGCAGGCTGTGGCCGCCACCCGCGGCCCATCCGTTCACCAGGCAGATCACGACCTTGGGCATGAAGCGGAGCAGGCGCTGCACCTCGAGGATGTGCAGCCGGCCGGCCCGGCCGGCGTCGATGGCGTCCGCCGTCTCGCCCACCGTGCCGTCGTCTCCTTCGGCGGTGTACTTGTAGCCGTCCTTGCCACGGATGCGCTGGTCGCCGCCGCTGCAGAACGCCCAGCCGCCGTCCTTCGCCGACGGGCCGTTACCGGTGAGCAGCACGCAGCCGACGTCGGTGCTCTGGCGGGCGTGGTCGAGCGCGGTGTACAGCTGGTCCACCGTGCGCGGGCGGAAGGCGTTGCGCACCTCCGGCCGGTTGAAGGCGATGCGCACCGTGCCGTGTTCGACGCTGCGGTGGTAGGTGATGTCGTCGAAAGCGAAGCCGGGCACCACTCGCCACGCCGCTGGGTCGAAGATCTCGCTGACCTGTTCCGTCATGCTCGCCATGCTACGGACCGGCTCCACCTTCGACCTGCACGTGGGCTCGCCCGTGAGCGGGGGTGGGAGCGCGGGTAGTACGGTCGCAGGCCATGGCGTATGCACAGGTCAACGGGCAGAAGATCTACTTCGAGGACACGGGCGGCGATGGGCCGGTCGTCATCCTCGGGCACGGGTTCCTCATGGACCACGAGATGTTCGCCCCGCAGGTGGAAGCCCTCCGCGGCCAGTACCGGGTGATCACGTGGGACGAGCGTGGCTTCGGGCTCACCGAGTACGACGGCCGGCCCTTCACCTACTGGGACTCCGCGCAGGACTGCCTCGGCCTGCTCACCCACCTCGGTGTCGAGCGCGCCGTGGTGGGCGGGATGAGCCAGGGCGGCTTCCTCTCGATGCGCGCCGCGCTGCTGGCCCCAGAGCGGGTGCGCGCCTTGATCTTGCTGGACTCCGGCACGGCCCTCTACACCGAGGAGCAGCGCGCTGCGAACCAGGGGATGGTCGACATCTGGCTGGCGGTTGGCCCCGTGGACGAACTGGCGCAGGCGGTGGCGACGATCATCATCGACGACGCCGAGGAGAACCTGAAGTGGATCGCCAAGTGGCAGGCCCGCCCGAAGGAGCTGATGGCGCACCCGTCGCAGTGCCTGATGGAGCGCGACGACATCTCGGCGCGCTTGGGCGAGATCACGTGCCCCGTGCTCGTGGTGCACGGCACCGAGGACACCGCCATCCCGATGGACGATGCCGAGGCCACGGCCGCGGCGCTCGTGGGCTGTGGCGGCGTCGTGAAGGTGGGCGGCGCGCACGCGGCGAACCTCACGAACCCGGAGCCGGTGAACGCGGCCATCCTCGACTTCCTGGCGGGCCTGTCGGCGTGAGCATGTTGCAGATCGCCGGCATCGCCGGCCTGCCCGAGATCGAGCCCGGCACCGATCTGGGGGCCGTCGTCCTGCAGGCCGCCGCGGCGGCCGGCACCCCCCTGGTCGACGGCGATGTCGTGGTGGTCACCTCGAAGATCGTCTCCAAGGCTGAGGGCCGCACGGTGGAGCTGGCCGAGATCGAGCCGTCGCCGTACGCGCTCCAGTGGTCCGCCCAGTGGGGGAAGGACCCTGCGGTCGTGGAGGTCGTGCTGCGCGAGGCCAAGCGGGTCGTGCGTCAGATCGGCCCGATCCTCATCACCGAGACGCACCACGGCTTCGTGTGCGCCAACAGCGGCGTCGACCAGTCGTCCAGTGGCGCGCACGGCCGGGCGGTCTTGCTGCCGGTGGACCCGGACGCTTCCGCCCGCAGCATCCGCGCCGGCTTCCTGGCCGCCGGCGTGAACGCCGCAGTGATCATCAGCGACACGTTCGGACGGGCGTGGCGGGAGGGCCAGACCGACATCGCCATCGGTGTGGCCGGCATCCAGCCGATCCTGTCGTACATCGGTCAGGTGGACCCGCACGGACATGAGTTCCAGGTCCAGGCCCTGTGCACGGCCGACGAGCTGGCCGGCGCCGCCGAACTGGTGAAGGGCAATGTCAGCCGCGTGCCCGTCGCCGTGATTCGTGGCTACCAGTGGGAGCCCGACGACGCCGCCACCATCGCGCCGGTGCTGCGCGACCAATCGAGGGATCTGTTCCGATGAGCAAAGGCGACCGCATCGAAGTGAGCCGCACCATCGCCGCTCCCGCCGACGGGCTGTACGCGCTGGTCGGCGACCTGCCGCGCATGGGGGAGTGGTCGACGGAGAACACCGGCGGCAGGTGGGTGAAGGGCGCCACAGGCCCCGCCGTCGGCGCTCGCTTCAAGGGCACGAACCGCCACGGCTGGCGCCGCTGGAGCACCGACGTGACGGTGGCCGTGGCCGAACCGGGCCGCGAGTTCGCTTTCGACGTCACCGCGATGGGCATGGGCGTGGCCCGGTGGGGTTATCGCTTCGAGCCGGCCGACGACGGCGACGGTACCGCGGTCACCGAGTACTGGGTGGATCACCGTTCGCCGGTGATCGCCACGATCACCGGCCTGGCCGTGGGCGTGAAGGACCGCAGCACCCACAACCGCGCCGGCATGGAGCACACCCTGGAGCAGCTGGCCGCGGCGGCCACACGCGGCGCCTAGTTGGGTGGCCGGGCGCGATCAAACATTCGCCCGACTGGGTTCGGGCGGTCTTGTTGTGCAGCGTGTAGCTCCCGGAGCTACCAACTGCACAACTAGGAGCTGCCGGCGAGGTACTCCTGTACGGCGGCCACGCCCTGAGCAGGGAAGTTGATGTTCAGCCCGACCACACCCATCTTCAGGAACTCCAGGTACGACGCCTGGTTCTCCAGCTCTCGGTCGTTGGGCCACACCCAGATCGGGTAACCGGCAGCAGTCGATGCGGCCACCAGGTCAGGCGTGATCACCTCCAGCCCGCTGTACTCGGGCGGGAGCTGCAGGATGCGCATGTGCTCGGGCAATGGTGTGCCGTTGAGCACCCACTCGGTGAGCAGGCCGAGACCCGCCGACACCTCGACGTCGGGGGCGATCGAGTGGAAGTAGTCGACGGTGGCGTCATCGAAGCTCGCCACCACGGTCGCCTGGCCGCGACCGAGTTCGTCCAGTTCGGCGGCCAGCACGTCGGCCGCGGCCTGCGCGGCGTCGCCCTCGCCCTTGATCTCGATGTTCAGCGGGATCGTGGGGAAGCGCTCCACCAGCTGACGGAAGGTCGGGATCGTGAAGTCGTCCGCGGTGTAACCCTCGGGCGCGGGACGGTCGCCTGTGCGCACGCCGCGGTAGAGATAGGCGTCGTCGGGCTGATCCGTGCACACGCCGCACTCGGCAGTGAACCAGTAGGCGTTGTCCAGGGCCGCGATCTCGTCGTAGGTCATCTCGGCCACGGCACCGGTGCCATCGGTGGTGCGGTCCACGGTGTCATCGTGGGTGACCACAAGGACGCCATCGCCGCTGAGCATGACGTTGAAGTCGAGCATGTCGACGTCGGCCTTCACGCTCTCACCGAACGCGAAGAGGGTGCTGCCGGGGAACTCGTCCTCCCCGGCGGTGTGGGCGAGCACGATCGGCCGCCCGAGGGCGAGCAACTCGTCGATCGTCGCGGCGTACTCCCGAGCCGGGGCGGTGCTGTTGGTGGATGTGGCCGCGGTTGGGGCGGCGGCCGTGGTGGTCGGCGCGGCGGTGCCTGGCGAGGTCGGCTCCGCCGGCGCCTCGGTGGCCGGCGGTTCCTCCGTGGTGGCGGGTGCGG
The DNA here is from genome assembly GCA_052034175.1 of Actinomycetota bacterium. GTDB lineage: Bacteria > Actinomycetota > Acidimicrobiia > Acidimicrobiales > Ilumatobacteraceae > UBA668. Next base: position 13,723 of record JBPOIX010000275.1, read on the forward strand.
TGTCGTCGCCGCTGCACGCCGCGGTGAGCAGGAGAATCGACGTGAGGAGGGCCCCGGTGCGCGTCATGCGCAGAGCTTCGCGTATTCGACGGCGATCGCTGCGGCCGTGGCCGCGTTGTTCCTCACGAGGGCGAGGTTGGCCGTCAGGCTGCGGCCCCCGGTGCGCTCCATCACCCGGCGGAGCAGGAACGGGGTGACTTCCTGGCCGGTGATGCCTTCGCGGTCGAGGTCGGCCAGCGCTTCGTCGATGACCGCGCTGATCTCCTCCGCAGGCACTTCGAACTCGGCAGGAATCGGGTTGGCGATGCTGATGCCGCAGGCGAGGCCGAGGTGGTGCCAGGCCGCGTGCAACACCCGCGCCATCTCCGCCGGGCCGTCGGCTCGCCGCGGCGCGGGGAGCCCGCTGGTGCGACTGAAGAACGAGGGGAAGTCGTCGCTGCCGTTCACGATCACCGGCACGCCAAGGGTCTCCAAGCGCTCCAGCGTGAGGCGGATGTCGAGGATGCTCTTCACGCCTGCAGACACGACGGCCACGGGGGTGACGGCCATCTCGGTGAGGTCGGCGGAGATGTCCATGCTCTCCGCGGCCCCGCGGTGCACGCCGCCGATACCGCCCGTGGCGAACACCCGGATGCCGGCCATCGCGGCCAGCTTCATGGTGGCGGCGACGGTGGTGGCGCCGGTGGCACCGGTGCCGACCAGCCACGGCAGATCGCGGGTGGTGGCCTTGTGCACCCCGCCGACGGTGGCCAGGTGGTGCAACTGCTCGGGGGACAGGCCGACGAGGCACTGCCCGTCGATGACGGCCACGGTGGCTGGCACAGCGCCGCCAGCGCGGACGATGCCCTCGACCTCGGTGGCCATCGCCTCGTTCTGCGGATACGGCATGCCGTGGCTGATGATCGTGCTTTCCAGCGCGACGACGGCGCGGCCGGCGCCGAGCGCCTCGGCGACCTCGGGATGAACATGGAGAGCGATCGGCGCAGTCATGCCCCCAGTCTGCCGTGCCCCCTCAGGTTCCCGCTTCCCTCCAAGAGCTACGGGTAGAGGTGGGCGCGCAGGTCGAGGGCGAGGTTCGTGCCGTCGAGGAGGAGGTGACGCGGGTTGAAGCCGTCGGCGCGCACGGACACGGCGACGGCGGCGGACGGCACGTCGTTGGGGGTGGGGAAGGCGAACAGGCCGTTGGCGTCCGTGCGGCCGCGGGCGAGGAGCACGGGCGGCTCGCCGGGAGAATGCGTCTCCACCAGGACCTCCGCGCCCTCCACAGGTGGCCGCTCGCCGTTCGGCAAGGCGTCCAGCTCGGACACCGCCACCCGGCCAGTGCGGCCGTCGGGCTTGCGTTCCACCTCCACGGCCACGTCGAGCAGCCACACCAACGGCTCGGCCACCACCGCGGCCAGGCCGGCGCGTGTGACATGGGCGGCGGTGTTGGCCTTCAACTCCACCATCTGCGGGGCCATGCCGTGGTCGGCGGTGACGACGAACAGCGTCTCGTCGAACAGGCCGCGGGCGTCGAGCGCAGCGAGCACCCGGCCGATGCGGATGTCCGTCTCGGTGAGCGCGTCGGCCAGGCCGCTGTCGTGCGGGCCGTAGTCGTGCCCGGCGCCGTCGGTGACGGCCAGCTCGTGGTACACGAACCGCGGCGGTGGCAGGTCGTCGCGGCCCAGCAGCTCCACCACCTGCGCCACGCCCCGCGTATCCAGCAGGCTCTCGCTGGCGACGGCCGGGTGCTCGGTGGCGAAACGAGGCGTCATGTCGTCGGCGAACTCGGCGGTCAGCGCCTTCACCGTGGACCGGTCGCACAGGTTCCGGCCTTCGAGCACGGCGTGCTTCGCGGAACGGCCGAACGGCGCGTGGATGGCGGCGGTCATGCACTGCGGGTCCACCCGGTGGAACGCCTCCGAGAGGCTCTCGACGGCCGTGGAGGCGAAGCGTTCCGTACCGATCTGCAGGCCCTGTGGGGAAACGGTCTCGCGGTCGGCCCGCACGTAGTAGCTGGGGTTCACCACGTCGTGGTGACCGCACCAGGTGCCGGTGCCGATGGCGGTGTGGCTGGGCCAGGTGATGGAGGGGAAGTTGACGATCGAGCCACCGTCCAGAACGGCTGCCCGGGCCAGCAGGCGGCGCAGGTGGGGCAGGCCTTCTGGATCGCGCGCCAGGCGGTCCTGCAACTCGGTCTGGTGCAGGCCGTCGCAGAGGAACACGTAGAGGCGGGTCGGCCGGACGCCGTCGACATCGTCGACATCGTCGAACAGCTCACCGGCGGCGCGGCCGTCCTGTCGCGCGAGGTACACGTCCGGCGCCACCCCGCGCTCGCTCGACGTGCGGCCGGTGGCGTCCGCGCCGTCGACGAGCGGGAAGCCGAGTGCGGCCAGGCAGGTGGGCGCGATGTCGATCGACCGCACCGCCATCGGGTGACGGCCCACCCGTACACCCGGGCCGCTGAACCACAGCGGCGCCCGTGCCTGGCGCACATGGAGCGATCCGTGCGTGCCCGGCTGGGAGCCGCTGGCCCAGTCCTTGGGGGAGATGGCGAGGTCGGGCGCGTTCGGGCTGTCGAACAGTTGGGCGACGCGCTCGTACCCGAAGGGGTAGCTCTGCTGGTCCGGGGCGATGAACCGCCGCGCCGGGTCGTCGGGGTCGAAGCCGCCGGCAGCGGCCGCTGCACGTTCGGCCGCGACCGTCGCCAGCGCCAACGGGTCGTCGTTGGCGATCGGGTTGACGCCGACCACTTCGAGTACCTCGAAGTGGAGCCGGCCGGCGTCGTCCACCTGGCGCTGGAACCGCACCATCCCCCGCGCCGACCAAACCTCGTAGGCCCCGCCTTCTGCCGAGCCGGGCGTGCCTTCCCGCCATGTGAACACCAGGTCCACCTGGGGGCCCACCACGGCGTCCGTCAGCAACGCGGCGATGGCCCTGTTGCCGCTTTCCTCCTGGTGGGCACAGAGCCCTTGGCCGGCGGGTCGTTCAGGGCCGTGCAAACGCATGGCCGCGACCGTACCTGTCAGCGGGCACCCCAGCTGAAGGTCTGCTTGAACAACTTGAGGCACACGAACGCCTCGGCCTCGACGACGTCGGGGCGTGCCCGCAGCGACGACAGCAACGAGAGCAGGGCCGAGTCGTCGTCGGCCACCACCTCGAACATCAGGTCGTAGCGCCCGGCGGTGGCTACGAGGTACTCCACCTCGGGCATCTCCGTCAGGGACGCGGCGGTGGCCTCGGCGTCGCCGGCCACCCGCGCGCCGATCATCGCCACGCGGCGTACGCCGAGTGACATCGGGTCGGTGACGGCGACGATCTGCATCACGCCGCTGTCGGTGAGGCGTTGCACTCGCTGACGAATGGCCCCCTCGGTGAGGCCGACCTCGGCCGCCACCCGCGTGTAGGGCATGCGCCCGTCGGCCTGCAGGAGCTCGATGATCGTGCGGTCGATGTCGTCGATCACGAGCGGCGGGCGAACTCGGCGGAGGCATCGGTGAGCACCCGGCGCAGGACGGACTCGATGAACACGAACTCCTCCTCGCCACAGATCAGCGGCGGGGAGAGGGTGATCACGGGCTCGCCGCGGTCGTCGGCGCGGCAGATCAGGCCGGCCTCGTACAGGCGGGGGGAGAGGTAGCCGCGCAGCAGCCACTCCGCTTGCTCCGGGGTGAACAGGCCGCGGGTGGCCTTGTCCGGAACCAACTCCAGCGCGAGGAAGTAGCCGTCGCCGCGCACATCGCCGACCAGCGGGATGTCGAGCAGGCCTTCGATGAGCTGCTTGAAGCGCCCCTCGTTGGCCCGCACATGCCCGCAGATGTCCTCCCGCTCGAAGATGTCCAGGTTGGCGTTGGCAACGGCGCACGACACCGGGTGGGCACCGAAGGTCTGGCCCTGGAGAAAGACGTTGCCGTCGCGCAGGAAGGGTTCCGCCAGGCGGTCGCTGACGATCATCCCGCCGAGCGCGGCGTAGCCGCTCGTGACACCCTTGGCGAAGGTGATGAGGTCCGGCTGGTAGCCGTAGCGGATGCTGCCGAACATCTCGCCGAAGCGGCCGAAGGCGGCGATCACCTCGTCGCTCACCAGGAGCACGCCGTACTCGTCGCAGATCTCGCGTACCCGGGCCCAGTAACCGTCGGGCGGGGTGAACGCGCCCCCCGTGTTCTGCACGGGCTCCATGAACACCGCAGCCACGGTCTCGGGGCCTTCCATCTCGATGCGCAAGGCCAGGTCGTCGGCGCAGCGAAGGGTGCACCCACCGAGGTGCATGCAGTCGTTGCAGCGGTAGCGGTACGGCGTCTGGACCTTCACCGCCCCGGGCATCAGCGGCTCGAATGGTGCCTTGATCGACGGCACGCCAGTGAGGCTGAGGGCGCCCATCGAGGTGCCGTGGTAGGCGAGGTAGCGGCTGATGACCTTGTGCTTCATCGGCTGCCCCTGCAGCTTCCAGTACTGGCGGGCGAACTTGATGGCGCTCTCCACCGCATCGCCGCCGGTGGGGGTGAAGAACACCCGGTTCAGGTCCCCGGGGGCGTACTGGGCGATGCGGTGGGCAAGCGTGATGGCCGGCTCGTGGGCGAAGCTCCACACCGGGAAGTAGCCGAGCGTTTCGCTCTGCGCGCGGGCAGCCTCGGCCAGCTCACGACGGCCGTGGCCGACCTGCACCGTGAACAGCCCGGAGAGGCCGTCGAGGTAGCGGGTGCCGTGCTGGTCGTACACGTAGCACCCCTCGCCGCGGGCGATGACCGGCACCTCGTGATCGGCGAACCCACCCAGGCGGGTGAAGTGCATCCAGAGGTGGCGAGTGGCGAGTTCGGAAAGGTCCGACATCTCAGGCTCCGATTGTCGTAGCGATTGGTTCCGACAATCGTAGCCTGCGGTGGGGAATCAGCTCTCCATGCCGCAGTAGCTGTCCACCCTGCTGCCGGCTTCCTCGAAGTCCGAGTTGGTCATCACGGCCTCGAGTGCCGGGTCGGAGAAGGCTCCCTCGATGTTCCAGTCGTTGGCGGCCAGCACTTCGGTGAAGGCGTCCATCCCCTGACCGAGCACGGTGACCTCATCCAGCATGTCGGCCGGGGCGGCCGCGGCGAAGCGGGCGAACATCTCGGCGAAGGTGGTGGAGAAGTACTCGTTCAGTGCTTCCGGGGTGGGTTCCGAGTCGTCGAGCGGGCTCGGGGTCTCGTTGAGCTCGGTGTTCACATCGCAGAACTCGGTGCCGATGCCGGCGCCGGGAACGACCTCGCCGGTGAGCGCCGAACCCTCGTCAACGGTGTCCTCGACCATCGTGTCTTCGACCATCGTGTCTTCGACCATCGTGTCCTCCACCATCGTGTCCTCCACCATGGTGTCCTCGACGTTGCCGCCGTCGACGACAGAGTCGGGGATCGCGGGCACGGTGTCCAGCGGGGCGACCGTGGTGGGGGTGGCGGCCTTGTCGTCGCCACAGGCGGCGAGGGCGAGAAGAGTGGTGGCGGCGAGGGCCACGATGCGGCGGCGATACATGGGTAGCTCCAGGTCTATGGGGGTGCCACAGCGTACCGGGACGTCGGCATCTGCCTGTCGGCGCGGGTGGCGTAGCCTGCGGTCATGCTCCTTGCCCATGAACTCGTCGGCCGCAGCGATGCCCCGGAACTCGTGCTCGTGCACGGCATCACGGAGTGTCGCTCGATGTGGCACCCCCTGCTCGACTCGTTGGCGGACCACCACCGTGTGTTGGCGGTCGACCTCCGCGGCCACGGCGACAGTGAGGCGTGCGACCCGTACGACCCCGCCAGCTACGCCGCGGACGTCGTCGAGACCGCCCAGGCGCTCGGCTTCCAGGCGCCCCTGCTGGTGGGCCACTCGCTCGGCGGTGTGGTGGTGTCCGCGTACGCAGCGATGGCTCCCTGTGTCGCGGTGGTCAACGTGGACCAGCCGCTGCGGCTGTCCGGCTTCAAGGAAGGCCTGGCCGGGCTGGAGCCGATGCTGCGCGGCGACGACGAGACGTTTCTGATGGCCATCGACCTGCTGTTCAACTCGATGGAGGGGCCGCTCTCCGATGAGGAGAAGGCACGCACTCGCGCCCTGCGCCGCCCCGACCGGGATGTCGTGCTCGGCTCGTGGGCATCCGTGTTCGAGTCCACCGTGGAGGAACTCGACGCGCAGGTGGAGGCCATCGCGGGTGCGGTGCGGGTGCCCTACCTGTCGCTGCACGGCATCGACCCCGGCCCGGGCTACGCCGAGTGGCTCACCGGGCTGATCTCCACCGCCACCGTCGAGGTGTGGGCCGATCACGGCCACTACCCCCATCTGGTGGACCCGGCGCGCTTCCTCGCACGTCTCGCGGCGTTCGAGGCAGAGGTGCGCGGGTGAGCGTCGAGGCGGATGTTGCCGGCCAGGTCGGCACCATTCGCCTGGCCCGGCCCGCGAAGCGGAATGCCGTCACCTACGACATGTGGGTGGAGCTGGAAGCGGCCTGCCATCGGCTCGCCGTGGACCCTGAGGTGCGCGTCGTGGTGGTGCGCGGTGACGGCGATCACTTCTGCGCCGGGGCGGACATCAGCGAGCTGCTGGCCGATCGTCCAGCCACGTTGCCGAGCTTCATGGACGTCAACATGGCCGCCGAACACGCGCTGGCCACGCTGGCGAAGCCGACGGTGGCAGTGGTGCAGGGTGATTGCATCGGTGGCGGTGCTGCCCTGGCCATCGACTGCGACCTGCGGCTGGCAGTGCACGGCGCCCGATTCGGCATCACCCCGGCCAAGCTCGGGGTCGTCTACCCGCCGGCGTCGCTGGAACGCGTGGTCCGCTTGCTCGGTCCCGCGGCGAAGCGGTTGCTGTTCACCGGCGACCTCATCGACGCCGATGAGGCGTTGCGCCTCGGCCTGGTGGACGAGGTGTGGCCCGCGGGCGACGTGGAGGCCAGGGTGGCGGAGCTGACGGCCACGCTGGCCTCGCGCTCCCTGCTCACCCAGGCGGCGACCAAGGAGATGGTGGCGGCCGTGCTGCAGCACGGCTCGGTGCCGTCGGCACTGGCGGACATGTGGAACCACGAGGTGGCGATGTCCGGCGAGCTCGCCGAGGGCGTGGCCGCGTTCACCGAGCGCCGCACCCCGGCATTTCCCTGGCGCGGGCGGCAGGCGTAGCCCCTGCGGCGGGCCGCATCACTCGACGTCGTAGACCTGGGGATGCTCCAGTGGGTGGTGCAGCCAGCTGATCATCTGGCGCAGCTGGTGGTAGGCGGCGAGCCGCGCCTCGTCGCTGTCGGCGGCCTCGGCCGCGGTGCACACCCCGTGGAGGCGGCGGGTGAACGTCGGCCCGAGCTCCAGCAGCCCGCCGGAACCCTCGCTGGCCCACCGTGCCAGCACCCAGCGGACGATCGCCCCCTCGGGGATGGCCGTGGACGCGGCCAACCCGCGCACGGTGCGCATCGGGTCGACCTTGGCGTACAGCGCGACGTCGGCCTTGAGGTTGGCGTCCTTGTCGTCATCGGGCCAGGGCCCCGTCCAGGGGGACAGGTCCACCAGGGGAGCTGTGTCGTCGGCCATCGGTCGAACTCTACGGTGCCAACGAATGGGCACCCTGCTGTGCCGTTTGCAGCTGGGTCTCGATCAGCAGCACGCGTGCCACCGGCCCGAGCGACGAGCGGTAGCGGTGCGGCAGCTCGGCGGGGTAGGACATGAAGTCGCCGGTCGCGAGCGTGGTGATCGCGCCGCCCACCTCGACCTCCACCGGCCCGAGCAGCACATAGATCGCTTCCACGCCCGGGTGCTCCCAGGCGTCGAGGAACTCGGTGCTGAGCCCCACCATCTCCACCACGTGGAACGGGGTGTCGCCGGGCAGCAGCAGCCGCCGGCGGGACTCGCCGGGGGTGGCGAACTCCTCCACGTCGGAGTCTCCGGCGCGGGCCACCCTCGGCGCGGTGTCGGTGCCGCCGCCGAACAGGGCCTGCGGCGTGGTGCCGAGCGCGGACGCGATGCGGTACAGGGAGTCCATCGACGGGGTCGCCCGACCGTTCTCCACCTGGGAGAGGAACGGCTGCGACAGCCCGGCGCGCTCGGCGAGCGTCACCAACGTCAGCCCGGCGTCGCGCCGTCGGGCGCGGATCTGCGCACCGACGGCGCCGGGACCGGTGCTGTTCACTTCACCAGCGGGACGACCTCGCCCATGAACCGCTGCATCTGCTCGACCGCCTTGCTGTACGGGTCGCCGACGAGGTGCGGGTAGATGGTGAGGTACTCCACGCCCAGCAGTTCGCGGTAGAACTGCACGCCTTCGGCCACTTCCTCGGGGCTGCCCACGAGGATCGTCTTCTGCGCGATGGACTCCTCCAGCGTGGGGATCAGGCCGGGGCCGACGGGCTTGCCATCGGCGCCCATGTAGCCGCGGCTCCAGCCGTACGGGCCGAGGAACTTCCAGAACTCGTCGTGGCCGCTGCGGGCCGTCCGCATGGCTTCCTCGTGGGTGTCCTCGACACGCACGCTGAGCACGAGCATCCGCTTGTCGCCGGGGGCGAGGTTGCTGTTGTGGTGCTGCTGGTGCAGTTCGCCGTAGCGGTCCCACATGCGCTTGATGTAGGTCGGGTGCTGGTTCCAGAACACCGCGCCGTGGTCCACCCGCGGGCAGTACTCCACGGTGGGCGGGCTGGTGCACGCCTGCCATGTCTCGTACGGGTAGATCGGGCGGGGCACGAGCGTGAGCTCCTGCACGGTGGCGCCGCGGTCGGGGATGCCGGGCACGGGCAGCTGGAAGTACTTGCCCTGGTAGGAGAACTTCTCCTTGGTGAGGGCGAGGTGGATGATCTCCATCTGCTCCTCGAAGTACTCACGGTTCTTGTCGTCGTCGGCGGCCTTGTCCGGGTTGTCGTGCGAGCCGATCGAGACGTGGAAGTCGTTGAGGTGGAGGATCTCGCGCGGCACGGTGCCGCGGCCCACGCCGAACACGCCGCGGCCGCCGGAGAGGTTGTGCATCGTGGCGAAGTCCTCCGCCAGGCGCAGCGGGTTCCACTGGGTGACCACATTGGTCATGCAGCCGATCTTCAGCTGCTTGGTGCGCGCGGCGATCCAGGTGGCGATGTGGATGCCGTTGGGGATGACCTCGTAGCCCTCGTACTGGAAGTGGTGCTCGGTGGTCCAGAAGCTGTCGAAGCCGGCCTCGTCGGCGGCCACTGCGGCGTCGATGTACTGCTCGGTCGCCTTCCAGCAGTAGTCGTTGTCGTAGCGGCGATCGAGAGGGGCGGGTGCGCCTGCACCAGCATCCGGCATCTCGACTCCACCGAAGAAGAACGCACCGATTTTCATGTGTCGCGGCCTTTCGTGAGGTGCGCGCAGAGCGCAGCGGGGGTCAACGCCGACGGTAGCACGATATTGATGACGTCAATATCATCGCTGCGTGAACGCCGCGTACGCCCGGCCCTCCACGGCGTCAGTTCCCTGGGCCGGCGTCAGTTGCCGTCAGTGGCCGTCCATCGACCGGTGTCGCTGGGTGACGGCCCCGACCAGGCACACCGCGGGCACCGCGAGCAGCGCCCAACGGAGGCCGACGAGGTCGCTGAGCACCCCGAGCGCCAGCGGGCCGAGCGTGACCGCGACCCCACTGGCCAGCGAGCAGTAGCCGCCGAGTGTGACGGAATCCAGCTGGTCGCCGACCTCGGCGTAGAAGCGGTCCACCGTCAGCGGGTACAGCGGGCCGGCGGCGAAACCGATGATCGCCAGGCCGACGGTCTGGACGAGGCTGTTGGGGCCGAGCACCATCACCAGCGCGCCGAGGCCGGTGCCGATGAAGCTGACGGCGATGGTGCGGGCGCCGAACAGCAGGACGATGGACGGCAACAGCAGCCGCGATGCGAACATCGTGAGCGCGAAAGAGGCAGCCAGCACGGGCGCAGCACCCGACGATGCGCCGCCGACCTCGCCGAGGTAGGTGACCGACCACACGCCGACCGCGAAGTCCGCGAGGACGGCGGTGATCACGAACGACCAGGGACGGCGAATCCGGGCGTCTCGAAGTGGACGGAGGTTGTAGCCGCCGGTGTTCTCTGCCGCCGGGATGGTGACGGGGTGCCCCACCGCCACGAGCGCCAGCGTGACCATGGCCGTGATGCCGAGGTACACCGGGCGCCAGCTCCAGCCGGCACTGAGCGCGGCGCCGATGGCCAGGCTGAACAGCACGCCCACGATGCCGGCCACGCCGTTGGTGGCGGCGAAGGCGGCGGCTCGGTGCGGGCCGTGGTGGTCGCTGATGACGCCGGGCATCACCAGCACCAGCAGGGCGCCGCCCGCGCCGGCGATGGCGGTGCCGGCGAGCGTGACGGGCCAGATCGGCCCGAGGCAGAACAGGGTGACCCCGGAGGTGATGGCCAGGGCCGTGAGCCCGACGGCCGCCCGGCGGCCGATGCGGTTCACCAGCCGGACGCCCAGCAAGCCCATGCACAGCAAGGCGACCCCGAAGGTGCTGCTGTGCAGGGCGGTGACCACCCCGTTCATCCCGAACTGGCCGCGGAGTTCCTTGAGGACCACACCGACGCTGAGGCCTGCGGCGAGGAGGCAGTAGCCGAGCGCCGATGCTGACGTGAGGCGATCCCACCGGAAGCGGGGGGAGGCGTCGAGCGTGGCAGTCACCCGCTCAGTTGTAGCAGCGGGCAATGGCCGTCGCGCGGCTCGATTTCGTCGGCGTGAAAGGATCTGGCCCGTGCCGGACAGGAGGGGGTCATGATCGGACGGCGACGCGCGCCAGGCCTCGTGGACCTCGCGCGCCGCGCCCGCTACGAGGCGGCCTTTCGCCAGGTGTTCGAGCCCCTGCAGCGCTACGCCCGCCGCCGCACCGACGCCGCCACGGCGGACGAGGTGGTCGCCGAAACACTGACGATCCTCTGGCGGCGGCTGGACGACGTGCCGTCCGGCGCCGAGCTTCCCTGGTGCTACGGGGTGGCGCGGCGGGCGTTGGCCAACGAGCGGCGCGGGGACAGGAGGCGGGCGGGGCTGATGGACCGGCTCGTGCACGAGGCCACCCCGATGGTGGGGGCGAGTGCCGGCTCGAGTGCCCTCCCCGGCGAAGGGGCAGGAGGCGGGCCGGGCGAAGGGGACACCGCCCTCGACGAGGCGCTCGCCACGCTCAGCGCGGACGACCGGGAGATCGTGCGCCTGTGGGCCTGGGAGGGGCTGGCGCCGCGGGAGATCGCCACCGTGCTCGGCCTCAGCGCCAACGCGGTGTCGATCCGTTTGCATCGTACGAAGCGCTCCCTGGCGGAGAAGTTGGGCGTCGCAGGAAAGACTGCGGCATCTGCCGGACACATGTCGGGTGACGGCACCGACACCCACGGAAGGAGCAACCAGCCATGACCGACCCCGACGCCTCGACCCCGTTCGACGATGTCCTGTTGGCCCGGCTGCGGAGCACCGACCCGGTGCACGGTGCGGTCGTCCACCCCAGTGACGGCCCTGAGGCCGCCCGACTCCTGGAGCAGATCATGAACACCTCCCCCAACACCTCCCCCAACTTCGAACCCTCCGCCACCGTCGCCCCGGCCGCCTCCGGCCGTCGGCCGCGCTGGCTGCCGTACGCCGTGGGTGCCGGCCTGGCCGCTGCAGCCCTGGCCGTCACCCTGACGGTGGCAGGCGGCAACGACGATCAGCCGGCTGCCGCTCCGGTGCACTTCTCCGTCAGCCCCTTCGACCCGATGTCGATGTGCCTGGCCGTCACCGAGTATGTGCCGGAGCCCGGCCTCGGTGGCTTCCGCGGCACGGTCGTCTCCGTCGAGGGCACCGCAGTCACGCTCGACGTTGCTGAGTGGTTCGCCGGTGGCGACGCCACCCAGGTGGTCCTCGACGTCACCGACGTCGGCAGCCCGGCCCTCGACGGGGTCGAGTTCCAGGTCGGCGGCGAGTACCTCGTCGCCGTGCTCGACGGCTCGGTGAGGACGTGTGGCCTCAGTGGGCCGGCCGACCCCGCCCTGCTGGCCGAGTACCAGGAGTGGTTCGCCGGCTGAGCTGGCCGTCACCGGTGTAACCGGTGTGGCCGATGTTGACCGAGGGGTGGCTGCCTGCCGGCGGCCACCCCTCGCTCGCGTCTACCGGCGCCCGGTGGGGCGGCCCTGGCCGCGGTGGCCCTTCTTGTCCGGCCGCTCCGTCTTGTCCGAGCGGTCCCAGCCGCCCCCGTCCACGTAGCGGCGAACCGACGCCGAGCGGCCACGGATCATCGTGTTCCGCAGCGCATCGACCACACTGTCCACGCGGCCCTCGGGCACGCCGACCACGGCGAACATCTCGGTGATGCGGATCGGGCCGATCTGGCGGCCTTCGAGGTTGGTCTCGTTGGCGATCGCGCCGACGAGGTCGCCGGGGCGCACGCCGGACTTGCGGCCGAGGCCGATGTAGACGAAGCCCGTTCCGGCCGGCACCGCGCCACGCTCGTGCTTCTCGAACTTGGGCCGGTCCTCCCGCGGGCGGGTCATGCGGTCGCCGCGATCCAGCTTGGCCGAGAGGTCCGGGATCTCGTTCTCGTCCACCGTGTTGCCGGCCGCCTCGTGGTAGAGGCGGATGGCGGCCAGCGCCACCGAACGCGGGTCGCCCTCGCCGCGCAGCGCGTGCAGCACGGTGTGGTACTCGTCGAGGTCCTCGGCGGCCAGGGATTCGCGGATGGCCAGCACCGTCTGCTCCAGCTGCGCGGCGCGCAGGTCGGCGACGGTGGGCACCTTCTCGATGGCGATGGTCTGCTTGGTGAGGTGCTCGATGTTGTGCAGCAGGCGTTGCTCGCGCGGCTCGGCCAGGGTGATGGCCACGCCTTCGCGCCCGGCGCGGCCGACGCGGCCGATGCGGTGCACATAGCTCTCCGGGGCGGAGGGCACGTCGTAGTTGACGACATGGGTCAGCGTGTCCACGTCCAGCCCGCGGGCGGCGACGTCGGTGGCGACCAGCAGGTCGGCGGTGCCGTCGCGCAGGCGGCTCATCACACGGTCGCGCTGGGCCTGATCCATGCCGCCGTGCAGGGCTTCGGCGCGGTAGCCGCGGGCGTTCATCGTCTCGGTGAGCTGGTCCACCTCGGTGCGGGTGCGGCAGAACACGAGGGCGCCGCCCGGCGCCTCGATGTCCAGCACCCGGCCGAGCGCGGCCGGCTTGTGGGCCCGGGGAACCACGTAGGCCACTTGGCGCACCTTGCCCTTGCTGGCCTTGGTGTCGCCCTTGGTGACGTTGATGCGCACGGGGTCGGTGAGGTGCTTCTTGGCGATGGCGTTGATGCGCGGCGGCATCGTGGCGGAGAACATCACCGTCTGGTGGCCGTCGGTGGTGGCGCTGTCGATGGCGTCGAGGATGGTCTCGATGTCGTCGGCGAAGCCCATGTCGAGCATCTCGTCCGCCTCGTCGAGCACGACCATGCGGATCTCGTCCAGCGGCAGCGACCCGCGGCCGATGTGGTCGAGCACGCGGCCGGGGGTGCCGACCACGACGTGCACGCCGCGGTCGAGTGCCTGCAGCTGGCGGAAGATCGGCTGCCCGCCGTACACCGGCACGCAGGTGGCGCGCAGGTCGCGGCCGTAGCGGAAGAACGCTTCGTTCACCTGCATCGCCAGCTCGCGGGTGGGCACCAGCACCAGGGCCACGGGCTTGCCGGCGGCACCGTTCACCATCTGCAGGGCAGGAAGGGCGAATGCCGCCGTCTTGCCCGTGCCGGTGGCGGCCTGGCCGACCATGTCGCTGCCGGCCAGCAGCGGCGGGATGGTCTCGCGCTGGATGGGCGTGGGCTCCTCGTAGCCGAGCTCGTCCAGCGCGCGCAGCAGTTCGGGCCGCAGGCCGAGGGCCGCGAATCCGTTCTCCACCGGTGCGGGCTCCGCCGGGGCCTCGTCGGCCGGGGCCTCGTCGGCGCTGTTCACCTCGGCCGGTGCCTCGTCGGCCG
>JBPOIX010000227.1:0-4896 GCA_052034175.1 Actinomycetota bacterium
TTGACGGCGGGCACTCGGATCTCCCGGGTCTCACTCGGAGATGGGCGCATCACTCGGGCGCACGTCTGCGTCGTCACCAACGAAGGTGCCGAGCTCAACGCGGCCTGCGTCAGCCGTCCCTGGCGGCCGCGGCGGCCCGCGTCAGCCGTCCGTGGTGGTCGTGGCGGCCGCGGCGACCGGCCGGCGGGCGGCCACGAACACGGCAGTGACGAGCGAACTGGTCACCACGGCCTCCGGCCCACCGAGCGCGGCCACCATTTCCGCATGCAAGGCGTCCGCTTCGGGGCGGGGCAGCAGCCGGTGGTTGCTGTGGGTGGCGTAACGGCGTACGAGCAGGTCCGCGGTCAGGCGTTCGGTCCAGGAGATCTCCTGGCGCGCCACCGGGCCGAAGGCGGGGTGCTCGGCGATGCTGTGCACGAGCTCCCAGTCGTCGGCCGCGTCCTGCTCGTGCCACTCGTCGGCGAAGGCCGGCGCGTGGCGTGCGTAGACAGCCAGCAACGTGTCCACCGTGGCCGACGGAGCTTCCATGTTCCACATCGCCGCCCACTGCCCGCCTGGTGCCAGCACGTGCGCGGCCTTCGCCGCCCCCGCGGCCGGCTCCACCCAGTGCCATGCCTGGGCGCTGAACACGAGATCCACGGGCGTACCCGGATGGGGCAACTCCACGTCCTCGAAGCGGCTGATGACGTGCGTGGTGTCAGTGTCGCCGGTGGCCGAGGCGACCGTGGCAGCCAACTCGGCCATGCGCGGGTCGGGTTCCACACCCGTGACGTGCACGCCGCGGGCACGCACGAGCCGGGTGGCGATTCCTGTGCCACTGCCCGCTTCCAGCGCCGTCCGCGGACCGTGTGCAACCAGCGCGTCGATCGCCGCCGCGGGGTACGTCGGCCGGGTGGCGTCGTACTCCGCGGCGTCGTCGCCGAACACCGTGGCTCGTTGCGTCATGCGGCTGAGGTTACGACCGCAGCTGGGCGTACTCGATGACGCGTTCCATCACGGCCTGACCGCCGTCGGGCATGGCCTGGGAGCGGGCCACGCTGCCGCAGGCGAACGGAGGCTGCGGGTCGTACTCGATCATCAGCTGGCAGGCCTGGGCGGCCGTGGCGTCGAACAGCACCTCCACCAGCCGCAGCGCCATGTCGATGCCACTGCTCACCCCCGCCGCGGTGATGATCCGCTGGTCCAGGTGCTCCACGACCCGGTCGGCCACCGGGGTGGCGCCGACGGCAGCGAGCTCCGGGTAGCACGACCAGTGGGTCGTCGCGGTCAGCCCATTCAGCAACCCGGCCGCACCGAGCACCAACGACCCGGTGCACACGGACGTCGTGAAGCGGGTTCCGGCGTGCGCGGTGCGCACCCACTCCAGCACGCGCTCGTCCTGGCCGAGCTGGCGCGTGCCCACCCCACCGGGGAAGACGAGCACATCCGGGTGTGGCAGCTCCTCGAACGTGGCGTCGGCGGTGACACCGAGGAAGCCGTTCTCGCTGCGCACCTCGCCGCGCTGGTGGCCGACGAAGGTGACATCGACGCCCGGGATGCGCTGCAGCACCTCGTACGGGCCGATGCCGTCAAGGGCAGTGAATCGGGGGAACAGGGCAATCGCGACCTGCATGGGTGGGGTCCTTTCAATCGGGGGCAATCGGGGAAGGAGGAAACGCAACGGAAGGGGGCGGGCCGGCGGCGCCGCATCTCATGCGACGCGGAAACGGCGGCGATAGGCGTCCGGGGGCACACCCAGCCGGCGGTGAAACGAACGGCGCAACGTCTCCGCGGTGCCGAACCCGCAGCGCCCGGCGATCAGGTCCAGCGTGTCGCCGGTGGTCTCGAGCTCGCGGCGGGCGGCCTCGATTCGCACCCGCTCCACATAGCGCGCCGGCGACTCGCCGACCTCGGCGGTGAACACGCGGGAGAAGTGGCGCACGCTCATCGCCGCCGCGGCGGCCAGCCGCGCCACCGAGTGGTCGCCGCCCGGCGCCGCCTCCACCAGGGTCTGCACGGCGCGCACTGTGGTGCGCTCGGCCCGTGGAACCCACACGGGTGCAGCGAACTGGGTCTGCCCGCCCGGCCGGTGGAGGAACATCACCAGCCAGCGGGCCACCGTCTGCGCGGCCTCGGTGCCGAGGTCGTCCTCCACCAGGGCCAGTGCCAGGTCGATGCCTGCGGTCACGCCGGCGCTCGTCCAGATGTTGCCGTCGCGCACATAGATCGGGTCGGGGTCGACGGTGAGGGTGGGGAACTCCGTCTGCAGCCGCTCGGCCCGGGCCCAGTGGGTGGTGACCGTGCGCCCGTGCAGCAGCCCGGCTTCGGCGGCCAGGAACGTGCCGGTGCACACCGTGGCGATGCGTCGGCACCGAGGTGCGACGGCCTGCACCCAGCTGATCAGCGGGGCGTGATGACGGGCCTCGAACACCCCGTACCCGCCGGGGAGCACCAGGGTGTCCACCGCCACGGTGGCGGGGTCCGGCAGCGGCTCGGTGGCAAGGCCGAGGCCGCTCTCGCCGTGCACCACGCCCCCGTCGGGCGACACCAGGCGAACCGCATAGCCCCGCTGGCGTGCCTGTTCGGCCATCAGGGTGCCGCTGGCGAACACCTCGTACGGGCCGACGGCGTCGAGCGTCTGCAGGCCTGGGTAGGCGACCACCAGGATCGAGCGGGGTTCCATGTCCTCCAGCCTGACGGGCCACGGTGATGGCGTCAATGACACATTCCCCACCAATTCGGCCACCGCTCGAGCGTCGCTCACGACTCCAACGGCGGTGAACGGGCGCAGACCCCACGAGTGGAGTCCGGAGGTCGCGACCGCCAGTAGGATCGCCGGGTGCGTGCCCGCCTACCGACCCGCGGCCTTCGCTGGTACTTCGACCACAACGACGGCAGGCTGATCCACAAGTGGCTGCACTACTTCCCGATCTACGAGCGCCATCTCCGCCCGCTGCGCGGCCGGCCGGTGCGAATGCTGGAGATCGGTGTGTCGCACGGCGGCTCGCTGCAGATGTGGCGCCACTACTTCGGCCGCCGGGGCCGCATCGTCGGCATCGACATCGACCCGAGGGTGGCGGCGTTGGCCGAGCCCGGGGTAGCAGTCGAGGTGGGCGACCAGTCGGACGGGGTGTTCTTGGCGCAACTCGCGGAGCGCCACGGGCCCTTCGACATCGTGATCGATGACGGGGGCCATGTGCCCGCCCACCAGGTCGCCAGCCTCGAACACCTGTGGCCCTTCGTCAAGGACGGCGGTCTCTACATCGTCGAGGACTTGCACACCAACTACTGGCCGTCGTACGGCGCCAAGCGGGGGGCGCCGGACACCTTCATCGCCTGGCTCGGCCAGCGCATCGACGACCTTCACGCCTTCCACTCGCGAGAGGACGGGTTCGTGCCCAACGAGTGGACCAAGTCGATCGCCGCGATTCACGTCTACGACAGCGTGGCGGTGTTGGAGAAGGCCCGGGTCGCCACGCCGGAACATCGCAAGACCGGCAGGCCGGCGTTCGACGACGTGTACGGCCGCTCGCTGGACGAGATGCTCGACGAACACCACGCCCGCCAGTTGGCGTCGCTGTCCTCCCCGATGGCGCGCCTGCGGCGGCTGCGTCAGCACCCGGTCAGCACCCTGCGGCGACTGGCCGGCCGCATCCGGCGCGGCTGAGCGCAGCCCTGCACGGGTACGCTGGCCCGGACACCCGTCTCCGAAAGGACCACCGTGGACGTACGCATCGGCGTCACCCAGAGCCCTCGCGACATCAGCATCGAGGTCGCCGACGACCTCGACCGTGCCGCCCTGAAGGCGCAGATCGACGCGGCGCTCACCGGCGCGGTGGACGTGCTGTGGCTGACGGACAAGAAGGGCCGCGACATCGCGGTGGCAGCGGCGAAGATCGCCTTCGTCGAGCTGGGCACCGCTGAGGGCGAGCGCCGCATCGGCTTCGGCGGCTGAGGCGGTCGGGGCATGCGCGGCATCATCCTGGCCGGTGGCACCGGCAGCCGCCTGTGGCCCATCACCCGCGGGGTCAGCAAGCAACTGCTCCCCGTCTACGACAAGCCGATGATCTACTACCCGCTCACCACACTGATGTTGGCGGGTATCCGCGAGGTGCTGGTCATCACCACTCCACACGAGCAGGCCGGCTTCCAGGCCCTGCTCGGCGACGGCGGCCAGTGGGGCATCCACCTCGAGTACGCGGTGCAGCACGTGCCGAACGGGCTGGCCCAGGCGTTCGTCATCGGGGCGGATTTCGTGGCCGGCGGCCCGAGCGCGCTGGTGCTGGGGGACAACATCTTCTTCGGGCACGGCCTGGTGGACCAGCTGCAGCGCGCCGCCAACCGGGCCACCCGCGCCGATGGTGGCGATGGCGGGGCGACGGTCTTCGGGTACCGCGTCAGCGACCCCGAGCGTTACGGAGTGGCGGAGGTGGACGCCGGCGGCAAGGTGCTCTCGATCGAGGAGAAGCCGGCCCGCCCGCGCAGCAACTACGCCGTCACCGGGTTGTACTTCTACGACGAGCAGGTCGTCCAGATCGCCAGGGACCTCGCACCGTCGGCCCGCGGGGAGTACGAGATCACCGACGTCAATGCCGAATACCTGCGCCGCGGCCAGCTGCAGATGGAACTCCTCGGTCGCGGGTACGCCTGGCTGGACACCGGCACCTACGACTCCCTCCTCGAGGCCGGTTCGTTCGTGCACACGCTGCAGAAGCGCCAGGGCCTGCAGGTGGCCTCGCCGGACGAGATCGCCTTCCGCGCCGGCTGGATCGACACCGCCCAGCTCGCTGCCAATGCCGAGCCGATGGCCAAGAACCCTTACGGCCAGTACCTGCAACGGCTGGCCGTCGAAGGGTGATGCTCGACCGGCGGCTGCTGTTCGTCACCGGCAAGGGTGGCGTCGGCAAGACCACCGTG
>JBPOIX010000150.1:0-5015 GCA_052034175.1 Actinomycetota bacterium
TTGGGGGCGTTGGCCGCGGCGCCGCGGCGCACTGCGGCTTCGGCGAAGCGGTCCTGCAACTCGCCCCACCGGCCGCGCCGGCGTTGGGCGCGGCCATGCCGCACGGCCCGCCGGAGCATCGCCAGTGTCGCCCACGCAGCCGCCACCAGGAGCAGGTACGGTGCCGCCGCGGCAACTGCCCGGGCGATGGCCTTCACCAGGTCGGCCCCGACCGTCAGGGTGCCTGTCTCGCCCGACAGCGGCACCGAGGCGGTGGGGTCGAACGCCACCCAGCCGTCCTCGGGGAAGCGGACCTCCACCCAGGCGTGAGCGTCGCGGGCCCGGCTGACCCACACTCCGGCGATCTCGTCGCGTTCGCTCGGCACGTACCCGGTGGCGATCCGCGCCGGCACACCGAGGCTGCGCAGCAAGACTGCGGTCGCGGAGGCGATCTGCTCGCAGAAGCCGAGTTGCGACTCGAAGAGGAAGTGGTCGACGGCGTCCCAGCCGGCCGGCGGCACCGGGGCGTCGAGGTCGTACTCGGTGTGTGCCTCCAGCCAGGCCTCGATGCGTTGGATGACCTCGTAGGTGGAGGTCGTGCCGCGTGCCAACTCCTGCGCGAGTGCCCTGGTCCGCTCCGTGGTGCTGTCGGGGAGCTGCACGAACTCGGCCGGTGAGCGGAGGGCGGCCAGGTCGCCCTGGGCGGCCAACGACTCGGCAGTGGCGCCGGACTGGGTGGACAGCACGGTGTAGGCACTTCCCGCGGGTAGCACGACGTCGGCGCGCAGGGCGCCGTCCGGGCGCTGCCAGATCGGCGCGTCGAGCAGCACACGGGTCGGGCGTTGGGCGGCGAAGACGATGTTCGGCAGGTCGGCCTCGAGGTAGAACGTCTGCACGAACGAGCTCTCCTCGTCGGTCCACAGCACGTCACCCACCGCCGTGTTGATGTCGTGGTCGGGGCCTTCGCTGCGAGTCCCGAGGTCGTCGTCCACGTACCAGGTGGTGCCGTCGAACCGGGTGAACGTCTGGCCCTTCCAGAAGTCCGGCGCCGGTGCACGCACCCGGAACACCACCTCGTCGCCGAGGTCGCCGCGCAGGGCGGTGTTCATCTCGTTGCTGAAACCCGGGTAGCCACCCGCCCCGGCGCCGCTGCGCTTGCCCGACCCCTGCGCCGCGCCACCGAGAAGGGGGGAACCGGAGGTGGTGGCGAGGCTTCCGTCGCCTGCAGTCTCCTGCCGGCTTTCCAACCAGCTGGGCAGGGGCAGCTGGGCCGGCCCACGCGGGATGGGCACGAGCGCCAGCGCGCCCACCGTGACCGCGGCAACCGCGACAACGCCGACGAGTGGCATCGCCACGGCCTTCGCCCGGGCCGCACGCCGTGCGCTCGGTGCGGCGGGGGCAACCTGCGTGGTCGGCGGCGCCTTGCGGTCCACGGCGGCCACCGCCTGCGACCCCGCAGCGAGGGCCACGACGGCCAGCGCCAACCACGGGCCGAGGCCGGCGTCGACGCGCACGCCGCCCGAGTAGGCGATCAGGACAGCGCTGACGGCAAGCGTCACCCGCGCCGCACGCCGGTCCACGCATTCGAAGCCCTGCATCACGAACAGGGCGACCAGGAGCTGTGGCATCACGAAGCGGAGGGCGTCGACGGTGCTGTGCACCGCGGTCGGGTCGATCAGCAGCGCCCCGAGGCCGAGTGCGCACACCAAGCCGGCGATCTGCCGGAGGAGGCGGGCCACGGGCCGGCGGGTGGTGGTGACGGCGGCACCGCCGATGATCCCGGCGACGGCGGCCGCAGCGTGCACCGCGCCGTAGCCGAGTGGTTGCAGCACCATCACCGTCGGCGGCATGCACCCGAGGGCCACCCACCAACGTGCGGCGCGGGTCAGCGAGTTGTCGGGCTCGGTCTGGCTGCCGCCGATCGGCCGTTTCCACCACGGCAGGTGCTCCGGCGGCGCCTCGCCGCTCTCGAATTCGGCGCACCAGCGAAGGGTGGCGTCGTCGCTCGGCAGATCGACCGGTTCGCCACCGTCGACGGCGACCGCCGGAAGTGCGCCGTGGGTGCGGGCCAGGTCGGCGGCGGCGCGAACGGCGGCTGCTTCCACTGTCGCCTGCCCGGTGCCGGTGGACGCCTGCGCCACCTGGCGCAGCACCGAGGCCGCGCGCTGCTGGCGCACCATCACCTCGTTCGCCCTCATCGACGACGGCCAGTGGATGCCGGCCACCTCGTCGCCGTCCCGCCAGGCGCGGATGCTGTCCAGATCGTCATGGCCCGGGCGGGCAGTGGTGGTGCTGGTGCCGCGCTCGTCGCCCTCGTGGAAGGCCACCGGGGCGGGGGTGTCGGCGGCCGCCGGCGCCACCCACATCGCGGCGGTCGGCACGGTGGTGCGCCGCGCCCACCACACCAGGCCCATCCGCCCTGCCGTGGCCAGCCGCACCTCCACCTGGTCGATGCGCCCGCGACGGCCGGCCACGCCGCGGACGCTGCCGCTGGTGGGGCCGGCGCCGTTCGTGCGAACCCAGCCGGACGCGATGGGCGGGTCCGCCCGGTGGGGCCGGACCTCCACGTGCA
The DNA here is from genome assembly GCA_052034175.1 of Actinomycetota bacterium. Classification (GTDB taxonomy): domain Bacteria; phylum Actinomycetota; class Acidimicrobiia; order Acidimicrobiales; family Ilumatobacteraceae; genus UBA668. The sequence goes on from JBPOIX010000150.1 coordinate 2,552, forward strand.
CAGGACGGCGGGAATGCACCTCGACCACGGCATGGACGGCCTCCCGGGTGGTGCCTGCTTCGGGCTGGACCTCGCTCCGAACGGCCGCACCGCGCAGCTGCAACGGCCCGGCCACGACGGCCGCCGCAGCGGTGACGGCGCTGGCGACCAACATCATCACCACGCTGCTGGCGCCGGTGAGGAGCGCGATCGCGCCGGCGATGCACCACGCCGCCACGAAGGCGGAGGCGCCGCGGGCGAGGCCGACAGGGCGCATCAGCGGCGTGGCGCGGGGACGGTGGCGACACAGTGGGCCACCACGTCGGCGGCCCGTTCGCTCCCGGCCATCACCAGTCGGTGGGGCAGGGCCGCGGTCGCGGCGCGGGTCACGTCGTGCGGGGCGACATGGTCGCGTCCGGCCATCACGGCGAACGCTCGCGCCAGCCCCACCAGGGCCACGCCGCCGCGGGTGGAGGCGCCGATGCGGACACGGGGGTGATCGCGGGTGGCGCGCACGATGTCCACGGCATAGCGGGCCACCGGCTCGGCCAGGTGGCAGCCGGCTACCACGGCTCGGGCCGCGAGCAGTTCATGGATCGTCGTGGCGCCGCTGGCCCCTTCCAGCCGGGTGCGGCCGCGGCGGCCGGTGAGCACCTCGACCTCTTCCTCCGCCGTCGCCCGCCCGAGGCTGAGCGCGGCCATGAATCGGTCGGTGACCCCCTCGGCCAGGGGGTAGGTGCCGGCCATCTGCACCGGGTTCTGGGTCGCGATCACGAGGAACGGGTCGGGCATCGGGTGGCTCACCCCGTCCACCGTCACGGTGTGCTCTTCCATCACCTCCAACAGCGCCGACTGGGTCCGCGCGTTGGCCCGGTTGAGCTCGTCGAACAGGACGACGTTGGCGAACACCGGGCCGGGGCGGAAGTGCAGGCCGAATCCGTCGCCGTCGGGTGCCAGGCTGCCGACCACGTCGCTCGGGAGCAGGTCGGCGGTGCCCTGTACGCGGCGGAACGTGCCACCGACGCCGGTGGCGATCGACTGCGCCAGCAGGGTCTTGCCGACACCGGGAAGGTCCTCGACCAGGAGGTGGCCACCGGCGAGGGCACAGGCCACTGCCACCTCGATCTGCTCCCGGCGGCCGGCCATCACCCCCGCCACTCGCTCGGTCAGCGCCAGCCCGGTCGCCGAAGCCCGGGCGCGGGAGGTCAACTCGTCAGCGGCGACGGGAGGCGTCATACGGGTTGATGATCGGCACGCGGGTGGAGGAACTTGACGAGGCGTTCGGCACGGCCGACGCGGAGCATGTCGGGGGCTGGTGTGGCGGTGCGGCCGGTGTCATGTCAGGGGTTCGGTGGATCTCAGGGTGACGTCGTACTGCTCGGTGTAGATCACGTCGCCGATGACGCCGGAGTCCGTCTTCGATTCCTTGGTGGCCGTCATCCGCAGCGGGAGGCCGGAGGGGGCCAGCCACCAGTCGATCACCGTGTGCTCGTAGTGGTCGCCCGGCATGTCCACCGTCATCCGCACATGGGTTGCCGCGACCGCGGTTCCGCCCACCGTCACGTCCTCCGTGCCGAGGTGCTCCCACACAGGGTCCCACGGCCGCCCGTCGAGCAGGCAGGTGACGGCCTCCACCGTGCCGGATGGGGTCGCGGCGGTGTCGGTCGCAGCGGTGGTCGTGGCGGCCGCTGTGGTGGCGCGAACCACCACGACATCGCGGTGGCACACCATCTGCTCCGTCCGGCCGTTCTCGAAGAACTCGTGGTACTGGACGGCCGTGGCCTGGAACTCGATGCCGTCCCTGGTGACGCAGAGGCGCCACTCCTCGCGGCGTTCCTCCAGCAGGTCCCACCGCAGCTGCACGCCGCAGCCGTGGGAGGTGACGGTGAGCAGGGTTTCTGCCGGGTAGGTGTGGGTGGCGCCGCCGAGGATGTCCACCGTCTCGGCCCCGGTGGTGGCGTAGCGGTACACACCCGGCAGCGGGAGTTCCAGCGGCGGGGCATCGGGCAGAGTGGTCGTGGTCGCGGCCACCGACGTGGTGGTGTTGCGGAAGCGGTCCAGCGCCTCCTCGGCCTCGACGACGGTTGCCGTGTCGTGCGGCCACAGTGCCTTCACCGTGAACCCGCCCGCGACGGCCAGCACACCGATGGCGGCGAAGATTCGTGTTCGCCGACGCCGTCCCCCAGGCCCGGTCACGAATCGGACACTACCCCTCGGTCAGGAGATGTGCGTACGCCTGGTGCACCTCGTCGTTGAAGCAGACGAACAGCACGCGCTCGACCGCCGTGTGCGTGGCGCGCACGGTGCGGACCGCCACCTTCGCGGCGGCCTCGACGGGGTAGCCGTAGATGCCGGTGGAGATGGCGGGGAAGGCCACGCTGCGCGCCCCGAGTGCGTCGGCCGCCTCCAGGCTGTGGCGGTAGCAGGCGGCGAGCAGTTCGGGCTCGCCGTGTTCGCCGCCGCGCCACACCGGCCCGACGGTGTG
>JBPOIX010000111.1:0-2164 GCA_052034175.1 Actinomycetota bacterium
GCTCGACACCCGCGGCGCGCCGATGGGACCGATTGGGGTGGTGAACGCCGGCGCGTTGCCGGCCGACACGACGCTGTCGGTCCCTCGGCCGAACCCGGAGCCCGGCACCGTCGCCTACGTCTTCAACATCGCGGTCGTCAATGCCACCGCGCCCGGCTACGCCGCGGTCTATCCACACGGCTGGTCGTTCCCGGGCGCCGTCTCCGTGCTCAACGTCTCCGCTGCCGGCGAGACACGGGCGAACCTGGTCGTGATGCCGCTGGAGAGCGCGTTCGACATCTACCTGTCCGCGGGCGGGCACGTGATCGTCGACTGGGTCGGGGTGTTCGTGACCTCCCAGAACAACGCCGGCCGCCTCGTCCCCTGGCCGAGCACCACCACTGTCGCCGACACCCGATCGTGCCTGGGCCTCACGGGTTGCGCAGGGGGTGGCGTCGCCGCCGGCTCGTTCACCGACTTCACGTTCCGCGGGATGCAGCCGGCTGGGCATCCCGAACTGGCGGTGCCGATGGAGGCCACGGCCGTCATGCTCGAGGTGACGGTCGACTCACCGACCACCAACGGGTATGTCTCGGTGGTGCCAGGTGGGACCTCGACGATCACGGTGTCCAACGTCAACGTCCAAGCCGGCCGCAGCGCCACCAACGCAGTGATCGTGCGCATCGACGGGGCTGCCAACGGGGTGGCCCGCCTGTTCACCAGCACGGCCACCCACTTTCAGGTGTCCGTGGTCGGCTACTTCTCTGGGAACACCGGCCCCTCCGACCCGTCGGGCATGTTCATCCCGCTCGCCCCGGCCCGCGCGCTCGACACCCGCCTCGACAGTGGCGCGCCCGTCACGGGGGGCACGCCGCGGCTGGTTCCTCTCGGGACGAGCGGTGTGCCGGCCGACGCCATCGCCGCGCTCGTCAACAACGTGGCCGTCAAGCCGCCGTCCGCGGGCACCGTGGCGCTCGGCGCGGACGGCGTTCCCGCAGCGGTCGCCCTGTCCGTCGGGGCGGCCAACACGGTCGTCGCCGCTGCAGCCGTCACCCGAGTGACGAGCGCCGAAGTGACCCTGACGCCGTCGATGACCACCCACCTCGTGAGCGACGTGTACGGCTACTTCTCCGGGCCGACGTACGAACCGCCGCCGGATGGGGCCCTGACGCTCCTCGCCGATCTCGGCAAGCTGATCGTCAGCGACGTGAGCATCAGCGACGACGGTTCCCGGATCGGCTTCATCGGATACGACCCCACCGCAGCGGACTGGCGCCAGGAACGGAACTACTACACCGTCGATGCCGACGCGCCGGCGCTGCAGGTGCACCCGGCGCTGCAGGGTGTCTACCGCGCCACCCTTTCCGGAGACGGGACGAAGGTGGCGGTCGCCACCGGGTACCAACTCGTGCCCGCCGACACCGACCCCACCCTCGACCTCTACCGCTACGACCTCGACACAGAGACGGCCGCCTTCGAGGCGGACATGCCACCATCGATCTTCAACTACGGAGCACCCCTGGAGATCTCCGACGACGGCAGCGTGATCGCGCTCCTCACCGCCTCACCGATGATGGGCGGCGACGACTCGACGAGCGTGGACATCTACGTCGTCGAACATGGCGTCGGTGTCGTCGAGCGCATCGACAACCTCGGTGTCCTCAACCCGTCGAGCAACATGGCAGCGCCGGCCCTCAGCGGTGACGGACAGACCATCGCCTGGGGTTGTCGGCAGGGACCGAGCGGCCCTCACGACAGTGTCTGCGTCCTTCACCGCGGTGGCGCTCGCACCGCACTTCCGGCACCGGCCGGCGTCGCCGTGGTGAACGTCGCCCTCGACGACGGCGGCACGATCGTGTCCGCTTCCTGCTCTCTCCAGAACTGCGCCGCGCTCACCGCGCCAGTCGCAACCGGCACCTGGGCCACGCGGACCTCGACCGGCACCGGCGGGTACGCAACGGGGGCCGGTGACCTCAGCGACGACGGCGCCGTGCAACTGATCCACGCCTCGGGCGCGACCGCCCCGGAGGCATGCAATGCGGCTGCCTGCACCGCCACGCACCGTACGTGGAACGGCATGATCCCGGTGCTCGTCGGCAACTCCGGCCAGTTCGGCCGGCTGAGCGGCGATGGCAACTGGGTCGTGCTCGTGTCGAGCGCGACGAACCTCTTGCCGCTCGGGCAG
>JBPOIX010000322.1:0-14165 GCA_052034175.1 Actinomycetota bacterium
CCGGCACCAGCACGGGCGGCTTGGCCACGCTGGCGTGGTGTGGGGACTCGCGGGCGTACTGGCTGCCCGACAGCGGCGCCCCGGAGCAGCTGATGGAGGACCACTCGCTCGGGACCGAGATGGTGCGTGCCGGGCTGGCCCGTGAGGAAGCCGAGGCGGACCCGACGTTCCACACGATCACCCGCTGGCTCGGTGCGGACTCCGTGGACCCGACACCGGAGCTCGCCAGCCGTGTGCTCGACGGGCCGGGGTGGGTGCTGGTGTGCAGCGACGGCCTGTGGAACTACGCCTCCTCGGCGACAGCGGTGGCCGAGCAGCTCACCGCAGCGCGAGCCGGTGGGGCCGCCACGCCGACCGAGATCGCCGACGCGCTGGTGCGCTGGGCGAACGAGCAGGGCGGCCACGACAACATCACCGCCGCCCTCGGCCGCTGGGAGCCGCGATCATGAACCGGTCCCCACGCGGCGCGTGGGTACGCTGGCCGTCCGTGAAGGGTGAGGTGTCGAATGGCTGAGTTCGCCGCTGAGGTGTTCCAGAACGAGTTCCTGGCCGAGGGTGCCACCGACGTGCATGCAGTGGTGTCGGTGACATGCCGTGGCGCCGGCCAGGCCGGCGCGCAGGGCGAGGTGGCGGAGGTCATCATCGTCGACACCTCGGGCAGCATGGACATGCCGCCGACGAAGATCTCCGCGGCGCGGAGGGAGGCCAAGGTGGCGATCGGGGAGATCGTCGATGGTGCCTGGTTCGCCGTCGTCAGCGGCCACAGCGTGGCGCAGATGGTGTACCCCTCGCACCCGGGGCTGGCGAAGATGTCGCCGGTCACGCGAGCCGAAGCGGTGCAGATGATCGAACGGCTGCGCAGTGGTGGCGCCACGGCCATCGGCGCGTGGGTGGCCGCGGCGACGGAGCTGTTCGAGCAGGTGCCCGGCGCGCAGAAGCACGCCATCCTGCTCACCGACGGCAAGATCGAAGGCGAGCCCGCGGGCGCGTTGGGCCAGGCGCTGGTGGGGGCCGAAGGCAAGTTCCAGTGCGACTGCCGCGGCATCGGCGACGACTGGGTGGTCGACGAACTGCGCACGATCGCCACCACCCTGCTCGGCAGCGTGGACATCGTGGCGGAGCCGGCGGACCTCGAAGCGGACTTCGAGGAGATGATGCGCGGCGCGATGAGCCGCGGCGTGGCCGATGCCCGGCTGCGGGTGTGGACACCGCAGGGGAGCGAGGTGCTGTTCGTGCGGCAGGTGGCGCCGGCGGTGGACGAGTTGACCGCCCGCGGCAGCCAGGTCAGCCCGCTGGTGCGCGAGTTCCCCACGGGTGCCTGGACGGACGAGTCGCGGGACTACCACGTGGCGGTGCGGGTGCCCACGGCCGAGGTCGGCAACGAACGCCTTGCGGCCCGGGTCGAAGTGGTGATCAACGACTCCGTGCTGGCCAAGGGTTTGGTGAAGGCGCTCTGGAGCTCGGACTCCCAGCTCACCACCCGGATCGACCCTGCGGTGGCGCACTACACCGGGCAGACCAAGCTGGCCGATGTCATCCAGAAGGGCCTGGCGGCGAAGGCGTCCGGCGATGAACGCACGGCCACCGTTCTGCTCGGTGAAGCCGCCAAGCTGGCGCACGAGACGGGCAACGAGAACACGACCCGGCTGCTGGAGAAGGTCGTGGACGTGGTGGACGCCGACGCCGGCACGGTGCGCCTGAAGCAGCAGGTGCAGAAGGCCGACGAGATGGCGCTGGACACGCGCAGCACCAAGACCACCCGCATCCGCCGGGAGCCTGCTCCGTGAGCACGGTGGCCTGCCCGAACGGGCATCAGAGCACCGACCCGGAGTGGTGCGACACGTGTGGCGCGCGCATCGGCGCTCCGGCCGGGGGTTCCGACCCTGCGGTACCGGTTGCCCCGCAGGCTGCCTCGCAGGTCGGGGCTGCGCCGGTGGGCTGCCCTCACTGCGGCGAAGCCAACCTTGCCGATGCCCTGTTCTGCGAGAGCTGTGGCTACGACTTCACCACCGGCCAGACGCCGGCGGGGGCGGCACCGACGATTGATCCGCCCGCCCCGGTGCTGCCGACCAGCCCGCTGTCCGCCCGGCAGCCCGTGCCGCTGTCGAACGTGGAATGGATCGTGGTCGTCGAGGTGGACCCCGAGTGGTATGCGCTGAAGGGTGCGCTCGCCGACCAGCCCTGCCCGCCCGTGTCGTCGCGCACGGTCCCGCTGGCGAACCACACCGCACTCATCGGGCGCACGTCGGCGTCACGCGGGGTGAAGCCCGAGGTGGCGCTGGACGGCGACACGGGCGTGTCCCGCCGGCACGCCCAGTTCGTACGCGACGCCGACCAGCTCACCGTGGTGGACCTGTCGAGCACGAACGGCACGTACGTGGTCACAGGCGCCACCGCTCCGGGCGACGACGTGCAGCCTCTCGTGCCGGGCGTGCCGTCCGTGCTCGCCGACGGCGACCGGGTCTACGTCGGCGCCTGGACCCGCCTCACCGTCCGCCTCGCGTAAGGGCCCGCGCTCGGTCCTGTGTTGCGTGACGTCGAACGCGTTCGCCGTCAACGTGGCGCGGCGGCGGGCAGGTGTCGGATTCTCCCAGCGACAGGTTTCCCTGCGCACAGGTGCAGGGAAACCTGTCGCTGGGCCAGGAGAAGAAGGTGGTCCCGCCCGTTCGCCGGGCTGGCGGCGCGCCGGTCAGCCGGCCGCCAACTCGCACACGTCGGCGAAGCCGGCCCGCAGGCATTCGGCCATCACGTCGGGGTCGGGGATGGCGGCCGCGTCCATGTTGGCGCCGATGCAGCACATGCCGTTGTAGCTCATCAGGGTGATGTTCACCGCAGAGCCGGCGGTGGGGCCGAACGGGAAGAAGCGCAGCACCTTCATGCCTTCCAGCCACATCGGCATCGGCACGCCGGGCACGTTGCTGGCCAGGAAGTCCACGCCCTTGAGCATCGTGCCGATCACACCCTTGGGCATCAGGTTGAGGAAGCCTGCCATCGCCTCGGTGTGGTCCAGCGCCTTCTCGTGGCGGACGCCTTCGACCACTGCGTGCAGATCCTTGATCCGCTCCGCCGGGGTGGCTTCGTCCACCGGCACGGTGAACCGGGTGACGGTGACATGGTTGCCGCCCGCCTCGTCGCCGGCCGTGCGCTGGCTGATCGGCATGGCCACGCGCAGTTCGTGCACCTCGGTGCCGTGGTACTGGTGGTACTTCTGCAGGCCGGCGGTGATGCCGGCGAGGAAGCCGTCGTTGAGCCGTCCGCCGCCCGCCCTGGATGCCGCGTGCAGGTGCCCAACCTCGACCTCGATGGTGCGGTAGTTGGAGGACATCATCCGCCCCACCATCACCGAGGACTTCGGTGTCGACGTGGGAGCGAGGAACTTGGCGACGGAGACCGCCGTGCCGACCGCCTCGGCGACAGCCTGCTGTGGGTGGCGGACCGCGTGGAGCAGACGGGGGAGCGCCGAGCGGGCCTGCTGGCGGCCGAAGTCCACCACGCCTTCCACGTCGTGCAGGATCACGTCCCGCAGCAGCTCCGAGCCGGAGGTGGTCTTCATCGGTGGGCGCTGGGTGCGCGCCGTCGCCGCCGGCGCGGGCTCGAAGTCGAACAGGTGGGCCGCCAGCTGCACGGCGCCGATGCCGTCGGTGACCACATGGTGCGCCTTCATCACGAACGCGGCATGCCCATCGGGCCCGACACCCTCCACGAGTGTGAACTCCCACAGGGGCCGGGCGGCGTCGAACCCGCCGGCGGCCTCCGTGCGCGCCCAGTCCATCAGGTCCTGCACCAAGCTGCCCTCGGGCAGTCGAACGTGGCGCAGGTGGTAGTGCAGGTCGAAGTCCGGGTCCTCCACCCAGCGCAGCGTGGTCGGGTGCAGGGGCACCGGCACGACCTTCTCCCGCAGCGCCGCCACATGGTGGGTGACCTCCTCGACCCGGGTGTGCACGCGCGACCACTCGGGCACCCCCTCGAGCAGGACGACACCCATGATCGTGCTGCGCAGCAATGGGTCGGCCTCGACCATCCACATGATGGTGTCGTTCTGGCTGAGGTATGAATGATCGGGCATGGCTGGTCCCCTCCGCGGTGCATGGTGCGACGCGTGTTCACCAGCGCACAAGGGCCGTTCGGCCCGGCCGTACGGGCACTCAGCCGAGTGCGTCGCCCAACGCCTCCAGGCTGGGCACGAACCAGTAGGCGCCGGTGACGGGCGTGGAGAACTCGGTGAGACGGTCGCGCAGGCCGTCGTCCGTGGCGCCGAACATGCGCTCCAGCATCGCCGTGAAGCGGTGCGGGTCGGCGCTGAAGGCCACGAACTGCAGCCCGTGCTCGCGCACCGTCCCGTAGGGCACGCTGCGACGGTAGATCTCCACCTCGTCGCCGTCGGCGTCCTCCATCACGACGCGTGCGATGTGCGCCGTGGCCGGCTTGGTGTCGTCGTCCAACTCCACGTCGTCGGCCTTGGTACGGCCGATCACGCCTTCCTGCTCCGCCACCGGCAGGGCGTGGAACGCCGCGAGGTCGTGCACCCACCGCTGGGTGAGGGCGAACGACCCTGCTTCTCCCGGCTCGCCCGCCGGCACCAGCGCCACGGTGAACGCCTCCTCCAACGCCGGGTTCTCGGTGCCGTCGACGAAGCCGGTGAGGTCGCGGCTGTCGTGATAGACGAACCCGGCTACCTCCTCGGCCACCGTGGCCACCGGGGCCAGCGTGGCGGCCACCTGGCGAGTCACGTCCAGCAGCACGTCGTCGCCCGTGCCGTGCACCCACACCCACATGTCGTGTTCGGTGGCGGGTACGCCGTCGAGGTCGGGGAACTCGGTCAGCTCCGCCGGGGCGGCGCCGCTGGCGAGTTGGCGCCACAGTGCGGGGGAGAACCCGATGACGATGTTCGCCCCGCCGGCGGCGACGCTCGGCTGGCGGAGGGGGGCCAGCGCGGCGAGCACGTCTGCCGCCGCCACATCGGCCCGCAGATCGAACTCGAGGTGACGGTGGGAGCGGGTGCCCTGAGCGAAGATGCCCGGCTGCGGAGTTGCCATGGAGCCAGTGTTAGCCCGCGGGTGGCGTAGTTGCCAACCCCTCGACGACCGTGACGTTTGGGCAGGGCCGCTGAGTCTGGCCTCGGGCCGTTCTGTGTCAAGACTTCGGCGCCGCAGCCCCTGGTCAGCGCCCGACAGCCTTTACGTAAAGCCCGGGGGTGCGGGGGCGAAAGGCCCTAACTGATGGCGGACGGGGGGCATACGTTGCAGGTGTGACCCCCGATCCAGTATCCGTCGCGCCCGTGGGGCGCGAAGTGGTCGACGCCAGCGAGGCCGTCGCCCGGGTGGCACACCTCCTCTCCGAGGTGATCGCCATCTATCCCATCACCCCCGCGTCCGTCATGGGCGAGCACGCCGACAGCTGGAGCGCCCGCGGGCACACCAACCTGTGGGGCGTCGTGCCCGAGGTGATCGAGATGCAGAGCGAGGCCGGCGCGGCCGGTGCGCTGCACGGCGCCGTGTTGCGTGGCGCCCTCGCCACCACGTTCACCGCCAGCCAGGGCCTGCTGCTGATGCTGCCCGACATGTTCAAGATCGCCGGTGAGCTCACTCCGGCCGTCATCCATGTGGCCGCCCGCAGCGTGGCCACCCACGCGCTGAGCATCTTCGGCGACCACAGCGACGTGATGGCCGCGCGCACCACCGGCTTCGCCCAGCTCAGCGCGGCCGGCGTGCAGGAGGCCGGCGACATGGCGGCCATCGCCCACGCGGCCACCCTCGCCAGCCGGGTGCCGTTCCTCAACTTCTTCGACGGCTTCCGCACCAGCCACGAGGTGAACACCGTCGAGGTGCCCTCCGCCGACCAGCTGCGGGCCCTCATCGACGACACCCACATCGCCGCCCACCGCGCCCGCGGGCTGGACCCCAACCGGCCGGTGCTGCGCGGCAGCGCGCAGAACCCCGACGTGTTCTTCCAGGCCCGCGAGGCGTGCAACCCGTTCCACGCTGCAGTGCCCGGCATCGTGCAGGCCACGATGGACCGCTTCGCCGAGATCACCGGCCGGCAGTACCACCTGGCCGAGTACCACGGTGCCCCGGACGCCGAGCGCGTCATCGTGCTCATGGGCTCCGGCGCCGGCGCCGTCCGCGAAGCCGTGGATGCCCTCAACGCCGCCGGCGAGCGCGTCGGCATGGTGACCCTGCACCTCTACCGGCCGTTCCCGGTGGAGCAGGTGCTGGCCGCGCTGCCGCCCTCGACGCGCACCATCGCCGTGCTCGACCGCACCAAAGAGCCGGGCGCGCCATTCGAGCCGTTGCACCTGGACATGCTCTCGGCGGTGTGGCACAGCAGCACCGATCAGTGGGCGGGCGGTCAGCGCCCCCGCGTGTTCGGCGGCCGCTACGGGTTGAGCAGCAAGGAGTTCACCCCGGCGATGGCCAAGGCGGTCTTCGACGAAGCCGCAGCAGCGGAGCCGAAGAACTCGTTCACGGTCGGCATCATCGACGACGTCACCCACCTCAGCCTCGCGGTCGACCCGTCGTTCCGCACCGACCACGCCAAGGTGCGTGCGGTGTTCTACGGCCTGGGCTCGGACGGCACGGTGGGGGCCAACAAGAACACGGCGAAGATCGTCGGCACGCACAGCCCGCTGCACGTGCAGGCCTACTTCGTCTACGACTCGAAGAAGTCCGGCAGCGTCACGTTCAGCCACCTGCGCTTCGACGAGCAGCCCATCGGCAGCACCTACCTCATCGACACGGCCACGTTCGTCGGCGTGCACCAGTGGAACTTCCTCGAGCGGCTGGACGTGCTCGGCCTGGCCGCACCCGGGGCCACCGTGCTCCTCAACGCGCCCTACCCGGCGGACCAGGTGTGGGGCCACCTCACCGCCGAGGTGCAGGAGCAGGTGTTGGCCAAGGGCCTGCGCCTGTACTCGATCGATGCCGCCAAGGTGGCCCGCGCGGCGGGCCTCGGCAACCGCATCAACACCGTCATGCAGGCCTGCTTCTTCGCCCTCGCCGACGTGCTGCCCACCGAGCAGGCCCTCGCCGAGCTGCGGGAGGCCATTGCCCACAGATACGGCTCGCGTGGTGAAGTGGTGGTCGAGCGCAATGTGGCTGCGGTGGACACCTCGCTGGTGGACCTGCACGAGGTGGTGCTCGGCGGCACGGTCACCGCCACCGCGCGCCGCCGCCCCGCAGTGGCTGCGAACGCGCCGGACTTCGTGCAGCGGGTCACCGCACGCATGCTGGCGGGGGAGGGCGATCTGCTGCCCGTCAGTGCGCTGCCGCCGGATGGGGCGTTCCCCACCGGCACGGCGAAGTGGGAGAAGCGGTCGATCGCCGCGGAGATCCCGGTCTGGGAGGCGGACCTGTGCATCGACTGTGGCAAGTGCGCCATCGTCTGCCCGCACGCGGCGATCCGGATGAAGGTCTACGAACCGGCGGCGCTGGAGGCCGCCGGTGCAGGCAGTCTGAAGTCGAAGGACTTCCGCAGCCGCGAAGTGCCGGGGATGAAGCTCACCGTGCAGGTCGCGCCGGACGACTGCACCGGCTGTGGCGTGTGCGTGCAGAGCTGCCCAGCGCACGACAAGAGCGAGGTGAAGCGCAAGAGCATCAACATGCAGCCGTTCGCCGAGCACGCGGCCGTGGAGCGCGTGGCCTGGGACTCGTTCCTTCGTGTCGACGCCGCCGACCCCGCCCAGTGGGACCCTGCGAGCGTGAAGACCAGCCAGCTGCGCGAGCCGCTGTTCGAGTTCAGCGGTGCGTGCGCCGGGTGTGGCGAGACGCCGTACCTGAAGCTGCTCACCCAACTGTTCGGCGACCACATGATCATCGCCAACGCCACCGGGTGCAGCAGCATCTACGGCGGCAACCTGCCCACCACCCCCTACTCGTGCAACAGCGAGGGGCGCGGCCCGGCCTGGGCGAACAGCCTGTTCGAGGACAACGCCGAGTTCGGCCTGGGCATCCGCCTCGGGGTGGAGGCCCAGGGTCGCACTGCGGCGGTGCTGGTGGAGGCGCTGCGCGGTCAGCTGGCGCCATCCCTCGGCGAGGCCGCGATCGACGAGCTGCTGGCGCACACGGACGACGACGGTGAGGACGGCATCCGCGCCCAGCGGGTGCGGGTCGCGGCGCTGAAGGCCGCGCTGGCCGGCGCCACCGACCCCGACGCCCTCCGCCTGCTGGACCTGGCGGACAGCCTGGTGCGTACCAGCGTGTGGATCGTGGGCGGCGATGGTTGGGCCTACGACATCGGTGCCGGCGGCCTGGACCATGTGCTCGGCAGCGGGCGCAACGTGAACATCCTGGTGATGGACACCGAGGTCTACAGCAACACCGGCGGCCAGGCGTCGTAGGCCACCCCGCGTGGCGCGGTGGCGAAGTTCGCCGCCGGTGGCAAGGGCGGCGTGAAGAAGGACCTGGCGCTCGAAGCCACCACCTACGGCGACGTGTACGTGGCCCGCATCGCCCTCGGTGCCAGTGATGTGCAGACGGTGAAGGCCCTGCTGGAGGCGGATGCCTGGCCGGGCGTCAGCCTGGTCATCGCCTACAGCACCTGCATCGCGCACGGTTTCGACATGAACCGCTCGATGTCCCAGCAGAAGCTGGCCGTCCAGAGCGGGCACTGGCCGCTGTTCCGCTATCGCCCGGCGCCCGGCGACGATGCCCAGCCCTTCCAGCTGGACAGCGCCGAGCCGAGCGTGCCGTTCGGCGACTTCGCCCGCAGCGAGGCCCGCTTCGCGATGTTGGCCCGCTCCAACCCCGAACGTTCGGCGGAGCTGGTGGACCTGGCGCAGCAGGATGTGAACACCCGTTACGACTACTACCGCCAGCTGGCCGGGCTGCACCGGGCGGCGCCCGGGCAGGCCGGCGATGCCACCCTGGCCGACACCGAGGAGGACTGACCCCGATGGCCGACCTGACCACCACCACCTACCTCGGCATGCGCTTGCGCAGCCCGCTGGTGGCCTCCGCCAGCCCGCTCACCGGCAACCCGGCGATGTGGGAGCGCCTGGAGGCCGCGGGCGCGGCGGCCATCGTGCTGCCCTCGCTGTTCGAGGAGGAGATCGAGCACGAGGCCTTCGCTCGCTCGTTCGCCTTCGAGCAGGGCGCCGACATGTTCGGCGAGGCACTCAGCTACCTGCCCGACCTGCCCATGCCGGATGTCGGCCCCTCGCGCCACCTGGCTCTGGTAGAGCAGGCCCGCGAGCGGCTCTCCATCCCGGTGATCGCCAGCCTCAACGGCACCAGCCCGGGCGGGTGGGTGCGCTACGCCCGCCACCTGGCCGAGGCCGGCGCGCACGCGATCGAACTCAACCTGTACGACATCGTGGTCGACCCGGCGATCACTTCGGCGGAGGTCGAGCAGCGCTACGTCGACCTCGTCGAGGCGGTGAAGGCGGAGATCACGGTGCCCTTGGCGGTGAAGCTCGGCCCGTGGTTCAGTGCGCTCGGCAACCTCGCGTTGCGGTTGCAGGACGCCGGGGCGGACGGCCTGGTGCTGTTCAACCGGCTGTACCAGCCCGACATCGACCTCGACTCGCTCGACGTGGTGCCGCGCCTGGTGCTCAGCACCTCCACCGAGTCCCGCCTGCCGCTGCACTGGATCGCCAACCTCTACGGCAACGTCACGTGCTCGCTGGCGGCCACCACCGGCGCCCACGACGGAGCCGATGCGCTGAAGCTGCTGCTGGCCGGCGCCGACGTGGTGATGACCACGGCCGCGCTGCTGAAGCACGGCCCGGAGCACCTGGCGGTGATGGAGCGCTTCATCCGCGAGTGGATGCTGGACCGCGACTACGAAACCGTGGGCGAGCTGCGTGGCAGCGTCAGCCGCCGCAATGTGCCCGACCCGCAGGTGTACGAGCGGGCGAACTACTACCAGGTGCTCCACAGCTGGGTGCCCGGCTCACACCGCTGACCCTCTCGATAGGTTGAGGTCATGGCGAAACACAGCGAGGGGCACTACGCCCACCGCGTCGGTTGGTTGCGGGCGATGGTGCTCGGCGCGAACGACGGCATCATCTCCACCGCCGCCCTGCTGCTGGGCATGGCTGCGGCGGACAGTTCCCGCTCCACCCTCCTCACGGCCGGCATGGCCGGCCTGGTGGCCGGCGCGGTCAGCATGGCGTTGGGGGAGTACGTGTCGGTGGCCTCGCAGCGGGACACGGAGCGCAGCGACATCGCCAAGGAGATCTGGGAGCTCGAACACCTGGCCGACCACGAGTTGGACGAGCTGACCGGCATCTACCGCGGCAAGGGGTTGTCCCCGGAGCTCGCCCGGGAGGTGGCAGTGGAGCTGACCGCGCACGATGCACTGGGCACCCACCTGCGCGACGAGTTGGGCATCGAGCAGGACGACCTGGCGCGCCCCATGCAGGCCGCGGTCAGCTCGGCCATCGCCTTCGGTGTCGGTGCGGCGATCCCGCTCGTCGCCGCGTCGATCGCCGCCACCTCGGCGCGAATCATGGTGATCCTGTCGGTGTCCGTCGTGGCGTTGTTCGTGCTCGGCTACACCGGCGCACGCGCCGGCGGTGCCCCGCCCGCCCGCCCGATGGCCCGGGTCGTCCTCGGCGGCATCGCCGCGATGGGCATCACCATGCTGGTCGGCAAGTTGTTCGGCGCCGCCGTCGCCTGAGGACGGCGTCATGGTCGAACGCGTTCGACAGCGCTGCCAGGTCGCCGTCTGGATGAGGGCTACTGGCCAACCGCGTGGCAGCGGGGGTCGCGACTAGCCTGGCTGGGTGGCCGAACACGTAGATGTGGTTGTCATTGGCGCGGGGGTCATCGGGTCGTCGGTGGCGCTCGAGCTGGCTCGTGGCGGTCGTCGAGTCGTGGTGGTGGACAAGGCTGCGGCGCCCGGGGCCGGCTCCACGAGCTCGTCGGCGTCGATCATCCGCTTCAGCTATTCCACGCTGGAGGGTGTGTTGGCGTCGTGGGAGGCCGCGGCCATGTGGCACGACTGGTCCGGGCACCTGGGCGCGGTCGACCCGGACGGGATGGCGCGATTCGTGCGCACGGGGATGGCCGTGTTCCGCACACCCGGGGACAACACGGCGCAGATCGAACGGCTGTGGCAGGAGGTGGGCATCGCCTACGAGACGCTCGATGCCGCCGCGCTGCAGGCCCGCTACCCGGGCCTGGACGTCGGTGCCTACTTCCCGCCGAAACGCATCGACGACCCTGCATTCACCGACGATGCCGCGGCGCCATTGAGTGCCATCCTCGAACCGGAGTCCGGCTTCATCGACGACCCGGCGTTGGCCGCTCGCAACCTGGCGTATGCGGCACGCGGGCACGGCGCCACCTTCCGCCTGCACAGCGAGGTGGTCGGCTTCGAAACCGCCGGCGGCAGGGTGGCCGGCGTACGGCTGGCCGGTGGAGAGGTGCTCAAGGCGCCCGTGGTGGTGAACGTGGCCGGGCCGCACAGCAGCCGCCTCAACCGGCTGGCGGGTGTTGCCGAGGGCATCCATCTCGCGCATCGCCCGCTACGCCAGGAGATGTTCACCGTGCAGGCCCCCGAGGCGCTGACCCTGGCGGCCGGCATGACGGCCGTGGCGGACATGGACATCGGCCAGTACCTGCGGCCGCAGGTTGGCGGTACGTGGCTGGTGGGCGGCACCGAGCCGGCATGCGACGACCTGCACTGGGTGGACGACGCCGACACCCTCGACCCGTACCCGACCGTGGAGCAGTTCGAGGTGAGCATGATGCGCCTTGCCCGCCGCATTCCCGAGTTCGGCGTGCCGCACCAGCCGGTCGGCCTGGCCGCTCTGTACGACGTCGCGGAGGACTGGGTGCCGTTCTACGACAAGAGCGACCTGCCCGGGTTCTTCATGGCGTGCGGCACCAGCGGCAACCAGTTCAAGAACGCCCCGATCGCCGGGCAGTTCATGGCCGCGGTCATCGACCACGAGGCCGCTGGGCACGACCACGACGAGGAGCCCGTGCAGTTCACGGGCGCACGCACCGGCCGCCCGATCAACCTCGGCGCGTTCTCCCGCCGCCGTCGCCCGGCCATCACCAGCAACTCCGTGATGGGCTGAACGCACGGCCGCAACTTCTGGACAGACCGTCCAGAAGTGAGTACAGTGCCCCGCGATGACCGGGGGGACCATCACGCTGGGGCGCGCCGACGCCGGCGCCGCGGTGGCGCACGCGGATCCCCGCGTGCGCCGCACCCACCGTTCCCTGCACGACGCGATGGTGGCGCTCTGCCTCGAGGTCGGCTACCGCGCCATCACGGTGGACCAGCTGGTGGAACGCGCCGGGGTCACCCGCGCCACCTTCTACACCCACTTCCGCGACAAGGAGCACCTCCTGCTGGCCATTGCCGAGCAGGTGGTGCGCGACGTGCTGGATCGTTTCCAGCACGCCGGCACCGACCGCCTCCTGATGCTCTTCGAGGACGCCGAACGCAACCCCGATCGCCTGCGCGTCGTGCTGCGCGGCGAGGGCGACGGCGTGGCACTGAGGACGTTCACCGCTCGGGTGGCGGCAGTCGTCGCCGAGATCGACGACGCCGCGACGGCGAGTGGCCTCCCGCCGCTGGTGGCGGACGCCGAGCTTGCCGTGCACTCGTTCACCGGCCAGGTCGTCGAAGTCCTCCGCTGGTGGGTCGAGGCCGGTGCCACCGGGCGCGCCCGCCCGTCCAGCAGCGACGCCGCCGATCAACTGCGCCGTCTCGCACTCACCGGCCGCACTGCCGCCGGCGACCCCCGCAGATCTCCCACGCCCACCCACGAAGGAGCACCCACATGAAAGTCCGAGTCGACGACGGCAGCTGCCACGGCCACCAGATGTGTGCCATCGCTGCCCCCGAGGTGTTCGGCAGCGACGACTACGGCAACGCCGTGGTCCTCATCGACGGCGACATCCCCGCCGAGTTGGAAGCCAAGACCCGCCGCGCTGAGGGCAACTGCCCCGAGCGGGCGATCGTGATCGAGGAGTGACCATGACCACCACCGACGACCCTCGCATCGACCCGCTGACGGACTACGACATCTTCGACCGGGGTTTCATCCTCGACCCGTTCCCCGTGATGGACGAGATCCGCGAGTCCGGCTGCCCGATCGCCCACACCGACCGTTGGGGCGGCTCGTGGATGCCGACCCGGTACGAGGACATCGTGGCGATCGCCCAGGAGTACGACGTGTTCACGTCGCGCCAGATCCTGGTCACGGCGCCGCCACCGCAACAGCTGGAGAGCGCCTACGCCGCAGTGGCCGCGCCACCGATCAGCAGCGACCCCCCGGAGCACCACTGGCACCGCCGGATGATCCTGCCGTTCTTCGCCCCGCAAGCGGTGGCCAAGTACGAACAGGGCACCCGCGACCTGTGCAACCAGCTGATCGACGAGTTCATCGCCGACGGACGCGGCGACGCGGCCGCCCAGTACGCGCAGCAGATCCCGGTGCGCGTCATCGCCACCATGCTCGGCGTACCCACCGACCTCAGCGACACGTTCACCGGGTGGGTGCGCGGCGTGCTGGAGGCAGGGCTCACCGACCCCAAGGTGCGCATGGAGAACCGGATGGCCATCCTCGACTACTTCAAGGCGCAGATCGACGATCGTAAGGCCAACCCGCGGGAGAACGACCTGATCACGACCCTGCTGAACAGCGAGGTCGACGGGAAGAAGGTGCCCGAGGAGTATGTGCACGGGGTGTGCAACCTGATGCTCGTAGCCGGCGTGGACACCACATGGTCCGCAATCGGCGCGTCGCTGTGGCACCTGGCCCAGCACCCGGAGCATCGTCGCCAATTGCGCGACAACCCGGACCTGTGGCCGATGGCCATCGAGGAGCTGCTGCGGGCGTACGCCCCGGTCACGATGGCCCGCCTGGTGGACCGCGACACCGAGTACGAAGGCTGCCCGATGAAGGCCGGCGACCGAGTGCTGATGTCGTTCCCCGCGGCGAACCGCGACCCGCGCCAGTTCGACCGGCCGGACGAAGTGATCCTCGACCGCGAGCACAACCGCCATGTGGCGTTCGGCGCGGGCATCCACCGCTGCGCTGGCTCCAACCTGGCCCGGCTGGAGTTGCGCGTGGCGCTGCAGACGTTCCTCGAGCGGATCCCCGAGTTCGAGCTGGAGGACCCCGCCGCCGTCACCTGGGCGGGCGGCCAGGTGCGCGGCCCACGGGTCTGCATGGTGCGCTTCTGACGTAGCGTGACGACCATGAC